>DWYK01000210.1 GCA_019118705.1 Candidatus Merdibacter merdigallinarum | reverse complement strand
TCAATACGATTACGTAAAATATGTGTATCGATTTTCCCACCACTAGCACGAATCCAACCAATCTCTGGTTCGCCTTCGCACAGTTCATATCCACCGCCGTCCACTTCGGTAAATTGGATCGGCCTACAATCATCTCGAACCTTAAGAATATTCGCTGGAACTTCATTCATTGCGATTATTCCTTTCCTGTAAAATTGCGTTTTTCAATAGTCTTTTCTTTGCCTCTTCGGTTTCACCATCCACCAACCGAATGAATGTCCCCTGATAGTGAGGTATAAACAAATTTTGCAGCACAAACGCTGTTGTAGACACAACTTCTCCGCCAATGCTACCAAACGCCCTTGCTCCCAGATGAGCCATCGACGTGATGGTTGTCGTCGCCAGCAGATTTCGCCGCATCCGCTCGAATGATGACAGGAACATCCAGCTTTGCATGGTAATCATGCCGAGCATGGCTTTTGGCAGTAATAATTGCAAATTACGCAGTATAAAAGCAGCGAATAGATCGGCCTTGCCATCTTCAAAATGATCCTGCACGAACCGCTTTAACTCATCGCCCATGTTCTTGGACCCCATATACGGGGGATTCGCGACTACAGCGGCGTACTTGCGCAGTAAAAATCGGGTCTGTGCAATGACCACGTTGGACCGTTGCAAAGTATCCGTACTCATCAAGGAGAAATCATCCCAGGTTACATCATCCGGAATGTTTTGCCATTGCAATTCCCGCAACTGTCCTAGTTGCTCAGAAGGCTGGATGAGCGAGCCGGCGATATCGGCATTGGCATAGGTATTCCATACCTCATCGTCCAATGAAGTACCGTACAACCTGTTAAGTTCCTGTACTTCGTCCGTGGTGAACTGCTCTTTGCGAATAAGACAAATATGGGGCTCCACTCGACGCCCATCGCAGAAGAAGCGCCGGGCCTTGGCGCGTGCCTTCATGGTCAGGGCGAAGGCCGCCAGATTGGCCGCCCGCTCGTCGATCTCCATGCCGTACAGATTGTTGGCAAGAATCAGTCCGGGGATTTCACTCGGGGAATACCCCTGCTCCTCGTAGATGCCGTACAACAAATCAAAAGCATAGGTGAGCATGTGCCCGGAACCGCATGCGGGGTCGCAGACGGTCAGTTCCTCCGGGTTATCGATATGGAGGAACTCCGATTGGTCGTTCTGTTCAGGTTCCGGCTGGATGTAGTATTCCCAATCCTGATACAGCTGGCTATCGGGATGGTTCTGCATCCACAACCGTCCCACCGTGTTCTGCACCAGATACTTCACAATCCAGTCGGGGGTGAACAGCTGCGTGGCGGCGGGAATCTCATCGGCACCGGCCTTCTTCGACTTGCTGAAGCCGTTCATCACCTCGGTTTTACGTTCCGCGATGTAGAACTGGTACAGCCAGCCAATAATCTCCACGTCCTCACAGTCATCAGGAGTCATGGTGGCGACAGCCTGACGCAGCACGGATCCTTCCGCCAGCAGATCGGCGGGCATCAGCAGTTCGTCGACCTTGCCTTGCGACGAATCGACCCTCTCGAACATGAACGGCATGAACTGGCTCCAGTACCGACACTCCGCCTGCAGCAGCAGGCCATACGCCTGCCCTTGCGGGTCGTCGGATTGCAGTGAGCCATTGAACAGGGCTTCAACCGTATCACGCAGTTTGGCGTTGCCCATGGTGGAGGAGCCACCAAACACGTCTTCGTCATATTCACCACGTTTGGCCGCAACCAGTACCCCCGGTAGACCGTTGACATCCGTCAGTTCGACGGCCGACGCCACCGGTACGGCGGTGAACCCGTGCACATCCATGTACCGGAAGGCGATGATCCTGTTGAACCACCGGTAGGCATACCGTTCCACCACATGCTGCCTGCCTTGCTCGCCGCCGTCGTGCTCCTTGATCTCCTGTTCCAGTCGTTCGACCGCAGCAGGGACATCCACTCGCGCCGAGGATCCCGGAGTCAAGGCGGCATCCAGTTTTGCGGACACCGCCCCCATCAGACGACGGCGGGCGTCCGAGGCGAAGCTCTGCAATGCCGAGATGTTCACAGCAGGATCCTTTCTCCCTGTTCCAGTGCGGCAACAAGCGTGCTGCGGTATGCATCAAGGAATGCGTCGATATCGGTTTCGGATTCCAACATGGTTGCGGTGTGAGGAAGCGGGATGGATTTGATGTGCACGGACCGCTTCACCGGTGTCGGCTGAACCGGTGCGGAAGGCTCCACCACATCGCTGGGGTCACCGGGGATATCCGAAGGCGTTGCCGGCTGCGGCTGAGGTTGCGGCACGGAAGCGGCCAGCTTATCCAGCAGCTGGGGATACACCACCTCCTGCGCCCGATTCACAATCTGCTGAATGTTGGCGATCACCGATGTCGTATCGATACTGGTCCGGATACTGTGCAAAGTCGATTCCGCTGCAACACGTGCGCTGTCTGCGGCGTTCTCCCATACGTCAGAGCCACGGACGGTGTCGAGAACCGCGCTCAACGATTCTGATGCAGCTGCACGTTCCCTCTCCACATCGGCATCGACCGACCTCTTCAACGACTCGACAAGCCCCTTGAGCTTGGTCACTGTGCCGCCACGATACAGCGTCGGACTTTCCATCAACTCCGTTGCCTGCCGGTACAGTTCCTGGGT
>DWYK01000209.1 GCA_019118705.1 Candidatus Merdibacter merdigallinarum | reverse complement strand
CGTAGGCATGTCTTGCGATTGTGATTGGTTTTTTCCAGTTCTTCACGCATGGCTCGATGCCTTTTACGACAATCGGCGCGCGGAATACGGTTCCGTCAAGAATGGCACGAATCGTTCCGTTCGGGCTTTTCCACATCTCTTTTAAATTATATTCATCCATGCGTGCCGCGTTCGGTGTGATGGTAGCACATTTTACCGCCACTTTATATTTCTTTGTCGCCATTGCGGAATCAACCGTCACCTGATCGTTTGTCTCATTTCTGTGCTCCAGTCCGAGATCATAGTATTCTGTTTTCAGGTCGATATAAGGGAGAAGAAGCTCATCTTTGATCATCTTCCAGAGAATTCTTGTCATCTCGTCCCCGTCCATCTCTACCAGCGGTGTCGTCATTTTGATTTTTTCCATTCGTCTTGTCCTCCTGTTTCTTTTATGATTAATTTTCATTAATACCCTGTTTTTTCAGATTCTGCATCACATGGATAATATGTTCATTCGCCAGCTGCTCGGCCATCTCTGCATCCCTGTCATGGATGGCCCGCAGGATCTGCCTGTGTTCCCGAATCGATTTACGCGCCCGCTCTTCGGATACGACAGACGTTTTTCTTGCCATCTGGACATAATTGTGAAAATCTGCAAGCACACGGCTCAGCATCCGGCTGCCTGACGCCTCATAGAGAACAGAGTGAAACTTGCTGTCCAGTGCGGCAACCTGCTCCGGGCTGAATCCACTTTCTTTTTTCATCTGAAATTCCGAGAGCAGAATTGCTTCTTCAAGTTCATCGAGCTGTTCGTCCGTGATATGCTCTGCCGCCCACCTGGCGCAGAGACCTTCCAGCATCGACCTCATTACGTAGATATCCCAGATATCTTTATTCGAAATTCCCGTCACATAGGCGCCCCGGTTCGGGATAATCGTGACCAGACCTTCCAGTTCCAGCTGGCGCAGTGCCTCGCGCACAGGTGTACGGCTCACGCCCAGTTCTTTTCCGATTGTATTTTCCCGAAGTTCATCATTTTCCTTATATTTTCCATTCAGTATATCCTCCCGGATCTTCTGAAAAACCCGGCCGCCGAGGGAATGATCCTGATACTCTTCCATATAAGATAAGTCCTCCTGGTTACAAAGTTATATGCAGCTCTTTGCATACACTGTCTATTTTGTCAATTAATTCTTCATCTGTCAAGACCGTAACCCGTCCGTCTTCGTATTCTTTATCCACCCATTCTTTCAGCTTCCGGACAAGTTCGGAATTCTTGTCTACCTGCCGTTCCCCTTCCAGTTTAAAGTACGCGTTGATCCAGTAGGCAATGCCCGCGGCTCCGGACGTGTTGGACACAGATACAAGCGCAGGGCGGTTCAGGAATTTTTCTGTGTCAAATATATTGTAGATCTCTTCGTTTTTCAACATGCCGTCCGCATGGATTCCCGCGCGGGTGACATTGAAGTTTTTCCCCACAAAAGGCGTTCTCGGCGGAATGTGGTAGCCGATTTCCTTTTCATAATATTCCGCCAGCTCGGTAATGACCGTTGTATCCATCCCGTCCAGTGTTCCCCGGAGCTGCGCGTACTCAAACACCATGGCTTCCAGCGGCGTGTTTCCTGTCCTTTCGCCGATTCCGAACAGGGAACAGTTCACCCCGCAGGCACCGTAGAGCCATGCTGTGGTAGAGTTGTTGACCGCTTTGTAGAAATCATTGTGCCCGTGGAATTCGATCAGCTCACTCGGCACGCCTGCGTGAGTCATAAGACCATAGATGATGCCCGGAATGGATCTCGGGATCACTGCCCCCGGGAAATTCACCCCGTATCCCATTGTGTCGCAGACTCTGATCTTCACCGGAATCTGGTACTCTTCCATCAGTTTCATAAGTTCAAGACAGAATGGAATCACAAAACCGTAGATATCAGAACGTGTGATATCTTCCAGATGGCACCTCGGCCGCACTCCTGTCTCCATGCACTCCCGCACTACGGACAGATAATGCTCAAGCGCCTGCCTCCTGGTCATCTTCAGCTTATAGAAAATATGGTAATCCGAGCAGCTTACGAGAATTCCGGTCTCCTTAAGCCCGATATCTTTCACGAGCTGAAAATCCTTCCTGCTCGCACGGATCCAGCTGGTCACTTCCGGGAACTCATACCCTCTCTCAAGACATTTATAAACCGCGTCCCTGTCCTTTTTACTGTAGAGGAAGAATTCACTCTGTCTGATTCTCCCGTTTGGTCCTCCCAGACGGTGCAGATAATCGTAAATTGTTACAATCTGATCTGTTGTATAAGGCGCTCTCGACTGCTGCCCGTCGCGGAATGTGGTATCTGTAATCCATATCTCATCCGGCATATTATGAGGCACAATCCTGTCATTGAACGCAATCTTCGGTATCTCGTCATAGTGGAACAGATTCCGGAACACATTCGGTTTCTCCACATCGACAAGCGGGTAAATATGTTCCTCCAGTTCCAGAAGATTTGTATGCTTATTTAAAAAAACTTTACGGTTTTCCATCTTCATCCCTCCATTTAGATCGCATTTTTGTATTCTTGTATAATTGTATGCATTTATACAGTTTTTGTCAAGTTTAAAAAGCCCGCATGTATAACAGGCCAGTTCGCATCTCTGAAAATAAGAAAACGGGAAACAATGCAGACACTCATCTTGTTCTGCACTGCTTCCCGACTTCATTGTCAGATATCTGTA
>DWYK01000020.1 GCA_019118705.1 Candidatus Merdibacter merdigallinarum | reverse complement strand
CATCTCAGAGCGTTTCGCCCCGAAATATGCAATTTTTTTGCAAATTGCAGCTAGAAATGTTTCGGTGTTTCGTGAATAATCAACTGTGCCTATTAGGCACAAATTGGTGATTACAGATCAATGGTAGATAGGTTGCGTTCATCGGAAAGCCCGGTTTTCAACTTTCGCACATTTTGCTTTTCGCCGGTCAGACCGTTGGCGACGTGGGCGGCCCGGTTCATTCTTTGTGTCTGCTGCTGATCTCTGTTCAGTGTTTTGGCCAGGCGAAACAGCATGTTCTGCACTGCATAAGTGGGGCTTTTTTCCTGATAATCGGAACCATCCACCTTTTCATCCGGGGTTGCGTTTTCTGGCTCACTGTGCGAAGCTGTTTTTTCCTGTACTGCTGGCGCGTTTGGTGGTTTGCCGGCCTGAGAAAGAACAGCAGCATTTCCCGCCGAAGTCATGGCCGGTGTTGACTTTTTCTGAGGAACGTGCGAAGCTGTTTTTCTCTGTACTGCTGGCCGCACATACCGCTCGGCGGCATGGATGATGATGTTATGTCTGGTCACCTCGGCGCGGCCAGCGCGGCGTTCTTCAAAATCGCAATAAGGGTGAAAGAAGCTGTTTTCGATCTCTGCAAACTTTTTGTCCAGTGTTTCTTCGTAGGAGGCATATGTCAGGGCCAGTTCTTTTTGACTGTCCAGGTATTCTTCATACATGGACCGCAAGATCGGGTCCCGCTGCATGATTTTTTCCAATACGCTATCTACTTCGGCTTTAAGTTGAGGCGGCAAGAATTTGTATGTGTGCTTGCCTGGGGTTTCCCGTAGTTCTTTGCCCAAATCCTTTAGGGCGTCTGTGATTTCACGGTCCACCAGATACTCGCTGGAGACCAGCTTACGCAGCTGCTCATTGAGTTTGTCGCGGCGCTTGCTTTTTTCTTCCTTCAGATATTCCAGATCGCCGCGAAAGATTTC
This sequence comes from Candidatus Merdibacter merdigallinarum, assembly GCA_019118705.1. GTDB lineage: Bacteria > Bacillota_I > Bacilli_A > Erysipelotrichales > Erysipelotrichaceae > Merdibacter > Merdibacter merdigallinarum. The sequence goes on along the minus strand of DWYK01000020.1, from coordinate 5,343 downwards.
ATTGGTGAAACTGCTTTTTACTTTACGCGTGGCAGCATTAAGCGCCGCGCTTTTGTCAGTCTCTTTCTCTCGATGAGGTATGAACGCTTCCCGGCTGTCAGTGGACCAGACCAAAAAATGCAGATGAGGGTGAAAGTCTTTGTTATGCCAGGAGCATACCATCCGCAGATTGTTGGGGGAAATGTTATATGCTTTCGCCAGTTCATCGGCTTTCAGCGCGATCAGATTTTTCATGTAATTGCGGTCTACCCCCAGCCGCTCACAATCGCTGGCGTTCAGCGAGTACACATGACGCCATACAGTGCTGTTGCCAGGGGCTTCCACTTCCACCTGCGCGGACAGCACCTTTTTTTCTGTACCGTTCTGGTCGAAGATGGGGCTTTGCCGGTCGATATACGCAATGTAGTTTGTGGCATGGCGGGTATTGGCAAAATAGCCGGAGTTGAGTATTGCTTTGACTTTCACTTTCTCACCTCACTTTCGGCCGGAGAGCAACAGGCTGTGCCTATTAGGCACAGCCTGTTTTTTGCGATAACTCGATAAATTCGCTCGGCGTTTTTGCAAGAGAAATAGGCTCATTCTTCCAAAATATCTTCCAGCCGGAACACACGATCATTCATTTTCAAGTATTCTACGGCGGCGCGGCGGTAATTGTCCAGCGCGCGGGGGTTGATTTCCAGTTCGTGCGCAAGAACCTGGCAGATTATAGCCTGTTGGATCGCCAGTTCAGACAGTACCTTGTTGGTGCGGTTGTTCAGTCGTGTTTCCATCAGGTTGACGCTGGCAAGGAAGGTGCGCTTCACGCTCTCGCTGATGAAGGCCCCGTCGGTTTGCATATACAGGTAGTCTTTGTAGTAGCGGATGGCATTCTCAACGGCGGAAACTTCTGTGCAGTTTTCTTTTTCGACGATGGTCTTTAGCATCTCAGCTGTCGAAGCACTGATTCGGTAAGATTTTTTAACCAGCTCCATCCAATAGTCTCCTTTCTGGGGGAAGCGATTTCCCCCTTTTTTTGAAAAAATTGAAAGTGGATGGGAAAATGCAGGATAAAGCTGTATGGCACAAGTGCCATACAGCAACACACCGCGCCGCAGTGCAGCGCGGTTTTTTGCAAACTGTTTGTATGGCCGATTGTATGGCTGTTGACATATTCTCATTTAGAGAAAGCCAGTATATTATCAAAAATCAACGTATAATCGAAAATTGTTTGCCATACGTTTGCTGGCAGTCAACAAAGCAATACAGAAAAACAGACGTTCAGCTGTTACTTTTTCCGACTTTGCTGTATGGCAATTACAGCCAGCCTTCCGGCGCGACACGGGTGTTATTGACATACACCTCAAAGTGCAAGTGGTTGCCGGTGCTATCGCCGGTGCTGCCCACCGCTGCGATTGTCTGACCCTGGGTCACGGTCTGACCGGCAGAAACGCCCAGGGAGGAGCAGTGCGCGTAGAGAGTGTAGATTTGATTGCCGTCCACAACGCCATGGTAGATCTTGACGTAGTTGCCCCAGCTGTTATGATAACCGGCTTTCACGACCACGCCATCAGCGGCGGCATAGATCGGCGTTCCGTAACCGGCGGCAAAGTCCATTCCCCCGTGCGGTGCGCCTGTCCAGCCATCCGGCTCTCCGAAGTGACAGGATATGTAGCTGTAGCTGGCCAGCGGTATAATGAAAGTTCCGTTGCCGCTGCCGGTGATCCCGCCGGTGTAATCTTCAGACGGGGTAAAGCTGTCTGTGTTGGTAATGCCGACCTGGGTGACGGTGACACCATACAGGTCCTCCCAGTCGGTCTGATACAACACTTTGGTCCATTCGATATTGACTTCGGACCAACCTTCCCAATCGTCATTCAGCGTCGCCTCCTGGAGCTTCTGCAGATATTGTTCCATGACTTCGCTTTCGCCGGTGTAAGAGGGGCTGCACAGTTCTTCCCATTGGGCAATGGTCTGTTCAGTGGCACCGCTTTCTCCGCTCCAGTTCTCGCAGCCAGGCAAACGAGCCGTCACATACAAGTCGTAGTGATCTCCGGGGCAGTAGCTTTCTGTGTGGGAGTTATCGCAATCGGCGCTGTCATCGCTGTGGTGATAGGTGCCCCCGTTACCATCGGGGTGACCGTCGCACACCTTCCGGCTCATGCAGCCACCGCAGGAATATGGCCCGCGCTCCCTGGTGGAGAAGGAAATACTTTTCAATGCGACCCAGCAGGCCAGCGCGGACATATCCGTTTCCCAATCCTGCTCATAATAGCAGGAAACAATGGTCAGAACTTCCTTGTCGTTATTGGAAAAACCGTTTTCCCATTGCAGGATGACGTTACGGTATTCATTACCGTTACGGTCAGTCCGCTGCCGGTACTCGGCCATTTGCTCATCCACATAGGCATCCCTGGCTTCGTCCATAAGCGCTGCGGTCTGGCCGACCAGGGATGTGTCCTCGGTGAGAAACGTGGAGAGGGTTATCGTGAACAGCGCAATGATCGCCTGCAGACCGGCGACCAGCAGAAAGATGATCGAAAGCACCACCGCCACGATGGTGATGATGATTTTGCGGGTCCTCTCATCGGCCAGTTTCTGCGCGATGAGAATCGCAATCTTGGCAGGCATCAGATGCCCCCTTTGTCACCAAACAACTCGGCTTCAAAGGGGAGCGTCCCCACTTCCATGTAGTATTTTCCGTTACCTGCTTTCAGCAGGCAGTGACGCTTGTTGGAAACACTGATGCAAGCGGCTTCGCCATCCGTCAGCTTCAATGCCTCTTTCATATCCTGGAGATCAACCTGTCCGCTGTAAAACAGGAATTTGAAAGAGGACATGTTGATGATCGGGGAGCTGTACCGTCGCACCGATTCATCCAGGCAGTCCTGGAGCTGCTGCGTCGCCACACCGATACAGGCGTTATACTTTCTGCTGCGGCGGGCAAAATAGCTGATATATTTGGCCATCAGCGGCTGCTCCAGGTACATGTACAACTCGTCGAAGCTGAGAAGCACCTGGAACTCTCGGAGCAGCACGATGGACCAGATGTAGGTGTTCAGGTTATTCTCCACGGCCTGAAGGCGCTGTTCGCTGCCCTCCAGCAGAGCGCCCATAGAGAAGCAGATCAGCGGATTGTTCTTTACGTCAATGGTGGTCGTTCCGTTGAAGATGTTGGACAGCTCACCGTAAGTCGGGTCATTGATATACAACAGGACCTCAGAAATCATTTCTTTGGTGAGCATGGGGTAGCTGTTTTTGCCCAACTGCTTTTGCACGAAATCATACAGCGTGCTGAATGTGGGGTAGTCCTCGTGCCGCAGCCGGTCAAAGTCGGTGTGCTGGTCAATGCCCACCGACGCATACATTCCCTGGACCAGAATCATCAGCGCACGGAGAGTGCTGTCCGGCATCTCCGGCATCATAATGCGGAACTCATCTTTGAGCCAGGAAAGATGCTGCAAAAACATGGGCGATTCATTGGAAATCTCCGGCAGCTCGGCTCCTTCCTCTACATCATCCTCCAATTTAATTCTGCGCACCTCGAAGATGTTGATTTTGTGGTTGCCGGAAGCGCAGTCGATCACGACACCGCCCAGGCCGCGTGTGACATCGCTGTATTCATTCTCGGGGTCCATGACGTAGCAGTGAACCCCGCGTGTCACCATGAATGTCAGAATTTTCTTCTGAAGATAACTCTTGCCCTGGCCAGCGGAGCCGGAAATGAAAAACACACCGTTGGTGATTTGGTCATCCCGCTGGAAGATGTCGGCATACACCGGGCCGCCTCGGTCGGTACGGCCAAGGGGCATGCCATGGGGATGAATCAGGCTGGAGTAACTGAACGGATACAGGGCTGCCACGGTTTTACTGGGCAGATTGTTGGAACACAGGATAAAGTGGTCGCTGCCCAGCGGCTGTACCGAGGAAAAGCCATTGCGCTGTTCATAGTTCAACTGGTCATAGGTAATGCCGACGCCTGCAAGTTCGATCTTCACCTGCTGCTCCAGATTAGCCAGGTCCTCCAGCGTCTTGCCGTAAATCTCGATATAGACGTTGACGCTGTAAATGGTATTCTGGTTTCGGGTGACTTCGGCGTAGAAGTTCTTGATGTCCATAGTCTCCTGAACTGCGTCCATTTGTTCCGTGGCCTGACTTTTGCCGCCGATAACGGCCTTGTTTCGAATCTGCTCGTCAATCAGCTTTCTCGCATTGTCTTTTTGGAGCGGGGTCATTCGCATGGTGAAGGAAGTGCCCCGCATGCTGGCCACTGTGTACAAGGCACGCGGGGGAATCTGGGCCGGGAAGTTCTTTATCATAAGGGTTCGGCGCATCAGGCCGGATTGTTCGGCATGGTCACGGGTGAAGTCAATGCGGTTGGGGCAAAGTCGGCGCTGAATTTCCTTGTTGTAGATCGCCGGTTTGGCTTTTGCCATGTTGGGGTAGTTTTTTACTTCTTCGGCAATGGTGTAGATATCCACATTGACGAACTCACGAACCAGGTAATTGCGCAGAAGGACGGCCATCTCGTCGTTTTTTACGCGGTCAATTTTATATCCTTTTCCCACGATCAGGGTGTAGATGTCATCCTCCTCAGACTGCGCTTTGTAGATAAAATAATACGCCCGCTGCACGGCACTGGATTTTGTTTCGGTGCTTTCGATCTCGTTGACTACGTCTGCCAGAATGTGGTCATAGCAGCGTGGCAAGCTGCGGTAGTATTCCTTGAGGGCGCTCATGTCCTCGATTTTATCTGTACCGAACATGGTGAAGGGGCAGCGCAGGGAATCGAACAACCGGCACAGCTGTTCGATTTCCTGCGCGATTTCTTCATCTGTCATTACGTCGGTGTTCGGCGGATAGTAGCGGTAGAAGCGGAATAACTCCTTGCCGTCCTTGCCGCCATAGATGCCGTTGTCGGCAAAGCGGAACTGAATTAAATCCTGGATAGGCAACCGGGAACGCATTTGTTTCGTCAGGCGTTTGCGCTGGCGCTTTTCTTCTTTTGCTGTGCGCTTTTCATTGGCGGTAAAGGTTTTTGTGAAAAGCTGGTAAAGAGTTCTTGTACGCAATGCACCGAATAGATTGTGTTCAAAATCCACCCGTGCCGCACCAATGGCAATAAATAGCGTCAGAGCCATCAGTTCCAAAGAAGTAAGGTAAAATGTTGCTACCACCAAAGTGGCAATCAGAATCAGTTCCGGGACAGTCCACCACCACAAAAGAAATTTCTTTTGCAGCCGTGGCGGGCAGAGGTACTTTTGCGTTGTCATATGGTCTCCTTTCCAGGCATTGTGCCTGATTCAGCGGCAGGTTTGTGCCTAATAGGCACAAACCGTTTTTGACGTATTTTCGTTAGATTTTTGG
>DWYK01000208.1 GCA_019118705.1 Candidatus Merdibacter merdigallinarum | reverse complement strand
GTGAGCTGATGGGCGTGGGCAACGGCCCGATTGCCGCGTTCATCAACGCGATCGCCGCCATCGACATCAATGTGTCGGTGATGGATTACGTGGAGCATACGATGACCGCCAGCACCGACGCCATGGCCGCTTCCTATGTGGAGTGCGAAATCGGCGACGAGGCGGACACCACGGTGATCTGGGGCGTCGGCATCGATTCCTCGATTATCACCAGCTCGCTGAAGGCCATCATCTCCGCCATCAACCGGTCGATGCGCTGATCGTACGGGCCGCCGTCAACGACGGTGTGCCGAGATTTTTGAAGGGTCCCGCAGTTCCAATGGCTGCGGGACCCTTTGGTATGTTCCTGGAGGTGGTCGGGTTGCGCTTGCGTTCAATGTTTCATTGAACGCCGTTTGATTCACCGTCCACGACTAACCTATGGTGGATGCACAGCACAATGATGTGGGTATCTTGCGAAAGGGGCGGAGATGAATCAGGGCGATGCTTCGAGAACGCTGGTCGTTCGGTGTATTGAGTGGGTCGTCTATCTGATTGCCACCGGAGCGATGATGGCAGGGATGAACTGGTCGGCATCGCTGCCCGAGGACGAACAGGCGGGACTGTGGTTCGGGACTTCGACCTGGCTGGTGATCTGGGCGGCGCTCGGCATCTGGGCGGTAGCGTTCATCTATATGGAACGATATTATCCGCGTTTGTACGTCGCGCTATCCGTGGCGTCATACCTGCTGTCCTGGGGATGGCAGGGACTGAGATTGTCTGGTTGGGTGGGCGCTCGCAGTATGTGGATTGATATGGCGGATATGTTGATCAGTTTGCTATCCCTTGTCGTTCTTGCCGTGGCGATCGGTAAAGGCGAACAAGCGGCTCGTCATTCCGACAGGTAACGTCAGGCTGCGCGCCGTGATGTGAACCGGCTATGTCGAATACGGCAGCGTTGCCTTCAGCGACCAGCGTGATGCCGCCCGCCGGATTTCCACGGCCCCGCCACAGCGTTCAATTAGGATTCGATACCGTCGCAGTCCGGTATGGGGAACCGTATCGTTCGGTCCGTCCGAATCGGCTTCTTCTTCCCGCACGATGTCGCTCATGCGGAGGACGACGGCATCCCTGTCCATGTCCAGTGTCATAACATAGGGAAAATCACGACTGGCATGTTTGCGAATGTTGGTGCAGCATTCCTCCATCAATCCGCAGAGCAGATCCACGAATTGCGGACTGTACCATTCGCGGAATAGATCGGAAGGCATAATCAGCGTCCCATCGAATCCGCAGTCTGACAGTATTCGCCGTTGTTCGTGTACAAGGTGGTTCAATCTGCGCAGTACAGTATCGCGGTGTATCAAGAGCTGCGATTCCATGCGGGGACGAGCGGGCCGCGACGGGCGACGTTCCTGCTGCGGTATCATCTCGTCGGGCTGTTCGAGCGTCTGGATGACCTCATGGATTCGTGTATCGGAGCGATTCAAGTGAGTGAGTGCCAGATGAACGAGGCGACGTTGTTCGGTTGCATTCGTGGTATCCATAGACTCGCGCAGGAGCAGTACGGCATCGGTGATTTCGTTGGAGATGGTGTCGTGAATCTGCTTGGCGGTATGTTCCCCTGCGCGTCGGCGAGCCAGTTCCATACGTACGGCATCATATCGCTCTTTGTATGCCAACATGTGTCCGCACACTGCTATGCAAAGAAACAGGGGGATGGTCAACGATGCCAGCCAAGATGCGTCATATCTGGTCGGCAGTGAAGCGCCGCCTATGGCGGTGACGATGCCAGTCACTATCGAGACAGGGAATCCTGCGGGACTCATGAGATATTCGAGAATGCCGACGGCCAGACAGACGCTGAAGAGATACGTGGGCGGCATGAGTATGGCCGCCGGACCGACAAGCGTGGCCGCGCACCAGGCAAACACCGTCAGACAGCTGCCAATCGCCGGCAGAACCGCGATGCAGAGCACCGCGCATTGGGAGAAGATCAACCAACCGGCTCGTTGATTGTCCCACGGGAACGATGTTGTCGCCACAACGGCTACGCAATTGGCGATGAAGCCGGCTACAGCCAGCAGTGCCATCCATCGATGCCGCAGCGCCCCAACCATAGGGATTCTCCGACTCGCCCAATCGGAGAATCCGTCTATTATGCCGAATGAGTAATCTCCCATACTGCCAGTTTATTCTTCAAATCCATAGCGGTGAGATGGAGTGGATACACAACAATTGTTACTTGTGTATTGCTTTCTCGCTTTTGCGCATGTAACTTACCGCGTACTGCCTTCAGTGCAAATACCCGGTAAGCTACATGCGCGATGAGAATATCGACGTCAGCATTCTTCGGATATCACTGTGGCGTAAACCATGTATTCGTCACCGAAGTACCGGCAATGATTTGGGTGTACATGATAACGCCAGTTCCTTTACTGGCGGCTTGTTTGAGTTGGAGAAGCATTGACCCAGTCACCATGCTGGAAATATCACCAACCCATCCTGGAATGATGCCGGCAGCAGTGTCGTTGTTTTCCAAGGCCTCAATCAGTTGCTGAGCGCGATCACTGTCCATCCAGTATTCTGTTACACCCCACCAGTGAACTACTGTTTTATTTACTCCCTTGGCGCGTGTCGATCTGTAATACACGCTCACTGAGTACTCACCGATATCCAGTGTTGCTTGCTTATTTGCCAGTAGATTATTCATTGACGCTAGTTGTTCGGCAACCAGTTCAATTGAATCGTCTGAGTATCCGGCTTCTTTTGCATTTTCTGCATCGAGCGAAAGACGATTTTCGTCAGTAACGGTAATGAACTGTTCCATGCCTGCAAGCTGCGGTGGAACGTCGGCTTCAGATGCCCGAGCTTGAGGTGACGGTATAACGGCGATAATGGAACAGATAGTGAGTATTACGAAGCAGTAATTGCTTTTCGGAGTTGCAACGTGTGCATGAGCGTTTCCTTCCTGCAAGTTGTCTAACCATTCACGTCCTCGTGAATGTGCACTTACCATAAATTCGCCGTGGACAGTGAAGCAATCTGTATTCAATGAATATTGAGCGCGAGCCGGGCGAGGACAGCATATGATGAGTGATATGAGAAGGGAACAACATGCCGGCCCGCTCGGTGTCGCAATCGTTGATAACGATGTGTGCGCGCTGGACATGATGGGGCTGCTCATCGACCGCATTCGTCCGCCGATGACCGTGCTGTGGAAAGCGGTCAGAGCGCAGGATGCGCTGGAACATTGCTTATTCGATGAACGGTTGCCCGACGTGCTGGTGCTTGATCTGGCGTTGAACGGAATTTCCGGCGTGGACGTCTGCCGGGCAATACGGGCGAAGAATGGGACCATCGGAATCATCGGGGTGTATTTGTTTAATGGTTTGTGTACCGGTTTGTCGCGGGGTTGTTGACCGTGTT
>DWYK01000207.1 GCA_019118705.1 Candidatus Merdibacter merdigallinarum | reverse complement strand
AGGAATGTTCGCATTCCTTTTTCTTTGGGCGAAAGACGTAGAAATATGTGGAATTATGGAAGTTTTAGCACTCTTGTTGAAAAAGTGCTAAAAGTGAGTATAATCAGAACCAAGGCAGGTGTTGATCGTATGAACAGACAGAAAAAACCGTTGTATCGCTATTATCTTCTGATCCTGCTCGCTTTGTTGGTGGTGAACTTTATCTTTTTTCCGATGGTCAACCGCAATCGGGTGCAGGAAGTTACATACAGCGAGTTTTTGGACCGTATCGAAGAAAAACAGATCGATAGCGTAGAAGTGCATGATACGGAGATCTATTATACATTGAAGGGAGAGGAAGAGGTCATCTATCAGACGGCGTCGATGCAGGACGCACAGCTGGTCGACCGTCTGGATGCCGCCGGCGCTACCTTTACCAAGGTGCAGAGCGAAGAGATGAACCCGATCCTGACGTATCTGATCACGTTGTTCTTGCCGCTGCTGATCTTCTGGGGCATCGGATCCTTCCTGTTTCGGCGGATGCAGAAGAAGATGGGCAAGGATTCCATGACTTTTGGAGGCGGTAACGGCTTTGGCTTTGGCAATCTGGGAAAGAGCAATGCCAAGGTCTATGTTCCGGCACAGGACGGCAAGACGTTCAAGGATGTTGCCGGGCAGGATGAGGCAAAAGAAGCGTTGAAAGAAATCGTCGATTTTTTGAACGATCCGAACAAATATAAGGAGATCGGTGCGCAGATGCCGAAAGGCGCGCTGCTGGTCGGACCTCCGGGAACCGGTAAGACGCTGCTGGCCAAGGCGGTCGCAGGAGAAGCCGGCGTTCCGTTCTTTTCCATCAGCGGCAGTGAGTTCGTCGAGATGTTTGTCGGACGCGGTGCGGCCAAGGTGCGTGATCTGTTCTCGCAGGCACGGGAAAAAGCGCCGTGCATCGTCTTCATCGATGAGATCGATACGATCGGTAAGAAGCGTGACGGTGCCGGCATCAGCGGCAATGATGAGCGGGAGCAGACATTGAATCAGCTGCTGGCGGAGATGGACGGCTTCGACGGCAGCAAAGGCGTCGTCATCCTGGCAGCGACCAACCGGCCGGAAAGCCTGGATCCGGCGCTGTTAAGACCAGGCCGTTTTGACCGGCGCATTCCGGTCGAACTGCCGGATCTGGCCGGAAGGGAAGCGATCCTGCGCGTGCATGCCAAGGATGTGAAGTGCTCCCCGGCGATCGACTTTAACGCGATCGCCCGTGCCAGTGCCGGTGCCAGCGGTGCGGAACTGGCCAATATCATCAATGAGGCGGCTTTGCTGGCGGTCAAGGACGGACGCAAGTCGGTCGTTCAGAAGGACCTGGAAGAAGCCATCGAAACGGTCATCGCCGGTTATCAGAAGAAGGGCAAGGTCATCTCCAACCGGGAAAAGATGATCGTGTCCTATCATGAGATCGGCCATGCCCTGGTGGCCGCCCTGACGAAGGGCAGCGCTCCGGTGCACAAGATCACGATCGTACCGCGTACCTCCGGCGCACTGGGCTATACGATGCAGGTGGAGGAAGATGAACGCAACCTCATGACCAAAGAGGAAGCGTACGCCAAGATCATGACGCTGACCGGCGGACGCTGTGCCGAGGAGCTGATCTTTGATTCGATCACCAGCGGCGCCAGCAACGACATCGAACAGGCGACCCGCATCGCCCGTGCGATGATCACACGTCTGGGCATGAGCGATACCTTTGGCATGACGGCGCTGGAAACGGTCAACAGCCAGTACCTGGGCGGTGATACCTCGCTGGCCTGCAGCAGTGAAACGGCCGCGAAGATTGATGAGGAGGTCGTCACCCTGATCCAGAAGGCGCATGATGAGGCCAAGCAGCTGCTGAAGGACAACATGGGCAAGCTGCATGAGCTGGCAAAGTACCTCTATGAGCACGAAACGATCACCGGAGAAGAGTTCATGAAGATCCTGAACGCTTCGGAAACAAGGTTTTGATCATACCGAAAACAGAAATCGAAATAAAACCAGCCGGCAGCGGTAGGAAACCGCAGGACCGGCTGGTCTTTTATTTTGGATCGACCCATTCGATGGCGGTCTTGCCGCTGAGGTGTTCGATCGTGATCTCGATGCAGCACAGCCGGTCGATGTCCTTTCGGATCTCCTGATCCACGGCCGGTGCATCCGTGCTGTATTTGCGTCCCAGCAGCTGTACCGCCTCGATGATCTCCAGCACATCTGTCAGGATGCGTGCCCTTCCAAAGAGGATCACGCTGCGATAATACGTGGTGAGCTTCTGTGGGACGATCTGCTCCTGAGCGATCACGGTCATCGATACTTTGTCGTTGCGGCGCAGGGCATCCAGCTTGTAACCGCTCTTGGCGCAGTGCAGGTAGATCTTTCCTTCGTGCCAGACATAATTGATCGGTACGGTATATGGATAACCGTCATCGCCGTTGACACCGAGGACGGCACTGGTTCCGCTTTTCAGCAGTTCGATGCTTTCTGGCTCGGAAAGCTGCTGGCGGTGCCGGCGCATGGTTCGAAAGGTCATGCGGTCTCCTCCGTTGTCTCTGTTTGAAACAGCCGGCGGATCAGCGCTTCAAAGCTGTCATCGGTGTCCGTGAGCACGATCGTCTCTTCGCGGAAGGGATCGTGAAAACGCAGCATCCACGCATGCAGGGCCAGCCGCGGGCAGCTGTCGGCGTAACCATAGATGACATCCCCGGCCAGCGGATGTCCGATGCTTTGCATATGCACGCGGATCTGATGGGTGCGCCCGCTCTCCAGCTGCAGTTGAAGCAGAGAATGGTTCGCGCTGGATCGCAGACATTCGTATCGGGTGACGGCGCTCTTTCCCTCCGGATGGATCTCCATCTGGTTCAGTACGCCGACCTTCCTCTGGATCGGGGTGCTGATCGTTCCTGCCGGCGGTGTCGAGCCGTGGGCGATCGCACGGTAGGTCTTCTTTAACTGTCCGTCCCTCAGCTGTGCATGCAGCCGCTGTGCGCTGATGGGATGCTTGGCAAACAGGGCGATACCGGAGGTGTCCTTGTCCAGACGTCCGACGGCATGCAGCTGGGTGCCTCTGCCTTCCTGTTTCAGCTGATGGTCGAGCTGGACGCTCAGCGTATCATAATAATGCCCGTGTCCGGGGTGGAAGGCCATCCCACTGGGCTTATGGACGGCAATGAGATCGGCACTTTCATAGAGGATGCGCAGCGGAACGTGAAAAGGCGGCGTTTCCAGCTGTGATGGGGGCTGATCCAGGGTCAGCACGATGCGATCGCCGCTTTGGACCCGATGGTCCGTCCGGCAGGGCTCTCCGTTGACACAGATGCCGCCTTCCTGAAACTTCAGCCGGCTGATCTGCCTTCGTGTCAGCTGAAAACGAGCATATAGCAGCTGTGACAGCCGTTTGTCCGCATCCGTCGCCTCTGCCTGATATTCCCATCTGCGCATGCGCATCCCTCCTTGTCGTGCCTATTATAACAACCACACAGGAAAAAGAAAAGCCGGCAATGCCGGCCTTGGGGGTCGCATCCGGAACATTCCGGATGGCGCGAAAGACTACTGCTCCTTGTAGTAGCAGCCTTCTTCCTGCGCTGGCGGGAAACGTCTGCCCTTTTCAACTTCGATGTCTTCGCTTACGCATTTTCCATCGGCGTTGTAACGGGAATACTTCCCGGTCTTTTCGCAGTTCATGCCCGGACGGTATTTCTTGTTTGCCATTGATTAGCACCTCCCAGTAGCTAGTATGTCTGCACCTGATCGGCTTATGCAAAAAATGTTTTTCGATGCGGGCATCGCAGGCACTGTATGGATCAAAGCGCAGCGGTTGGTGAAAATAGGAATGATTCTGCCTGTTGAGTGTGATAAAATAGGGGTGATCGAACATGATCGTGAGGAGGACACCTTATGAAGTTATTGGCTAGTGATTATGATGGAACATTGCGTTATGAGCCAAAGGTGGTACAAGAGGATCTGGATGCACTCAAACGATGGCAGCAGGCAGGAAATCTGTTTGTCGTCGTTACCGGCAGAAGCA
>DWYK01000206.1 GCA_019118705.1 Candidatus Merdibacter merdigallinarum | reverse complement strand
CTTCTGGACAGCTTTGACGGCCTGATGCTCGGCCAGCACGTCTATGTGGAGCCGGACCTCGGCGACTCGCTCGTCAAGACGGGCCTCTGGCTCCCCGGCTATTACATCTTCACCGAGGGCAGCAAGAGCTACGTCTGGGCGGCAGACTCGCGCAACCGGATTGAAAAGCGCGAGGTTTCGCTCGGCCAGTACGACGGCGACATGGACGAATACGAAATCCTCTCCGGCCTCGACAAGGATGACCGCATCGCCGTGCCCGGCGACAACATGCACAGCGGCATGTATGCGGCCGATCCCGGCACGGTCCTGCCGGAAGGCGGCGCCGGCGAAGGCATGGACGGTACAGCAGACAGCGGCATGGTGGTTTCGGATGAGGCCGGCGGCACGGCCGACGCAGACGCGGACGCAGGCGCCGTCGCCATACCGGAAAGCAACGACGCTGTGATCGGGGGTGCGGTCGAATGATTCTGGAGCTGCAGCACATCGACAAGACCTACCTGCAGGGCAAAATGGAGGTCCCGGTGCTCAAGGACATCTCGCTGTCCGTCGATACGGGCGAATATGTCGCGATCATGGGGCCGTCCGGCTCCGGCAAGACGACGCTGATGAACATCATCGGCTGCCTCGATCTGCCGACGGCCGGTACATACAGTCTGGCCGGCGAAAACATCATCGGCAGCAGCGAATCGAAGCTGTCCGAAATCCGGCTCAACTCCATCGGCTTTGTCTTCCAGAGCTTTCACCTCCTGCCCCGGCAGAGCGCGGCAGAAAACGTGGCGCTCCCGCTGCTTTACGCGGGCGTGCCGAGAAAGCAGCGGCGCGAGCGTGCCATCCGCGCGCTGGAGCGCGTCGGCCTCGGCGACCGCGTGGACTTCAAGCCGAACCAGCTTTCCGGCGGCCAGTGCCAGCGCGTTGCGATCGCCCGCGCAATCGTCAACAACCCGAAGATCCTGCTCGCCGACGAACCGACCGGCGCGCTGGACAGCCAGTCCGGCAGCCAGATCATGGAGCTTTTCCAGATGCTCAACGAGGAGGGCGTCACGATCGTGATGATCACGCACGACAGCGACGTCGCCAGCCACGCCAAGCGGATCCTGCATATCCGCGACGGCCGGTTTGCAGAGCAGCACGAGACGGCGGAAACGGAGGTGACATCATGAGATACGGCGCTAAATCACCCGCAAAGCGGATCATTCTGATCTCGGTTTCCTGTCTTGTCGCCGTGGCGCTCGTCGTGACCGGCATTGCGGTTTTCATGAACGCCAGAACGGCAAACGCCACCGTCGACGTCGAATCGGTTTCCGCGGTCTCCACGATGTACTGGGGCGACCAGTCCAGTACCTACGGAACCGCGACGAGCGATTTCGTGCAGGAGCTGTACCCGGATACGACCAAATCCATTTCTGAGATTTTTGTCGCGGAGGGCCAGACGGTCAAAATCGGCGATACGCTGCTGCAATACGACACCACCAAACTGGAGCTGACCGTCGAAAGCAAAAAGCTGGAAGTGGAAAAGAAAAACTACGAGCTGCAGCAGGCCAACAAGGACCTGGTTCGGCTGCAGAACACGCCGCCGTATGTGGAGCCGCCGATCCCGGAGCCGGAGCCCGAACCGACGCCGACGCCCGTGCCGCCCTCCACGGCGACGCTCTACTCGGAGATCACCGAGCATTCGAAGCCCTTCAAGGGAACCGGCACGACCGAAGATCCCTATGTTTTCCTGTGCACGGAGGACTGCGTGCTCTCGAAGGAGTTCCTGATGCGGCTCATGGGCCTGAGCACCCTGACGCCGAGCCCCTCGCCGTCGGCATCCCCGACGCCGCAGCCGAGCGAAACGCCGACAGAGGAGCCGCAGCCGACGGAATCACCGACCGCGACGGCGGCCCCGTCGCCGACCGCATCGCCGGCGCCAACACCCTCCCCCACCCCGGCGGAAACGCCGACGCCCGTTCCCGAGCCGACTGCAGCGCCGACCGTACCGCCGGAATCCGGCGGAGAGAGCACACCGGACGTCTCCGGCATGGCCTGGTTCCAGCGGCTGACGACGGACGGCGGGACTGCGGACGGCAGCGAGCCGACAGATGAGGAGCCGCCGACGGACGAGGAGCCGTTCGAGCTTCCGAATGGACCGTTCGCCGCGCGGTTCGAGGTGCACGAACAGGACAACGAGAACCTCCCGCTGCTCAAGGGCTGGGCCATGGACGGACACCGCATCACGGCCGGCTTCTTCTTCGACACGGAAGAAGAAACGCCCGCAGACAGCATTGAAATGCTCGGCGTCGAGCCGGACGATCCGTGGATTGCGCCGATCGACCCGGACGCCATGTACACGCAGGAGCAGCTCGACCAGATGATCACCGAGAAAAAGCAGGAGATCCGCGATCTGGAGGTCGCCGTCAAGCAGGCGAAGATCGACCTCAGCAAGGCGGAGCTTGAGCTGAAAAACGCGACCGTGACGGCGACGGTCAACGGCACCGTCAAGACGCTGACCGATCTCGACACCGCGCTGGCTTCCAGCGCCCCGTTCCTCGTGGTCTCGGGCGGCGACGGCTTCTACGTCACCGGCACGCTCAACGAATCGCTGCTCGGCCGCATCAATGTGGGCGACACGGTTTCCGTTTCCGCATGGGAGATCGGCGCGAGCTTCGACGCGGAGATCGTGAAAATATCCGATTTTCCGAGTGCGAACGGCTACTACGACGGCACAAGCAACCCGAACACCTCCAGCTATGCCTTCACGGCCTTCATCCCGAATGCGGAGGGCCTGAAAAACGGCATGATGCTGGACATTATCCTGCAGGCCGGCGCCGGCGACGAGGTACCGAGCGATACGCTCTACCTGATGAAAGCGTATATCCGCAGCGACGAAGGCGGCCGGTACATCCTGAAAGTCGGCGAGGACAAACGCGTGCACAAGACTTACATTGAAACCGGAAAAACCGTATACAACGATTATCTCGAAATCAAGGGCGATGTGCTGACGATGGACGACTACGTCGCTTTTCCCTACGGCACGCAGGCGATCGACGGCGCAAAGGCCAACCTGCCTGAAGATGCCATGCTCGGCGAAGAGGAGGTGGCTGCGGAATGATTGAGAACATCCGGCTCTCCTTTCAGGGCATCTGGTCGCACAAAATGCGTTCCTTCCTGACGATGCTCGGCATCATCATCGGCATCGCCTCGATCATCTCGATCGTCTCGACGATCAAGGGCACAAACGAGCAGATCAAGAAAAACCTGATCGGCTCCGGCACCAACACGGTGCAGATCCAGCTGTATCAGGGCGACTACCCGTATGAGATCCTGTACAACGGCCTGCCGGCCGGCATCCCGGTCTGCACCGAGGAAACGCTGCAGAGCATTCGGGACGTGGAAAACGTCGAGGACGCGGCGCTCTACACGAGCCGCACCGATTACAACAGCGGCGTGTATTACGGCAACAACGGCATCACCGGCGCGCAGATTTTTGGCGTGGACAACAGCTACTTTTCGACGAACGGCCTGGTTCTGAAGGACGGGCGCAGCTTCGTCGACAGCGATTTCACCGCGTTCCGCTCGGTCGCGATCATCGACACCGGCACGGCGGACTCCCTGTTCGACGGCGACGATCCCATCGGCAAAACGATCGAAATCAACCAGCTCCCCTTTACGGTCATCGGCATCGTCGAGGAGGATTCGAAGTTCGAGCCTGTGATTAATTCCATCGAGGAATACTACACGTACTACGCGAACCGCTCCTCGGCACGCGTCTTTGTCCCGAGCGCCATGTGGCCCGCCATCTATTCCTTTGACGAACCGCAGAGCGTTTCGATCCGCGTCTCGAGCACCGAGGCCATGACGAACGCCGGTCAGGCGGTGGCCGACAT
>DWYK01000205.1 GCA_019118705.1 Candidatus Merdibacter merdigallinarum | reverse complement strand
AGGATCAAACTCTCCATTGTTTGTCTGTCTCTTTTTTCTACGCTGTCGTTTCCAGCGTCTTTTCTTTCTTTATCCGGACCTCGATCGGTCCTTCTGAATTGACGTTTCCTGTTTGGTTTTCAAAGATCGGGCTTGCCTTTCCGCAAGCGCTCGTTTATATTACCATTCCCTCCCTCTTTGTGTCAACACCTTTTTTTATTTTTTCTTCATTTTTTTATTCGGATCGCTGAATCCTATCAAAGGCTGTCCTCTCCCTCTTCCTGCTTCCGCACAACTTTTACCAACTCTTAACAGGCGTCACTGCCCCTGTTCTTATATAATAGAAGCAGAAGATATGAGAGCTGCCCGCAACCGGGGCAGCGAGGAGGCCTATGAACGCAATGATCATCTATGGCGGCAAATACCGAAGTGCCCGCTGTTACGCCGAAATACTTTCCGAACAAACCGGCATCCCCTGTTGTCCCTACACCCAGTGGACCGCTGATGCCTCTCTGGAGCTGATCGTCTATATCGGCTCGTTATATGCCGGCGGGATCCCCGGTCTGCGAAAGACCTTTGCCCGGCAGATACCAACGCAGGCATCGATCCTGATCGCCACGGTCGGACTCTCCGATCCAAAGGAACCGGAAACCGTCGCCAACATCACCGCAGCGCTGAAACAGCAGCTGCCGGAGGACATCTTTCAGCGCGCTTCCTTCTATCATCTGCGCGGGGCGATCGATCATGCGCACCTCAGCCGCAGTCACAAGGTGATGATGTCGCTGATGTACCGGCAGCTTCGCAAAAAACCGGTCGAACAACGATCGGCGGAAGATCGGGCCTTTTTGGAAACGTATGGCAAGCAGATCAGCTTCATCGATCCCAAAAGCCTGGAGCCGCTGATCGCTCACATTCAGACGATCCAGGAACAGAGAGGAGGAAGCACCGCATGATCCGTTGCATCGCTCTTCCGTACACGCCGAGCGCCGAGAAGACGGCACAGGCGATCGAGACATACGCCAACCAGAAAGAAAAAGAAGGCTGGGAGCTGATTACCTGCTCGATCACACCTTCCGCCAGAGCCATCCTGATCTTTCGCACACAATGAGCGATTTTTCGCTCATTTTTTATTGCTCGTTGCGTTCATAGGCGATCACTCCGTCGACGATCGCCTTTGCCAGCGTCTTCTGATAAGACTCACTTTGCAGTTGTTCTCGTTCCGCTGCGTGAGAAAGAAAACCGCACTCCACCAATACACCGGGCACAGAGGGCTTTTCAAGGATATAATAGTCGCCCGGCTTGGCGCTCATCTTCGTATCGGTCGATGCGGAAAGCTGCTGCTGGATCTGCTGAGCCATCTGTTTGCTGGCAGCGTTCTCTTCCTGATAAAACACCTGCGCCCCATGCACGTTCGCCGACGTATACGCATTGAGGTGGATGCTGATAAACGCATCGGCCCAGCCGCAGTTGATGATCGCCACCCGCTGCTGCATATCTTCCCGTTTGCGGTTTTCGGCATCCTCGCCCGCAAGATCATGATCACCATCTCTGGTCATGATCACACTGGCGCCCTGTTCGATCAGCAATATACGGACCTCCCGTGCGATCGCCAGGTTGATCGCATCCTCCCGGACATCTCCGCGCTGGGCCCCGTCATCTTTGCCGCCATGTCCGCTGTCGATCACATAGACCCGATTTGCCAGCGGCAGAGTCTGTGGCACGGCCAGCACCTGCATGCTCATGACCAGGGCAGCCGCAAACAGCAGAAAAGGCAGGATCCATCGTTTGTATCTCATCACGCTCACCACTATCACCATATGAAAAAAGGAAGCGATCCATGCCTGGACCACTTCCTCACTGAAACAGGGAAAGCAGCTCTTCCTTGCTCATCGCACGCAGCAGATTCTCGTTCTGTGTGCGCACGAACAGATCTGCCAGATCTTTCTTCTTCTCCTGCAGGTGCCGGATGCGCTCCTCGATCGTCCCTTTCATGATCAGCTGATAGACCTGTACATTGTTGTGCTGACCGATGCGATGCGCACGATCGGTCGCCTGATTCTGTGCAGATAGGTTCCACCATGGGTCGAAATGGATGACGACCTCGGCCGCTGTCAGGTTGAGACCGGTACCGCCCGCTTTCAGCGAGATCATGAAGAGCGGCGTATCGTCCTTCTGAAACCGTTCGACATCCGCATGGCGCTTTTCCTTCGCGGTGGCACCGGTGAGCAGATAATAGCGGATGCCTTCTTTTTCCAGCTCCTGCGCCAGCAGATCCAGCATGGAAGTAAACGAGGAAAACAGCAGCACCTTCTTCTGTGCACGGATGCAGCTGCGGATGAGTTCCATACAGCCGCGCAGCTTGCTGGAGATCCAGTCGATATCTTCATAGACCAGGCGGGCATCCTGACACAGCTGCCGCAGACGGGTGATGAGCGCCAGGATCGCAATGGTATCCTGCGTCGGTGTCTGCTGCTGTTCGATCTTCGCACGCACGTTCGCCGCATTGGCCAGATAAAGCTCCTTTTCCTTTTTCTCCAGTTCAAAATACAGAATGTGTTCTTCCTTGTCCGGCAATTCGCTGAGAACTTCCTGTTTGGTGCGCCGCAGCAGGAATGGGCGGACCAGGCGCTGCAGACGGGCCGTCATCTTCGCATGCTGTTCCTTGACGATCGGCCGTTCAAACGTGGCAGAAAAATAAGAATAGGTGTACAGATAGCCCGGCAGCAGAAAATCATAGATCGACCAGAGCTCGGTCAGGGTGTTTTCGATCGGTGTGCCGCTGAGCGCAAAACGCTGACGGCAGCGCAGCTGTTTGACCGTCTGTGCATTTTTGGTGCGCGGATTGGAGATGTACTGCGCCTCATCCAGGATCACCGTATCGAAGAAACGCTCTGCATACAGTTCCTGATCCCGTTTCAGATAATCATAGGAAGTGACGAGCAGATCGGCATCCTGCGCATCTTCCAGACGTTTTTTTCGTTCCGGCTTGCTGCCGTAGATGGGCGCACAGTTCAACTGCGGCGCGAAGCGTCCTGCTTCGTCCTGCCAGTTCAGAAGCAGGGATGCCGGACAGACGACCAGGCTCTGCTTCCCCTGCGCCTGTTCGCTGCGCAGATAGGCCAGCACCTGAACGGTCTTTCCCAGTCCCATGTCATCCGCCAGCAGACCGCCGAACCCATAAGCGGACAGGGTCTTGAGCCACTGAAACCCTTCTTTCTGATAATCCCGCAGGCAGGTGACAAACTCATCCGGAAGCGCAAACGATGTTTCCTGCTTCATCAGCTGCGCCTGCTGCTGAATGATCGCTTCCTGATCGTATCGGATGTGTGTCTGCGCTTCTCTCAGCGTTTCCAGATTATACAGACGATAGGCCGGCAATGTGAGCGAGGTCTCCGTCAGGGCATCCTGTGGCAGCTGCAGCTGTTCAAACAGCTCGCCGGCCTCCTTCAGCTCTTCACTTTCCAGGCTCAGCAGATCCCCGTTGCGCAGACGATGATATTTTTTCTTGCGGCGATAGCTCTTCAGGATGTCACTCAGTTCACGAACATCGATATCCCCCAGATCCAGCTGCAGATCCAGCAGATCATTTTCCAGCCGTACCCCGACGCTGAGCGAGAGCTGACGGGGACGACGGATGGCACGCACCTGTTCGCTGGCAAAGATCTGACAGTGTTCCCCGAGCACGCGGGTCAGTTCTTCCACCTGAGCAGACCAGTGCACATCGTTTTTGAGATATGCGGTATGCTGTTCATCCATGTGATCCACCAGCTGAGAAAAATAGCTGCGCACGGCCTGTGCCTTCAGCGATTCGCCCCGTTCCCCTGCCGCAAACGCGGAAACGTGTTCCCCGTCATAAACATATTCCAACCGGGCGACCAGCCACATGGCATCCTCGCTGATGTCCAGATAAAGCGCGATGGCGTCCTCCACCTGTGCCAGCTGTTCCATCGCCAGCTCGCCCTTCCATTCGATGAATGCGCCAAACGGCCGCAGATACGCATGATAGAACCGGGAAAGATCGGCGGCATCCAGCAGCAGTTCTCCCTGCGCCAGCAACTGATGGTACAGACGGATCACCTGCTGATGCGGATCCGCCGTGTAGCTGTAAAATACGCCGGCTTCCTCATCGATCTCATACAGACCGTCGAGCGCAGACAGACGTCGGGTGATCACATGCCCGTCTGCCCCGGATGCATACAGCAAGGAGACATTCGTCAGTTCTTCTTCTGTTTTCATCTGCAGATGCAGCCGCAGCGATTCCTCCTTCCATCGACAGCTGCAATAACCTGCAGGCAACTGCCGGATGCATGCGGCCAGGCGATCGACGGCTTCTCCTTCCACAACGAGCGATCGGGCCGAGGCACGCTCCTCCGTCTGCGCATGCAGCTGCTGCAACAGCACGATCAGCGCCTGGCTCTCTTCGTCAAAGGCAGACATGCGATGCACGAAGCGCAGCCCCTTGCCATAGCTGTGCGGCTCTCCGCGACGCACCAGATCAAAAAAACGAGGAAGATCCCGGATCACATAAAGGCGCTCCTGTCCCCGTCGAATGCGCAGGGAGATCCGACACAGCTCCTTTGTCCCCAAAGCGGACACCGACAGATCCAGAAACAGTGAGACGCTGCCGTCTTCCATGTCCGACCGTTCGACGGAAAGAGAACGCATCGCCTCTTCCTGCAGCCATGTATGCGATTCCCGCTGACGGCGGCGCTGTTCCAGCTTGCGGATCTGTGCCTGATATTCCTTCATCCGTCGACGCTGCTCACTGACGACATCCAGATGATACGGCAGCTTGAACTCCCGCTGTGCCAGATATTCACACAGCGCGATGATATGTCCGCAGGCATCCTCTTCCTCATGGAACGGACAGCTGCAGAAATGCTCGAAGATCTCCCCGTAAGGTGAGATCTCTAGCTCAAATTCACTGATATGGCCGGCATGATTCAGGCTTCCGCTCACGAAGATGTGCCCGAATTTCTCTTCGATGGACAATGTGCGCAGCATCTCCTGGATCCGCATATGAGAGGCAGCGGCGATATTGGAAGAGCGATGCGAAAGTTCTTCGATCGCTGTGCTCAGAATACGCATAGACGCGCCCTCCTTTCCCGTCCTTTTTCACGAACCGTTACTATTTATTATACCATATCCCGCTCTCTTCAAAAAGAATGACACCCTGTAAGCAGAAACAGAAAAGGCCTCTGCGATGAGAGGCCTGCCATAGCGTTTGTTCTGATTTCACACGAACGTACACCACGCAATGAAGAAAGAAGGCGCAGGTGCGTTCACATCATCGTCCGTGACCCTAAGCGGATTCCTCCAGGCCTTCAAACTGCAGACGATAATAACGCGCATACACGTTGTCAAGCTGCAGCAGCTCCTCGTGCGTACCGCGTTCTTCGATTCCTTTTTCTCCGATGACGATGATCTCATCCGCCCCGCGGATGGTCGACAGCCGATGTGCGATCGTGATGGACGTACGATTCTTTGCCAGCTCCTCCAGGCTCTTCTGGATGTGACGCTCGCTCTCATTGTCCAGCGCGCTGGTCGCCTCATCGAGGATGAGGATCTTGGGATCCTTCAAAAAGACACGGGCGATGCTGATCCGCTGTTTCTGACCACCGCTGAGACGGGCACCTCGTTCACCGACATAGGTATCATATCCCTGCGGAAGACTCAGGATAAACTCGTGGATGTTCGCTTTCTTCGCCGCATCGATGATCTCCTCCATCGTTGCGCCCGGTTTGCCGTAAGCGATGTTTTCTCCGATGCTGCCGGCAAACAGATAGACGTCCTGCTGAACGATGCCGATGTTCTGACGAAGGGATTCCAGTGTCAGCGAGCGGATGTCCTTGCCATCGATGGTGATGCTGCCGCTGTCCACATCATAAAAGCGCGGAAGCAGGGAACAGATCGTCGTCTTGCCGCCCCCGCTTGGACCGACCAGCGCGATCGAACGTCCGGCATCGATGTGGATGTTGATGTGATCCAGCACGCTCTCCTCCGCATTGTAGCTAAAGCAGACATCCTTGTAATCGATGACTCCCTTGACATCCCGCAGTTCCTGCGCATCCGGTGCATCCTGGATATCGACCGTCGTCTCCATGACTTCATTGAAGCGCTTGAAGCCGGAATACCCTTTCTGCAGCATCTCCGTAAATTCGACGAGCACTTCGATCGGCGTCACGAAGATGTTGATATAAAGCGCATAGGTGGCTAATGCAACCGGCTCCAGCGTTCCCTGGGCGATGAAATACGCACCGCCGACCAGGATGGTCACATAGAGCAGGCCCTGAAAGAAATTGTTGCCGCTCTGGAACCAGCCCATGCAGTGATAATTATCGATCTTGCTCGTCAGATAACGTTCGTTGCTCTCTGCGAATTTTTCCCGTTCGATCTTCTCATTCGCAAAGGATTTTACGACCCGGATGCCGCCCAGCGTATCCTGCAGCGATGCGTTGACACCCGCGATCTTGCGGCGATTCTCCATGAAGGTCGCCTGCATGCGCTTGTTCTGCCGCAGCGAAAACAGCAGCATCGCCACCGTCACCACCACCAGCAGCAGCGTCAGCGGCACATGGATCCAGCAAAGCAGAACAAAGGAGCCGATGATCTTCAACAGGGAAATGAACACATTTTCCGGTCCATGATGTGCAAATTCGCAGATGTCGAACAGGTCGCTCACCAGCCGGCTCATCATCTCTCCGGTGTTGTTCTTATCATAATAGGAAAAGGACAGACGTTCGTACTGATCAAAAAGCTCTTTGCGCATGTCCCGTTCCATCCGCGCGCCCATGATGTGCCCCTGTGCAGACACATAGTATTTACAGGCCGCACGCACCAGATACATCACCAACAGCCCCGCTGCCAGCACCAGGATCGCACGGCGGATCGTCTGCGGATCCTCCAGATACAGCGTTGCATTCAGATAGTTCAGGATCTGCGGAAATGCCAGATCGATGATGCTGATGCCAAACGCACAGATCATATCAAACAGAAATACCTTCCTGTACGGACGGTAATACCGGATAAACTTTTTCATTATTTTCATTCCATCTCTCCCCTTTCACGATGTCCCATTATAACACGTTTTTCGTCAAAACTGTATGTGCGCGCCCGAAAACTGCCGGTACGGCTTTTTACCGTATGTTAGCAATAGGCAACGATCAGACGATCCTTCCCGTTGACAGCTTCCCGCATCCATGGTAAGGTAAACACATAAGTTAGCTATAACTAACCAAGGAGGAATCTAATATGAAAATCGTATATGCTTCAAGGACCGGAAACGTAGAGTCCATCGTTTCCCAGCTGGATCAGGAGGCGCTGCGCATCGACACCGGCAGCGAGACCATCACGGACGACTATATACTGTTTACCTATACAGACGGATACGGTGATGTTCCGGCCGAAGTGGAGAGCTTTCTGGCCGCCAATTCCATGTTTCTGAAAGGTGTGGTCGTTTCCGGAGACACCGGCTATGGAGATGCTTACTGTCTGGCGGGTGACAAGATCGCGGAAGAATATGGGGTCGATTGCCTGTATAAAGTGGAAAATGCCGGGACCGCACAGGATATCGAGGCCATCCGAGCTGCGCTTGCCGCACGGTAAATAATGACGAAAGATGAGCGGCAGTTTGAGCAGCTGCTGGCTGCCCACTGCGCACCGGTGCTGAAAAACCGCAAGACCGCCAACATGTTCCACATCGAGCGCGACCGATTCCATGACCTGGCCGCCCTGTTGCGGACATACCAGCAAAAGCTGTCCCAAAAAGGAATCGACTTTGCGCTGTTTCAGGCGGAATGTCCCCGTGTGACCGTCTTCGTCTACCAGCAACGCCGTTTATCCCTGTTACTGCAGCGAAGCGACATTCAGGCCTTTCTGTCGGATTACGGCTATCCAAGCGGAGCACTTTCTGCTATCCTGCAGCACCTCGATCACCGGCTGTCGCTCTGTGAGAGCTATCCCCATGAGATCGGCATCTTTCTGGGGTTTCCGTTATATGATGTCATCGGCTTCATCGAACAGCGCCGCTGTCTGCTGCAGGGCTACTGGAACGTCTATCGGTATCCACAGGCGGCCAGACGCCTGTTCGCCCTTTATGACCGCTGCATCCGGGAACTGCAGGCTGGACTGTATGGCGGTTCCTGCCTCGAACAGCTCATCTGAGCATATAAAAACCAACGATCCATTGATGCGGTCGTTGGTTTTTTTCATCTCATACGCTGTTCGTCACAGGAGCGCATACCCATCCTTCCTTCCACCGACGATGAGATGCCCAGTTCTGTACAGATCTGCTCTTCCAGCGCCTGAAGCGAACGTCGATACTGACGGTAAGAAGGGCTCAGGCGCTCCATCGCCGGCAGAAAGACATCATAATAGCCGCAGCGCTTCAGTTCTCGGTTCACCCGCCGTTTCAGATGAAACGAAAAGGAAAACCGTTTTGACCGCGCTGTGTTTTGCTGCACCTGTGTCCTGATCCTCTCATACCTCTGCGCATCCGCCTTCAGCGCCTCCTTTACAGCAGTATCACCCGCCTGTGCCAACCGTTGGATCTGATCGCCCCACAGGCGTGCCGCCACATGAAAGTAACCGCGCACCCAGAACGGAAGATGCAGCTCACAATGATCCCAGAAAGAGATGATCTGTGCATATGCCTCCTGCTGTTCCTCATCGACCGCCTCCATCTGCAGATACGGTGCAAAATGTGCCGACAGCAGTTCGCCCAGCGCGCCCGGGAGCATTTCCCGCAGGCCTTCACAGACGCTTGGGTAGACCAGGATCTGGTCCAGCGTTCCATAATCCCCTGCCTGTGCCAGCAGATCCCGGATCGCACAGAGCTGCTGTTCACACAGCGTCCGTTCGCTTTGTTTTTGCTCATACAATCGTTCCAGTGCCGCACGTTCTTTTTTCGGATCGTTCAGGACCTCCCGGATGACCGTGATCTCCATGCCCAGCTTGCGATAGACGCTGATCTGCCGCAGTCGCTCCAGATCCTGTTCGCGGAAGACCCGATACCCGCTTTCATCCTTTTCCGGCTGCAGCAGCCCCTTCTCTTCATAATGTTTGATCGCCCGAACGCTCATCTCCGTCTGTCGGGCCGCCTCTTTGATGTGCATCCACATCCCACCTTCCGCTTTCAGCATACGCCCATCCCCTGCGTACAGGTCAAGGACCGATATGCTTTTTCGATCGGTCTTCTTTATCGCACCGGCGTATAGTCCAGCGTCGATGGCTCCTGGGTCGCCTCCAGCTTAAAGATGACCGGACGCAGACCGTCGTTGCAGCTGCAGATGGCTACGCCCGGCTTGCGGATCCAGTCTCCATAATAAAACAGTTCATTGCCGGCACCGTGTGCCAGAGCAAATACATACTGATACAGCGCCTTCCACGCCTCATCGCAAAACCCTTCCGGCTTTGCGTAATCCGCATGGAACACCTGTCCCTCTTTCAGCATCGGGCAGGCGCCCAGTCCGCTCACGCCATACTCTTTTGCCAGTTCTTCATCCAACGTCGTCTTCCATACGGTGATCTTTCCCTTGTTCACAGGATCTTCCCTATCTGCATACACATTCCGCATGCGTTTCTTCTTTCATCTTACGTTCTGTGCTTCTCTCTGTCAATATCCGTTCCTTCCTGGCGCAGCGACGAGCTTCGCAGCAGAAAACACTTACGAAAGCAGACAGTAAGTGATAAAATAAGAGTGCAACGTGCAGTGTGGAAACAACGTAAGTCCTGTTGTTTCCACACTGCTTTTTTCGATTGATACAGAAAAGGAGAACTCTATGTTTCAAACAGGCGAAATCGTTTTATACCGACTGATCCTGGCACGTGTCAGCGAGATCCAAAAGGAAAACGGCAGTGTGCGTTATCTGCTGACATCTCTGGAATCCGATGACTGTTCCTACGAGGTCCCGGCCGAAAACCGACTGGGGCATCTGCAGGCATTACCGGATGAAGCAAAGATCCGCACGCTGTTTCAGGATCTGGCATCCGATCCCGGTGTCCGCATCGCCCGCAACGCCGTCGATCGCTGCTGCAAGGCCGTACTGGAACCGTATGCGCTGAAGCAGTGGCTCTCGCTGCTCAAGACGCTGTACATCGACAAGACGGCCGCAGAGATGGCCGGACGCAAGTTCGTGGAAAGTGAAAAGCGTTATTATGGGATCATCACGGAACGGCTCATCACCATTCTCTCTGCCGCCCTGGATCAGTCTCCAAAACAAAGCGAAGCGATGCTGAACGCTGTGCTGGAGGCCGGCACACAGGAAGGCTGAACGCAGTGAAAAGGGTCTGCCTTGCGCACAGCGCGAAACAAAAGGCAGACCCTTTTGGCCCCTTACCGCCGGCGTGCCGAGACGATCAGCATCATCGGGCGGCGCAGTTCCTCTTTCATCTGTTCATCCGCCGCCAGCATCGCTGCGGTCGGCTTTGGCTCCTGCACATCCTCGATCACAAACCCGCTCTCGACCAGACCATGCAGCAGTGTCGTCAGCGTGCGATGATATTTCACGACATGCTCGCCCAGAAAACACGCATCCCGCGCTCCTTCCGCAAAATAATGATCGACCGGAAAATGACGGATGTTGCCCTGGGCGTCCCGCTCCCACTCCTGCGGTCCCTGTGCGGTGAAGATCGGGTGTTCGCAGCTGAACAGAAGCTGTCCCTGCGGCCGCAGAACGGCATGCAGTTTCTTCAGCAGGCCCGGATAGTCCGCAACATAGTGAAAAGCCAGCGAGCTCAGGATCAGATCAAAGCTCGCTTTTGGAAAGTCGATCGTTTCCATCGCAGCGTGCATGTAGGTGATCCGCGCATCTTCTCCCATGGAGCGCGCCCGCTCCAGCATCCGCTCGGACAGATCCACCCCGACGACCGCGCTTGCGCCATGCTGGATGGCATATCGACAGTGCCACCCATAGCCACAGCCCAGATCTAGCATGCGCAGACCGTTGAGATCCGGCAGCATCCCTTCCAGGGTCGGCCATTCGCCCGCACCTTCCAGGCCTTTTCGCGAACGTTCCATCTGCGCGTATTTCTCGAAAAACACACGGTCATCGTATCGACTTTTCACCCTCGTTCTTCCTCCATTCCATCACATATTCCATCTCCCCGCTCATCGGATCGACGTGCTCCTCCACAACTACAAAGCCAAAGCGGCGATAGAAAGCCAGCCGACACCGCCGTTTTCATCGGCGATGTAACCGTCCAGGCTCATCGCTATGTACAAGACTGTCTTTCGCATGCCTTTCCACCTTTCTCTGTCTTCTCCATCGTATCACAGCTGTGCCGAAAATGGAAACAGGGAAAGAAAAACGGCCTTCCACGGCCGTTTCAGGAAAGAGCGTCTCGCTGCATCCGCCGGCGGGCGATGACCGCGGTCGACAGGGCAAAGGCAAGCGCAAACAGTGTGAGCGCCACATAGCCGGTCAAAAGCTGTGAGGGATCGATCACACCGCTGCCCAGCTGATCGCTGACCCGTACGAACCAGTACGTCGGCGTAAAGGAAGCGATGAACTGCAGCGGCGCCGAAAGCAACTGCTGCGGCACGAAGGCACCGCCCAGGAAGCTGAAGGACAGCCCGAGCAGGTTGCTGAGGGCGCTGACCGTCTCTTCCGTCTTTTCTCTTTTGCGATGTCCGCTGATGAGAAAGGCGATCATCAGCGCAAAGGCGAGCGATGCGGCCGTAAACAGCACCCCATTCAGCAGCATCAGCAGCCCGCTCGGTGAACAGATGGTCGAAACACCGCACAGGGCAGTCAGCGCGGCATAGAGCACCGCCAGCAGACCGATCGCAAAGATCCCTGCGCCTGCCAACACCTGCAGCATCAGCGAACGACCGGACAGAGGTGCACAGGACAATCGCATCTGTGTATCCGGTGCACGCAGCACACTGATCGTCAGCGGGATGCAGGTGAGCATCAGCGTCAGGATGACATAGCTCATGAAGTTGCAGTACGTGCTCATCCGGCTTCTCGAATCGCTCAGCGCAGAAGTCATCTCGACCGACACCGGCGTATCGGCAGCGCGGATCTCTTCACAGAGCTGCGCATAGCTCTTTTCCGGATGCAGCTGATGCCCCTTTGCCAGCAGCCCAAGAAACTGATCACATTGACGGCGGACGAGTTCCCCATAAGCGTTATTGCCCTGGGTACGCAGTTCGAGCGTTCCCTTTCCCAGCGCAAACGCATCACCGAATCCCTCCGGAATGACGATGGCGACATGCCCCGCCTGATAAAACAGCGCTTCGTCCATCTCTGTGTCTCCCAGTCCTTCTTC
Source organism: Candidatus Merdibacter merdigallinarum (assembly GCA_019118705.1). Lineage (GTDB taxonomy): Bacteria > Bacillota_I > Bacilli_A > Erysipelotrichales > Erysipelotrichaceae > Merdibacter > Merdibacter merdigallinarum. The sequence continues at coordinate 12,558 of DWYK01000205.1, read as the reverse complement.
GACCACGAAACGCTCCTGCAGTGCATCGCTCAGCACCTCGCTTACCTCGCTGTCATCTTCATTGCGCAGCACGACGCGGATCTGTTGCGCCTGATATTCGCCATTGCCGGAATTCAACACTGCGATCAGCAGGAACACGCCCAGAAATACAGTGACATACAACGCGATCGTCCGCCACTGCCGCTGCAACAACAGCAGATACAATTTAAAGACTCTCATACTGCTGCCTCCTCATGAACAGATAACTGATGCCATAGAACACGATGCCGATCCCCGCCAACATCAGCAGATCGAAGCACACATTCCAGTTCGCTCCCTGCATGCTCAGATGCAGATACGCATCCGTCAACAGCGCGCACGGGTTGATCCATTCCAGGAACGGGGCATACACATGCACGAAGTATTTCACGCTTGGCACCATCATGCCGCACAGAAAGCTCAGCAACAGCACGAAGCAGGACAGAACGGTCACCTTCTGTTCGCTGCGCAGGGATGCGACGCTGCCGATGAGCAGCCCCAGCCCGTTCCCGGCAAAGGAGCCCAGGCACGTCGTCCCCAGCACCCAGTACAGCGAATGACCAAACGAGATGTGCAGCACGCCGGCCATGAACGCCAGTTGCAGGACATTGAGCAGGATGCAGATCAGGTTGTTGCACAGCAGCTCCTTGATCAGCACCACATGCCGGGGACAGGGCGCACACTGCAGCCGCATGCCCAGCGGCGACTGATTCGCCTGCAGCTGCTGCTGAGAACGGATGCCAAAGTAGCCGCAATACATGCAGGCCATCGCCAAGGCCGAAAAATACTCGACATATTCCAGCGTGATGCCCTGCTGAGCGCTCATCGATGTGACATAGGATCGTGTCTGTGTGAACAGCGATTGCAGCTCCTGCGAAGATGCCCCCTGTTCCAGCCAGGCCTGTGCCAGTTGCCGCTGCTGTGAAAACTCATCGAAGAACATCTCGGTGATCGTCTGTTCCAGTCCGTTTCCGCTCATCGTCAGAGCGATCTCGCCATCTTCCATCACCTGTACATAAGCGATCCACTTTCCCTGTTCCAGCTGTTCCTGTACATCGCCCCCTGCCGCCTCCAGCGAAAACAGTGCATCCTCCCCTTCGCTCAGCTGCTGCAGCACCGCCTGCAGCGTCGCATCCTGCTCGTAGGCCTCATTCATTTCAATGCCCAGTGGGATCACCGTTTGCTCCTCCAGCGCATAGACATCCCGCAGCACCAACGAAAACAGCGTGCACAGGATGATCGGAAACAGAAACATCCAGAACAGGATCACCTTATTGCGAAAGCGCAGCTGCACGTCATACCACAGTGTCCTCATACGTCATCCCTCAGTTCCCGTCCGGTGATCTCCAGGAAGACATCATTGAGCGTCGGCTGTTCGCTGTAGATCTTTCCATAGCTGATCTGCGCTCGGTGCAACAGACCCAGCAGCGATTCCAGATGTCCGCTGCCCACACCAAACGACAAGCGCAGCTGACGGGAATGATACTGCAGATCCAGCAGTGCCGGCAGTTCTTCAAACATCGCTCGCTGTTCCTCGCTCAACACCACATCTTCGATGGTGATCTTTTCCCGCAACGCGATCATCTCCTTGAGCTCTTCCTTCGTTCCACAAGCGACGACACGGCCATCATCCAAAATGACGATCCGCGTACACAGCTGCTCGACCTCTTCCATATAATGACTGGTATAGATCACGGTCGCTCCCTGCTCATTGAGCTTCACGATCCCTTCCAGGATGTTGTTGCGGCTCTGTGGATCGACCGCCACGGTCGGTTCATCCATGAAGATCAGCTTCGGGTGATGTGCGATCCCGCAGGCGATGTTCAGCCGCCGCAGCATGCCGCCGCTGAGCTTGCGCGGACGAAAACCGCGAAACTCCCGCAGACCGACAAAATCCAGCGCCCATTCCACACAGCGTTCCCGCTCCGCTTTATCTTTTACATATAAGCTGCAGAAATAGCGGACATTCTCCTCCACGCTCAGCTCCTCAAACACGGCGATGTTCTGAAAGACCACACCGATCTGTTTCTTGATCTCATAGGCATCCGGCCGCATCGGCTCTCCAAACAGCTCCACAGATCCCTTATCATATTTCAGCAGAGAAAGCATGCAGTTGATGGCCGTCGTCTTGCCACTGCCATTGGGACCCAGCAGGCCAAGGATCTCCCCTTCCTCCACCTGCAGTGAAAAATGGTCCAGTGCGACCAGTTCCTGATAACGCTTGACCAGTTGTTCGACACGTACGATCATGTTGATCACCTCACAGCTTTATTATGACAAGTTTATCCTGCTCTTTCCAGTGCCGGATGTCATCGGCCACATGACAAATGTCATCACTTCCTCCTCTTCCCTTTTTTGCGCTTTTTACATTTGTTATAATAAACACAAGTCAGGAGGTGGAGAGATGAATCGTCTGTTCCTTCAGGGGATCCTGCTGTTACAGGGATCGTTCTTTTCACTGCTCTTTTCTTCCTCCCCTTCCCTGATCAGCCTGTATCTTCTGGCTACGCTCTGTTTTGCCTGTCTGATGGAACTGCGCACAGCGAGCAAAGGCACCCTCGTCCTGTCCTGCCTCTCACTATGCGCGATTCCATTTTTTCCGGTCCTCTCCTGTTATCTCCCGCTTTGGTCCTTCCATCTGGAGCGGCCGTATCGCTGGCTGTGTCTGTTTCCGAGCATCGGCTGTCTGTATGGAATCATCGAAAAGAAACAGCCGCTCTTTCTCATGATCGCGCTCTGGATGCTCATCAGCAGCTGGCTGCAGGAAGCGGCATCCAGACATCAGGTCATGGCAAAGCAGGCCCATCAGCAGCGGGATCTGCTGATCGAAAACAACCGTCTGCTGGAGGAACAGAACCGTTCTCTGCTGAGAGAAAAGGAATATGAGATCCAGATCGCCACGCTGGATGAACGCAACCGGATCGCCCGGGACATCCACGACAGCATCGGTCACATCCTCTCCAGTGCTTTGTTGCAGGCGGGTGCGATCAACGCCCTGCTGACACAGCAGGAGCTGAAAGAACCATTGCGCAAACTCCAGGATACGCTGCAGCAGGGAATGGAAAATGCCCGCCGCAGCGTACATGACCTCTATGATACATCGGTCGATTTTCAGATGGAACTGCACCGGCTGCTCGATCAGCACGCCGATCTGCCCATCACCCTGCAGTATCAGCTCCGCGATCCGCTGCCTCCGCATACGATCGCCCAGCTGCTGGCGGTCATCACCGAGGGCATCCACAACATGGAAGTGCATGCGGATGTCCACCATGCGCTGCTCAAGGTCCTGCAACAGCCCGGCTTCTATCAGCTCATCCTGCGCAATGACGGCGTGCGCCACCCCATCCGGGAAGGCGGCATGGGATTGGCCAACATCCGAAAACGGATCTATGAACTGGGCGGACATGTCCACATCCACTGTACGAAGGACTGCTTTCAGCTCTTCATCACGCTGCCGATCCGCACAAAGGAGGAAACACCATGCGACTGATCATCATTGATGACGACCCCCTGGTCTGTTCTTCACTGCAGACGATCCTGCAGGCACAGGGACACACGGTCGCCGCCTGTATCCATGACGGCGCATTCGCTGCCGAAACGTATCATCGTCTGTTGCCGGATGTCGTGTTGATGGACATCCGCATGAAGGAGACCAACGGCGTAGAAGCCAGCCGTCAGATCCTGAAACAGCACCCGGATGCCCGCATCCTGTTTCTGACGACCTTCAGCGATGAAGAATACATCATTCAGGCGCTGACCATCGGCGTGAAAGGTTATATCCTCAAACAGAACTTTGAAGGGATTCCCGCCGCCCTGGAAGCGATCGCACAGGGACAGAACGTCTTCAACACGGAGATCGTCCGCAAGATCCCACAGCTGCTCACGCACCGGGTGACCCTTCCGGTCGAACTGAGCGAACGAGAACTGTCCATCCTGACGCTCGTCGCCAAAGGGATGAACAACAAAGAGATCGCTGCCCAACTCTATCTCAGCGAGGGAACCGTCCGCAACTATCTCTCTTCCCTGCTCTCCCGCCTGCAGCTGCGTGACCGCACCCAGCTGGCCATCTATTATTATGAATATATCCGAGGAAATGAATAAAGCAGCGCTTCCTGCGTCACCGACGCAAAAAGCACTGCTTTTCTTTTTCATTTATGCGAACAGATCGCCGAAGTAGTAGACCGACAGATCGATATCGGTCACGACACCGTCCTCGATCGCCAGATCCAGATACTTGGAACCAAAGGTATCTGAGATCTCGTACTTCCATTTGTCATAGAAGCCTTCATCGGACAGCGTGTTCGGATCGCCGTAGGCTTCCAGCACTTCTGCGCTGGTGGAACCCGAATGGATCCCGCCTTCCAGCACGATGTCTTCTGCGGCGATGTACATGCCGCTGAAGCCGTATACGGTCGCATCCGTGGCATCGATCGTCTCCGATGTCATGTTCTCGACGCTCAGCGAGAAATCATCCTCCCCGCGCAGCACCGTCAGATACTGAGTATCTCCCGGTTCCATCGTCTCCGGAAGATCCGAATCCAGCGTAAATCCCGCATCGAGCAGTTCCTGCACGGTGCACTCACCGATCGTCAGCGAAGCAGAGCCGACGTTCAGCTTCATCGTTTCCCACACATTGGTCTGCGTACCGCCGCCGCCGGAGAGGTTCGCTACCTCACTTGGGATCTCGATCGCATCGACCTCATTGAACTTGCCATATGTAAAGCTGAAGACGATATCATCCATCGTCAGTTCCATGCCCTCCGGCAGCTCGCTGAAGCTCATCGCCAGACGGAACAGTTCCTCCAGCCCGCTCAGCGTGATATCCGACTTCACATACCGGTTGGTCTCCTTATCGACGTACAGCACACACTTCAACGTGATGTCTTCGCCCATGGCGTTGATGAACGTTTCGGTCGTACTGTCCATCTCTTCACCGGACAATGCCATCAGTTCCTCGATCCCCGCCTCGAATTCGATGCGCCAGGCATCCACATCGTTCACTTTCTCTGATCCGGTCACTGCCGGTTCAAGATCCTTGACGATGTCATAATCAAACAGCTTCATCGCATCCTGTGCGGTACCGACATCAATTTCTCCGCTCGACTGTGATACCCAGCCGCTGCCGTCGTTGGTGAGCTGCACCAGTTCACCGTCCTGTTCAAACTGATAGTATTCCGATGATGTCGTATCTTCCTGTCCCAGCGTGCGGACCGTGACCTCCGATGTTCCGTGCGTGACAAACGGATCCTGTGTCATCTCAATGGAGATCGTCCCGTTCATGCCCATGTTGATCGTGCTTTCACCATCACCGATCCCCATGTCGAACTTCAGCGTCGCATCTGCCGCATAGGAATCCAGCTTCTGCATCTCCTCGCTCGCCGCCTCCATCAGTGTCAGGGCATCCGGGTTCTGCGAACAGCCGGCTGCCGGTAAAAGCGCTGCGCTCAAAAGCAGCGCCAGCAACGCCTTTCCACTTCTTCTCATTCTCATTCTCATTCTCTTCCTGTCCTTTCTCTTTCCCTTTTCCCTGCATTTCCATGCGTTTTCCTGACCTTATTATAACATAGCGCTGCGGACCGATGAAAAAAAATCATCTCTGTTGCCGGTTTATTCGCCCTCTTTTACCAGCGTTTCGGCGATGTGTTTCGCCACACTGTACGACTGGTAGGAGCCGATGATCGCAGAAGCAGCCATCTGTGCCTCCTTCTGTGCCGTACAAGGGGCATACGAGTGTGCGAACATCGTCAGCATCTCCAGATCGTTACCGCCATCCCCATACACGGCGACATCCTGTGCATCGATGCCCAGCCGATCGGCCAGATGCAGGATCGCGGTCCCCTTGTTCACACCGCTGGCCGTGATCTCAAAATGTCCCTGGTTGCTCGGCGCATTGACCAGCGCATCGGCATGTGCCTGCAGATATTCCTGCAGCTGACGAGCCTCTTCCTGCGTGTCCACCCGGCAGTTGATCTTGCAGATGTCCTGCTTCAGGATCTCCTCCGTGCGCTGTGAAAAGCACATCTGTTCATCCACGTGTTCCAGCAAACGTCGGACCCAGCGCTCCCCGTTTGCCATCCGGTCTTTGTTGGCCATCATCGCTGCCACAAATGTCTCTTTGTCCTGACGGATGTAGGAATGCTGTGCGCTCAGGCACTCCATGCGCAATGTCGGGAACTGTTCCAGCAACTGGCGCAGGACCTCCTTGTCGATCTTCTCACAGCGAACGACGCGGCCCTTTGGATCCAGGATCAGTGACCCGTTCATGCAGATCACATAGATCCGCCCATTCATTTCTCCAAAATCGATCATAGACGTGCTTCGTCCGGTCGCAACCGTAAAATAACGTCCGCTTTCCACCACGCTGCGCAGGACCCCCTCGATGAACGCATCTGATTCATGTCGTTCATTCAGCAGCGTGCCATCCAGATCACAGGCAAATAATCGTATCATCGATCTCCCTCCTTCCACGCATGTGAGCCTGTGGCTCTTACCGTTGAAACGGTATTCTTCCTCACATGCCGGCTGCGTTCATTATACCATGTTTTTTTGACCGTCCACAGCGTCCCGTTCTCCGGCAAATGGAAAAGGAGACGGTCCTTTGCCGGCGATCTACGCCTGCTTCAGTTCCGTCTCCTCGCTTTTTTCCACTGTATCGGATACAGACAGCGTCTCCTCGATGATCACTTCCTGGATGCGGTGATTCTGCACGCTGATCACATGCAGGATATAATTGCCGCATTCCAGACGAAAGCGTGTGCCATCCTTCGGGATGCTGCCCAACAGATATAATACCAGACCGCCCAGCGTATCATACGAATCATTCAGCTCTACCGGAAGCGGGATCTCCTCCAGCAGATCTTCCATATCGATGTTGCCGCTCACCTTCCATTTATGCGGGCCGACCCGCATGATCTCCGGCAGCTCCTGCTGGTCATATTCATCGTAAATATTGCCGACGATCTCCTCCAGCAGATCTTCCATGGTCACGATCCCGCTCACTTCGCCAAATTCGTTCAGCACGATGGCAAAGCGGATCTTGCGGGTCTGCATATCTTTAAAAAGCACGTCTGCCGTTACCTGTTCCGGCACAAAATACGGGTCGCGCAGGATGTTGCGAAGGGAGAACGGACGCTCCTTTTGCAATTCGATCAGAAAATCCTTGGCATACAGGACGCCGACGATGTCATCCAGATCCCTTCCATATACCGGGATGCGGGATACGCCCTCATCGCTGATCAGCTTGAGGATCTCCTCCTTGGTCGCATCCACAGCGATGGCAACGACCTCATTGGCACGCACCATGATGTCCTTGACCGGCGTATCGTCAAACTCAAAGACATTGGTGATCCATTCCTTCTCCTCTTCATCCAGTACGCCGCGCTTTTCGCCGAGATCCACCATCATGCGGATCTCCTCTTCACTGACCGAATCCTCCTGTGCCTCCGTCTTCAGATGCAGCAGACGCAGGATGGCATTGGTGGAAAGCGAAAGCAGTGAGATGACCGGCTTCATGACAAACGCCACGCCGCGAACGACATTGCAGGAAAGACGCGCCACTTCATAAGGCTTCTGCATCGCAATGCGCTTAGGCACCAGTTCACCGAAGACCAGCGTAAAGTAAGAAAGGATGATCGTAATGACGATCAGCGACAGGGTATCCAGCACGGACATCGGAAGCGCCGTGAACCCAAGATCGTTCCACACCCAGTTGGTCAGCAGATCGGAAAAGCTGTCAGCCGCGAAGGCACTGCCCAAAAAGCCGGCCAGCGTAATGCCGATCTGGATCGTTGACAGAAACCCGGAAGGTTCCTCCACCAGCTTTAACAGCTTTCTGGCCGTCTTGTCGCCTTCTTCGATCTGTTTTTCCAGCTTTGTTCCATTTAAAGATATTACCGCAATTTCAGTCGCTGCAAAAAAGGCATTGATCAAGATCAAAACCACCTGCAGCAAAAGTTGTCGGGGAATCGAGTCCACTCTACATCACTCCTCTATTTGTTTGAACTCATCGAACAAAGAACGCCCGGATCCGACCGCCTGTTTTGCGGTCGTCCCTGACGACTTCTTTATAGCTGTAAATGTACCATAAAATAAGGGTTGCGTCAAATCGCATTGCTGTCATACAAAAATACAGCTGTTCTTGCAGGATGCGCCGCAGGTCCGCCATCCACGAACCGGCCGGTCGGATCGATGAAGACCGTCATCTTCACATCCGGCATTTCCCGGGGAATATTCGGAGAGATCTTTCGTTCCATGATGCCCTTTCGCAGATCTTCCACATCGGCCTGTGCATCAGGCTGGCTCGAAACAACTACGCTGGCGGTCCGTTTCGACCGGACGTTTCATCTTCGACCGTCACCCGCACCTTGTCCTACGGCCCCGGATACGGAAGCAGCTTTGGCATGTTCTTGCCCGGATAGGTGAGCACCTTTTTTCACCGCTGCGTCCTGCACATTTTCTTTTCATCATCCTTTCCTGCGGTACCCTCATTGCAAAGAGGCCGACACCGGAGCGTACAGTCCATTTTCATGGAACTGTCAACATTTGGGATGAATGGTCACAACCGTTACTTTTTGGACAGATTTGTCAAAGTGTGCCTTCATTTCCGTCGGAAGAGGCCTTACCATAAATATGATTGAAGGCTTTCAACGGTCATGTGACCTGATTCACGCATAACAAGAAATGTGCTGCCGGTGATCTCGGCAGCGGGAAAGGAGAATGTCATGAACAAAGAAAACCGCAGGAACATCCTGTTTCTGATCACGTATACCGTCATTCTGATCCTGATCATCAACAACCTCTCAACCATCCTGAGCGCCATCGGCTATGGCTTTCAGCTGCTGACGCCGCTGTGGATCGGCGCGGTCATCGCCTTTATCTTCGATCGTCCTTATGAATTTGTCTGTCAGTTTCTCCAGTCGCACGTTCACTGGAAAGAATCCGTGACCAAAGGGCTGTCCATCACGATCGTCTATCTGCTTACCTTCGGCTTTCTGGTGATGATCCTGGTGCTGGTCGTCCCGCAGCTGGCTGCCAATCTGCAGATGTTTGCGGACAACATCGGCTATTACTCGGATCAGCTGCAGGGATTTCTCGATCAGATCACCACAGCGCTCAACATCAGCCGCATCGATATTTCCAACATCCAACAGACGATCTCCACGTTGCTTGCCTCCATCGACCTGCAGATCGATGCCATCGCTTCACAGATTATCCAGGTCACCGGCAGCATCGTCTCTACCATCGTTACCCTGTGCATGTCTTTCATCCTATCCATCTATCTGCTGTTTGGAAAGAAAAAGCTGTTCCGGCAGATCAAACGGGTCGCACACTGCTATCTGCCGCAGCACTGCATCACCATCTTCAATGAGATCTATGATAGCTTTCTCTCTGTATTCACGGATTATGTCAGCGGACAGCTGCGGGAAGCGCTCATCCTGGGCAGTCTGTGCTTTATCGGCATGCTGATCCTGCGGCTGGACTATGCGGCCCTCATCAGCACGGTCGTTGCGCTGACGGCCCTGATCCCGATCCTGGGCGCCTATATCGGCGGTGCGGTCGGCGTGATCCTGCTCATCTTCATCTCCCCGCAAAAAGCGCTGATCTTTCTGATCTTCCTGATCATCCTGCAGCAGGTGGAAGGCAACCTCATCTATCCGCGCACCGTCGGTCATTCGATCGGTCTGCCTGGGATGTGGGTCCTGCTCGCCATCTGCATCGGCGGAGAACTGATGGGCATGGCGGGCATGCTGCTGGGCGTTCCGCTCGCCGCCATGCTTTATCGTCTGATCGGAAAGGATGTGCGCCGTCGGGAGCGAGATGGCACCGCCCGATCCTGACCGGTCTTCCTCCATCACACAAAATATAGGCAGCTTCCCCATGGAGAAGCTGCCCGTTTTTCATGACACCTGTCCGAATCAGCCATTTTCCTGTCTGCGCAAAAACGATGAAACGCCCCATGCCGTCAGCGCAAGCACGAACATGCCGCCGCTGAGATACAGCAGCACCTGGGTACTGCTGATGATCACGGCTGAAACCAAGACCGTATCCTGCATCGTCGCAAACAGCCGCAATGCCAACCAGATCGCGCCGCTGAGCACTCCGCTGATCAGCGCACTGACCGCTGCCATCCGCAGACCTTTGCGCACGCCGCGAATAAAGAAGAGCACTGCACAGACGATCATCACACACAGCGAACCATAATACAAAACATCGCTCTGCAGCCACTGCAACAGCCGAAGCATCCCCATCTGTGACGGGCTCAGCTCTCCCCGTACCTGAATGAGCGCCTGCTCATAGATCTGTGTCACATCCAGCTGATCCAAAGCGGCATCCACCGCGGCATTCAGCTGTTCCTTGGTCAGAAGGTCCTGTGAAGGCAGCTGCATCTGATCGATCTGTTCCCGAATGGTAGTACGCAGCGTCTCATTCAGTTCTTCAGAAGAGCTCTCTCCCTGTACCAGATCATCGATGAACAGCTGCAGATACGCATCCAGCTGACGGGAGACCTCATCGCTCTCCAGGATCGAGGCGACGGCCGTTCCCACCTGCTCGCCCAGCATGCCGCTTTGCGGCAGCTGTTCGCTGATCGCACTGCTGATGCGCTCCTTGATGTCCGCCTGCTCCACCAGCGTCTCCCCCAGTGTGTCAGTGATGAGATTTCGGCTGAGCAGTGAAGCGGAAAAGGCCATGGAACCCAGGACAAACAGACACGCACAAAGGACGGTGACCATTTTTTTCATCACGATCGCTCCTTCCTGTTTCTCCCATTGTACCACAGCCTTCTCCTCATTTTGTCAAAATGTCAGATTTGAAAGCTTCTTTTCTCAGCGTTCATCCTCTGCCCACTGCCAGTCTCCCTTGCCTGCGCCAAGCGCGAAATGACAGCGGACGATCCCGAGATCCACCTTTGTGTAAGGTCCAAACGACGCACGCAGCGATACACGCCCGTCTCGAAACGTAAAGCGAAACTTCTGCTGGTTCATCGCCGTCGGTGCCAGTAGGGCACAGCGGACGCCCTGCGCAAACCACGCCGGCAGCTCTCCTTCCACATCACAGACTTCCTCGATGTGCTTGCTCTTGTGCGGGACCCCTTCGTTCTCGCCATAACCCAGTGCGATCACACAGCAGAGCTTTTCCCCTTTGTTGATCACACAGCCGGTCCTGCGCTTTCGATAGGTCATCGCCACCCAGCAGGTCGACAGACCCAGCTCCGTGGCCTTCAGGACCAGCTGTTCACCATAATACCCGCAGATCTCATCCAGCCGGGCGTCCTTTTTGCCCACCAGCGCAATATAGTTGCGGACATTGTGAAACTTTCCATAATGGGCCATCATGCCCTGAAAGGCTTCTTCCTCATCAAAGCACAGCTGGATGTTCAGCCCGCTTTCCGCATTGCATTTGCGTGCCAGCTCCTCCAGCGCTTTGCGTTTTTCCTCCTCGATCGGTTTATTCTGATAGCTCCGGACGGAATGCCGGGCCTCCATCGCCTCGATGACGTTCATCTTCTTCCAGCTCCTTTCGTTGACTGCAGTCTTTGTTTCCCTGTGCCATCAGCGCCTCGATCTGGCGCATCAGGACCGTAAAGCGATCCCAGTTCTTCTTGTCTCCGCTGAGATGATAGTAATTCTTCGTCCCGATCTTGAACATGTCGACGATCCCGGCTTCCTTCAGGATGCGCAGATGGTGAGAGAGCGCCGGACGTGAGAGACGGACCTCTTCCATCAGCTCGCCGACCCGCATGCCGCCAGGATGACGCAGAAGCGCCAGAATGATCAACTGACGGTTTTCATCTCCCATTGCGGTAAAGGCCTTGCGACAGTCGGCAAACGCTGTTGCCAGTGCGGCCATCTGTTCATTTACATCCACGGTGTTCCCTCCTTACAGCTTACCGTTCCTTATTATACCTGGTTTTCATCAAAAAACGCCCATCGGGAAAGAAAACAAAGACAGATGATATCGATTCTTTGATGCTTGCTCATGCGCCTGTCCGATCTCATTGCAAAAACAGATGCAGGATCGATGGCATCGTTCGTTTTCTTCAAGGGGTTTCTCGATTTGATTCTAAATCAAAAGAAGCAGCAACATCGATGAATTGCTCTCATGATTCACTCAAGGGGCCAAAAAGCAACCAACAGGAACTGCTGGAGAAAAAAGGCGCCTATGCCGCGCTCTATTACAGTCAGTTTGCCTGATCGAACGCTGCGCAGGGAACGCTCCTGCGCAGTGTTTCTTTTCCCTGCGGTGCAGACAGAGAGAGCCCAGCGGCATTCAGAGAATTGTCCGGTCTTCTTCCTTCTGTCGTCCTTTTCAAATATTGCTGCGCATTTTCGTTCATTTATGGTATAATCCCGAGTTTAACAGTTAAAGAAAGAGAAAGTGCTAGAAACACCTTTGAATAAAGGGAAATCTAGCACTTTCTTTTGTTCAGGGTTTGTTGTATGTGGATTAATCTTCATGATTTTTTTACGATCTTGTTTAAATCTTTTGGCCGGTAGTATTTCCGGTTTAGCTGCAGTCCAAATCTGTTTTCCAGAGAATCCA
>DWYK01000204.1 GCA_019118705.1 Candidatus Merdibacter merdigallinarum | reverse complement strand
GATCCCGCGGATGGCCGCTCTTCAAAAAGCTCTCTTCGATGCCGACCGAAAACTCCTGCGGATGTCCGCAGCCGATGAATCCACCGATGCCGACGGTCGCTCCATCCGGAATCATGGACACTGCCTGTTCCAGAGAGATTACTTTACTCATTTTATCATCACCTTTTCAATTCTACTTGTTGGAGAACTGCTTATCCTTGACTTTTTCCAGGAAGCAGGTCATGCCATATGTCTGATCTTCTGTTGCGAAGCACTTGGAGAATTCATCCACCTCGATCGCAATACCGCCGTCGATATCCGTCTGCAGTCCTTCATTGATTGCCTTCTTTGCGTATGCGACGGCGATCGGCGCATTCTTGGCGATGCCCTTTGCCATCTTCATGACCGTTTCCATCAGGTCTGCACCGGCAACGACCTGATTGACCAGACCGATCTGTGCCGCACGCTCTGCCTTGATGTTACGTGCTGTATAGATCATCTCTTTGGCGATGCCGGCACCGACCAGACGTGCCAGACGCTGTGTACCACCAAAGCCCGGCGTAATGCCCAGGCCGACTTCCGGCTGACCGAATACCGCATTGTCTGCCGCTACGCGAATGTCGCAGCTCATGGCGAGCTCACAGCCTCCGCCCAGCGCAAAACCGTTGACAGCAGCGATGACCGGGCAGCGGAATGTTTCGATCTTGCGGAAGACCTCATTGCCAAACTTTCCATATGCGGCAGCTTCTTCTACGCTCTTGTCCTTCATCTCCGCAATATCCGCACCGGCGACGAAAGACTTCTCACCGGCACCGGTGATGATCAGTGCGTATACATTCGGATCTGCTGCCACCTCATCCAAAGCGGCGTTGAGCTCTGTCAGCACGGTCGTGCTCAGCGCATTGAGCGCTTTTGGACGGTTGATCGTAATGGTCGCTACGTTTCCTTCTTTTGCGATTAAAATCGTTTCCATTGTTATTCCTGCCTTTCTTTTGAAAAAGTGAATCCACTGTTTCACCTGTTGAACGAGATGGATCCACTTTTCTGTCATTTTAAATTACTTGCTGTAATCGTAGAATCCGATGCCGCTCTTCTGACCCAGCTTACCGCCGCGGACCATCTTTCTCAGCAGCGTGCAGCAGCGATACTTCGGATCATGCGTCTCTGCAAAGAGAACGTCCATGATGGCAACGACGATATCCAGACCGATCAGATCGCCCAGAGCGAGCGGTCCCATCGGATGGTTTGCGCCCAGCTTCATCGCAGTATCGATATCCTCAACGCTGGCGATGCCTTCCTGCAGGATGAAAGCCGCTTCATTGATCATCGGAACCAGGATGCGGTTAACGACAAATCCAGGACCTTCCGCAACTTCTACCGGTGTCTTTCCCAGAGACTTGCTGATCTCGATGATCGCATCTTTCGTCTCTGCCGGTGTGTTGATACCGGAGATGACCTCGACGAGCTTCATGCGGTCTGCCGGGTTGAAGAAGTGCATACCGATGACATGATGCTTGATTCCCTTGGCAATTTCCGTAACGGACAGAGAAGAAGTGTTCGTAGCGAAGATGCAGTCTTCCTTGCAGATCTCATCCAGTGTGGAGAACAGTTCCTTCTTCGTATCCATGATCTCCAGAACTGCTTCTACGACCAGGTCGCAGTCTGCCAGGTCTGCATATTCACCGGCCTTCAGGTTGCCTTTGATCTCAGCAGCCTTTTCTGCCGTCATCTTCTCACGGCTGACCAGCTTGTCCAGCTTCTTGGCGATCTTGTCGATGCCGCCCTGTGCCCATTCCAGCTTGATGTCGCACACGGTTACATCATACCCGTTGGTTGCGAATGCATTTGCGATGCCCTGACCCATGGTTCCGGCACCGATCACTCCGACTTTTTTCATGTGTACTCTCCTCTTTTCTTAGTTTTATCTGAAGAAGACCGTTTATGCCTTCTTAGCAGCGATGATTTCTTCCTTCAGCAGCGGCAGGATCTCTTTGACATCCCCGACGAATCCCATGTTGGCGATCGAGAAGATCTCCGCCTGCGGATCACGGTTGATCGCAATGATCATATCAGACTTCTCCATACCGGCCACGTGCTGGCAGGCACCGGAGATACCGCATGCAATGTACAGCGACGGACGAACGGTCTTTCCGGTCTGTCCGACCTGGATGGACTTATCCGCAAAGCCATCATCGACAACAGCACGGGATGCACACATCTCGCCGCCCAGTTCTTCGGCAACCGCCTTGACCATATCCAGGCAGTCTTCCGCACCACGTCCGGCACCGACCAGGATGTCTGCCTTCGTGATGTCGACACCTTCAACAACTTTCTCGATGACCTTCTTTACGACGACCTTCGGATCGGTATCGGTCCACTCCGGTGTGAACGTGATGACCTCTCCGCTTCTGCCTGCATCCGGCGCATCCATGGAGAATACGTTCGGACGGATCGTCGCCATCTGCGGACGAGTGTTCGGGCAGATGATCGTACCGAACAGGTTACCGCCAAATGTCGGACGGGTAACCAGCAGCAGCGCTTCGCCGTCTTCGACCTTCGTCTGATCGATCTCGATCTTTGTCGCATCAGCGGTCAGACCGGCATTCAGACGGGCAGCAACACGCGGTGCCAGATCGCGTCCCAGAACGGTTGCACCGGTCAGGAAAGAATCCGGCTTGTAGGTGAGGATCACCTGTGTCAGCGCATCTGCATAGAACTGTGTGGAATATCCTTCCAGCAGTGCATCGTCGACAACGATGACCTTGTCCGCACCGTGTGCGATCACTTCGTTTGCCTTATCTGTGATGTTGTGTCCCAGCAGAACACCGACGACCTGAAAGCCCAGGCTCGGGATAGATGCGACCAGCTTTCTGGCTTCGCTGATCAGCTCATAGCCGACATTGGCAATCTCGCCGTTTTTCTGCTCTACAAATACGTAAATGTCTTTGTATCCTTCAAATTTTGCCATTTTCCATGTTCCTCCTATTTTGTGATGATCTGCTTTTCCTTCAGCGTCTTGGCGATCAGCTTTGCAGCATCGGCCGCCGGCATGTCGAATGTCTCTGTCTCAGCGGAAACATCCTTTGTGAAGGTTGCGTGTACCTTTGTAGGAGAACCAGCCAGACCGACCAGCTTCTCATCGATGCCCAGATCATCAAATGTGAAGATCTTAACTTCTTTGGAGAAGGAATCTACGATGTCGTTGCAATTCATATAACGCGGCTCGTTCATTCCGCTCAGCGTCGTGAGCACGCAAGGCAGCTTTGCCTCGATGATCTCCTCGCTGTCTTCCAGTGACTTCTTCACCGTTACCGTCGTATCTGTTACGTCGATGATCTCATCAACATAGGTCACCTGCGGAATGCCCAGGCGCTCTGCCGTCTGCGGACCGACCTGTGCCGTATCGCCATCAATTGCCTGACGTCCGGCAATGATCAGGTCATAGCCGATCTTATTGAGCGCACCGGCCAGCGTCGTCGATGTTGCACAGGTATCTGCACCACCGAACTTGCGGTCCGTGATCAGCACGCACTCATCCACACCGCGCGCATACAGCTCCTTGAGCATCTCTGCGGCCTGCGGAGGGCCCATGGAAACGATGGTAACCGTAGCGTCCATCTTCTCCTTCAGCTGCAGCGCAGCCTCTACACCAGCCAGATCATCCGGGTTGATGATGCTCGGAACACCGGCACGGATCAGCGTACCAGTCACTTTGTCGACACGGATCTCTGTGGAATCCGGTACCTGTTTTACAAGAACGATAATTTTCATGATCTTCGTTTCCTTTCTTATCTTATTCGCTTATCTTACTTCAGCATTGCACCGCTGATGACCATGCGCTGAACCTCAGAGGTACCTTCGTAGATCTCTGTGATCTTCGCATCGCGGAACATTCTCTCAACCGGGTAATCGCGTGTATAACCATAACCGCCCATCAGCTGGATCGCCTTCGTCGTCACTTCCATGGCGACCTCGGAAGCGAACAGCTTCGCCTTGGCAGCTTCTACGGAATACGGCAGGCCCTTTTCCTTCTTCATTGCCGCATCGTATACCAGCCATCTTGCCGCATCGACCTTCGTCTGCATGTCAGCCAGCTGGAACTGCGTATTCTGGAACTTGGAGATCGGACGTCCGAACTGCTTACGGGACTTCACATACGGAACGACCTCATCGATCGCACCCTGTGCGATGCCCAGCGCCTGTGCAGCGATACCGATACGTCCGCCGTCCAGCGTCATCATGGCGATCTTGAAGCCCTTTCCTTCCTGACCCAGCAGGTGATCTTTGCTCAGGCGGACATTGTTGAAGATCAGCTCGCTGGTCGCGCTGCCGCGGATACCCAGCTTCTTCTCATGCTGACCAACGGTGAAGCCCGGCATGCCCTTTTCCACGATGAACGCGGAAATACCGTGCGTACCCTTTGTCTTGTCTGTCATTGCGAAGATGATATATACATCAGCCTCTCCGGCGTTCGTGATGAAGATCTTCGTTCCGTTCAGGATGTAATCATCGCCATCCTTTACCGCCGTCGTCTGCTGTCCGGCTGCATCCGTACCGGCATTTGGCTCTGTCAGACCAAAAGCGGCCAGCTTCTTGCCTGTGCACAGATCCGGCAGATACTTTTCCTTCTGCTCCGGCGTACCGAACTGAACGATCGGCCATGTGCCCAGAGATGTATGAGCGGACAATACGACACCGGTCGTACCGCATTTCTTGCTCAGTTCCTCTACTGCGAGGATGTAGCACAGGTAATCAGCACCTGCGCCTCCGTATTCACGGGAATACGGGATGCCCAGCATCTTGCATGCCTTCATCTTTTCAACGGTTTCTCTTGGGAAACGTTCTTCTTCGTCGATCTCTGCTGCAAGAGGCTTCACTTCTTTTTCAGCAAATTCAGCGAATAGCTTCTTCATCATTTGTTGTTGTTCTGTTAACATGAAGTCCATAATGTTCTCCTCCTTGAATAAATGAACCCAGATTGTGTGCCTGATTCATCTTCACATAATCCTATCTAATTTTATCCTTTTCACTTTCAAGCGTCAACAACTTTGTTAATATTTTAACAAATAAAAAAGTGTGAATAGCTCAATATTTCACAAAAGTGATCCACACGCCGGGAATCGCGGAAATGTAACCGCTTCACCCGATGAAACATCGCTTTTTCCGATGATATCTTCTTATGTTTTCCTGCGCTCTCCCGATCCGTCCACACACTTGTGAAAAAAATAATTAGTGGTTGACTTCCCCTTCCCGCTAAGGTACACTGAAACTGTGTGATGATCCCATCACGATCGAAAGGAGAACAGAAACTATGAGAAAAGCGTACATCGTAGCCGCCAAGCGAAGCGCCATCGGCAGCTTTATGGGCGGTTTGACCAACATCAAGCTGGTCGATCTGGGCGCTGCCGTTTTGAAGGAGACGATCCAGCAGTCCGGCATCGATCCAAAAGACATCGATGAGGTCCTCGTCGGCAATGTCATCGCGGCCGGTCTGGGACAGAACATCGGCCGTCAGGTCAGCATCGCGGCCGGCATTCCGGTCGAAGTCTGCGCACAGAGCATCAACATGCTGTGCGGCAGCGGTTTAAAGGCCGTCATGGAGGCAACCCTGCGCATCCAGGCAGGATTCGGCGACATCTATGTGGCCGGTGGTGTGGAATCCATGACCAATGCCCCTTTCCTGGTGCCGAGCAAGGTGCGTAACGGCGTCAAGATGGGCGACATGAAGCTCGTCGACAGCATGCTGCACGACGGTCTGACGGATGGCATGTACAATATTCATATGGGTGTCACTGCAGACAACATCGCAAAGAAATACAACATCTCCCGTGAGGATCAGGATGCATTCGCCTTCGCATCTCAGCAGAAGGCGATCGCAGCGATCGACAGCGGACGTTTCAAGGATGAGATCGTTCCGGTCGAAGTACCGGGAAGGAAAGGTGCGGTCAACATCTTCGATACCGATGAACATCCAAACCGCACGACGTCCATGGAAAAGATGGCAAAGCTGCGTCCGGCATTCACTCCGGATGGAACGGTCACGGCCGGCAATGCTTCCGGCATCAATGACGGTGCCAGCTTCACGATCGTCGTCAGTGAAGACGCCTTGAAGAAATATGGTCTGACACCAATGGCAGAGATCATCGGCTTCGGACAGGGCGGTGTCGATCCGCGCGTCATGGGACTCGGCCCGACACCGGCGATCCTCAATGCGCTGAAATACGCAGACATGAAGATCGAAGACATGGAGCTCGTAGAGCTCAACGAAGCCTTCGCGGCACAGTCGCTGGGCGTCATCCATGAGCTGGAAGAGGCAACCGGCATGGACCGTGAGGCCTTCCTGGCAAAGACCAACGTCAACGGCGGTGCGATCGCCCTGGGCCATCCGGTCGGTGCCAGCGGAAACCGCATCCTGGTTACCCTGCTCTACGAAATGGCAAAGCGCGACTGCAAGATCGGTCTGGCGTCGCTGTGCATCGGTGGCGGTCAGGGCTGTGCGGTCATCGTCAAGCGTCCATAATCACAAGAGAACGAAACAGGGCGATATCCACCTGGCGGATACCGCCTTTTCTTTTTGTGATGCGATGCCCCTGTCCCTCTCATGACAGGATGTGCGCCTCGAACATGCTCTGTACATGCATCATGGGGCATTTGTCGCAAAAGACTGCATGCTCTAACTTGACAAAACATTCACAATTCGTTACTATTTATCTGTACATGCGCATGCGTGCGCGAAAGAGAGGAAAGACAGGTAGAGAACATGAGAAAATCTTATATCGTAAGTGCAAAACGTACAGCGATCGGCAGCTTCCTGGGCGGACTGGCAACAGTAAAGCCGAAGGACATGGGAAGCGAGGTCGTCAAGGCACTGCTGGCTGACGCAAACGTCGCTCCGGAAAATGTGGATGAGGTCATCTGCGGAAACGTGCTGGGCGCCGGTCTGGGACAGAACATCGGCCGTACCATCGCATTGGAGGCAGGCATCCCGGAAACAGTATGTGCCCACTCCGTCAACATGGTATGCGGTTCCGGTCTGCGTACGGTCATGGAGGCAGTAATGTCCATCCAGTGCGGTTTCAACGACATCGTCGTTGCCGGCGGCGTGGAATCCATGTCCGGTGCACCGTATCTGATTCCGGCCAACACCCGTACCGGAAACAAGATGGGCAACTTCACCGCAGTCGATCACATGATCTATGATGCGCTGACCGATGCCCGCGCAAACATCCACATGGGTGTCACTGCAGAAAACATCGCAAAGAAATACAACATCACCCGCGAACAGCAGGATACCTTCGCTTATGCTTCTCAGCAGAAGGCGATCGCCGCTGTCGACAGCGGACGCTTCAAGGATGAGATCGTTCCGATCACCGTTCACCTCAAGAAGATGGACGTCGTATTCGATACGGATGAGCATCCAAACCGCAAATCCAATCCGGAGAAGCTCGCAAAGCTGCGTCCTTCCTTCATCAAAGACGGAACGGTCACGGCGGGCAACGCTTCCGGTATCAACGATGGTGCTTCCTTCGTGCTGGTTGCCAGCGAAGACGCTGTCAAGAAGTACAACCTGACACCGCTGTGTGAGATCATCGGTATCGGCCAGGGCGGCGTCGATCCGCTGACGATGGGTCTCGGTCCGACTCCGGCGATCCGCAATGCGCTGAACTATGCCGGCCTGAAGCTGGATGACATGGATCTGGTCGAGCTCAACGAGGCGTTTGCCGCACAGTCGTTGGGCGTTCTCCACGAGCTGGAAGAAGAGCACGGCATCGATCTGGAGCAGTTCATGGAAAAGGTCAATGTCAACGGTGGTGCCATCGCTCTGGGACATCCGGTCGGTGCCAGTGGCAACCGTATCCTGGTATCCCTGATCCACGAGATGATCAAGCGCGATGCGAAGCTGGGACTTGCTTCCCTGTGCATCGGCGGCGGACAGGGCTGCGCAGTCATCGTCAAACGTCCATAATTCAAAACCATTCGATCCCGAAGATCCGACTTCGGGATCTTTTTCACAGGAGGCACATCTTATGATCGAAACAAAGCAATGCTGGATCCGGCCCATGACCCTGGCAGATCAGGAAGCGATTGCCCGTATCCTGCAGGATCCGATCGTCATGACGGCCTACGAACACGCATTTTCGGATGACGAGGTCAGCGAGTGGATCAACAAACAGCTGCGACGCTACGCTCAGGATGGCTTTGGACTGTGGGCCGTCATCCGCAAAAGCGACGCAGCGCTGATCGGTCAGTGCGGGATCACCCTGCAGGACTGCAATGGCTGCACGGTACACGAGGTTGGTTACCTGTTCGCAAGAGAATACTGGCACCCGGGGTATGCCACAGAGGCTGCTGCCGCCTGTTGCTCCTATGCATTCGATGTCCTGGGATGCCGGGAAGTCTATGTGATCATCCGCGAAGGAAACACGGCTTCACAGGCGGTGGCCAAACGGCTGGGCATGCAGGAAAAGACCCATCTGATCAAACATTACTATGGAATGGACATGCCGCATACCGCCTACTGCGTACAGAAGGACGCATTCACCGGTGATTCCCTCAAAACGAGATGACACCGATCCGCATGCGGCTGGCGCGACGGATCGCTGCATAGTTCATCATTTATGATCCAGACAAAAAGAGATTTCGATCGAAGGTCCCCCTTCTCCCGAAATCTCTTTTTTTATGAATCTTTATGCATCTCTTTGATGATCCGTTCGATCCGGTTGCCCTTCTCCAGCGATTCATCGTAAATGAAGATCAGCTGCGGCACCTTGCGGATGGTCATGCGATTTGCCAGGGTGGAGCGGATAAAGCCTTTGCTGCGCTCCAGCGCCTTCATGCCGGCATCGATGCGCGGCTGCTGCCCCAGGAACGTCACATAGATCTTGGCGATCGACAGGTCATTGGTCACCGTCACATCCGTGATCGTGATGAATCCGATCTTGGGATCCTTCAGCTCCATCTGGATGATGGAGGAGACCTCTTTTTGGATGATGGCCTCGATGCGGTCTTTCTTCATCGACATATCAGGCCACTTCCACCTGCTGATCCTCGAATGCCTCAATGATATCGTCTACCTTGATATCGTTGAAGTTTTCGATCGTCATACCACACTCAAATCCGCTGGTAACTTCCTTGACGTCATTTTCAAAGCGGCGCAGGGAGCCCAGCTTTCCTTCATAGACGACGACACCTTCCCGGATCAGGCGGACCTTGCAATCACGTTTGATGCTGCCGTCGGTCACCATGCAGCCGGCGATCGTTCCGACACGGCTGACCTTATAGATCTGACGCACCTCTGCCTGTCCGATGACGACTTCCTCATATACCGGCGCCAGCATGCCCTTCATGGCAAGCTCCATTTCTTCCAGTGCCTTGTAGATGATGTTGTGCAGACGAATGTCCACACCTTCCTCTTCCGCCTTCTTGCGCACCATCGCATTCGGACGGACGTTGAAACCGTAGATGATCGCATTGGATGCGCTTGCCAGCATGATATCCGATTCCGTGATCTGACCAGCCGTCGAACGGATGACATTGACGCGGATGCCCTGCACATCCAGGCGTTCCATGCTCGCCTTGACCGCTTCCGCACTTCCCTGTACGTCGGCCTTGATGATGATGTTGACATCCTTGACCTCACCCTGTTCGATCTGACGGGCCAGATCATCCAGCGACATGGCACTGGACGAGTTGCGCTCTTTTTCCACACGGCGCTGCAGGCGCTCCTCTGCAACCTGACGCGCTTTCTTATCGTCTTCAAATGCCTTGAAGACATCACCGGCAATCGGTACATCGTTGAGACCGATGATCTCGACCGGCATGGAAGGCAGCGCCTTTTTGATCTCACGGCCTCGGTCATCGACCATCTTACGCACACGGCCGTAGGCAGTACCGACGACGAGGGCATCACCGGTGTGCAGCGTTCCGGTCTGTACCAGCAAGGTCGATACCGGACCGCGGCCCTTATCCAGCTTGGCCTCGATGACGGTTCCGGTCGCCATGTGATCCGGATTTGCCTTGAGTTCTGCCATATCCGCCACTAACAGCAGCGTTTCCATCAGTTCATCGACACCGTCTCCCAGCTTGGCAGAAATCGGAACGAAGATCGTATCACCGCCCCATTCTTCCGGCATGACGCCATTATCCGCCATCTCGCTCTTGATGCGCTCCGGATTGATGCCCGGCTTATCCATCTTGTTGACCGCGACGACGATCGGCACTCCGGCCGCTTTCGCGTGGTCGATCGCTTCCTTCGTCTGCGGCATGACACCATCGTCCGCCGCAACGACGATAACAACGATATCCGTTACCTGTGCACCGCGGGCACGCATGGCGGTAAACGCTTCATGGCCCGGTGTATCCAGGAAGGTGACCTTCCGTCCCTTGACGCTGACCTGATAGGCACCGATGTGCTGTGTGATGCCGCCAAACTCTCCGGCGGTCACATGCGTCTTCCGGATGGTATCCAGCAGGGTCGTCTTTCCATGGTCGACATGACCCATGATGGTGATGACCGGCGGCCGCGGCTGCAGCTTGTCCGGATCCTCTTCCATCGCCTGGATCTGCTCCTCCAGATCGCTCTCTTCAATAATGACCTCTTTATGACATTCCACATTGAATTCCATGCAGACGAGCTCGATGTTCTCTTCATCCAGCGTAGAGTTGATCGTCACCATCGTCCCCATCATGAACAGCAGCTTGATGATGTCGCTCGCATTGCGGTTGAGCTTTTCCGCAAGCTCGCCGACGCTCATCGGTCCATGATAAGTGATCTCCTTGACCTCCACTCGTTCCTTTCGTGGTGTGAAGTTCTTTGGTCTTCCTCCCCTTGCAGGTCTCTTTGGCGCTCTTTTCTGTGGTTTCGCCATACCTATCACCTAGCCTTTCATACAAGATTGTATCGATTTCGCAAATCCGCTGTCCAGAATGGCAACAGACTTGCGGTTGTGCTGTCCGATCGCTTCATCGATCCATGCGGCGTTTTCCACGAACACATACGGAACCTGATAAAACGCGCATTTGTCACAAAGCTTCTTGCGCTGGTTCGCGCCGATGTCGGCCGCGATGAGCACGAGCGCTGCCCGCCGGCTCTGGATGCTCGCAAGGACGCTGTCACCCAAAGCGACACGGCGGGCCCGCATGGCCATCCCCAGCAGGTTCTGCCATTTATGCATCCTCTTTGAACATCTCCATCAGCTGATCATAGATCTCCTGAGGGATCTCACATTCCAGAGAACGCGCCAGGCTCTTTTTCTTCTTCGCAAGTTCGACCGCCTCCTGGCTGCGCTTGAGATAAGCGCCTCTGCCGTTCATGCGTCCGCTCTCGTCGATCTTTACTTCCATCTGCGGTGTGCGCACGATGCGGATCAGCTCCTTCTTTGGCAGCTGTTCCTGTGTCGCTACACACTTGCGCATCGGTATCTTTCGCATACCATCACCTCATCAGTCGTAATACTTATCGTATTCATCGAAATCGATATCATCGTTGATCCAGTCGTTCTCACGTTCTTCCTCTTCCTGACGCTCGATTTCCGCAAGCTCCTCTTCGGTATAGATCGGCTTGAATTCATATTCCTTGTTGGTGAGATCGAAGGTCGGACGGCGCTTCTCCTCATCCTTGTCCTTTTTACGGCTGTTACGGGCCGGCTTGTCATTGCTTGGCGCATGCGTGGTTCCGGTACCGGCAAATGCCTCGAACTTGGAAGTGAACTCCTGCTTTTCCTTGAGATCCAGACCTTTTTCACGCTGCTTGGCCTTGGCGATGCGGGCGGCCTCTTCAAAGTCATCCTGCACACGCTCTGTCGGCTTTTCTTCCGCCGGCTCACCCGTGACGACCGTGTCCTCCTGCGGTGCTGCTTCTTTTGCCGCATCCGTCATCGGCGTGCTCGCTTCGATGAAGTCTTCCTCGATCGCATCGTTGTAATCGAAGTCTGCCTCTTCCACGCTGGCGATCTCCTGTTCCTCGTTCATCGACGCGAACCGTTCACGCTGCAGGCGTTCTTTCTCTTCCTGCTGCTGACGCAGGAATTCCGCACGCTGCTGCTGGGCGATGCCCTTCCAGTCGATACCGGCTGCTTCCACATCGCTGACGGCCTTGATATCGATCTTGCATCCGGTCAGCTTCACGGCCAGACGGGCGTTCTTTCCACGCTTGCCGATGGCCAGCGACAGCTGATGATCCGGTACGATGACCAGCAGTCCGCCCTTCTTTTCCTCGCTTGGAATGACCCCGAGCACCTCTGCCGGAGACAGCGCGTTCTTGATCAGTTCGCTGACATCCTCGCTCCACTCGAAGATATCGATCTTCTCTCCGTGCAGTTCGTCGATGATCACCTGGACACGCTGACCGCGCGGACCGATGCAGGCGCCGATCGGATCGATATTTTCATTATGGGAATACACCGCCATCTTGGTGCGTTCGCCCGCTTCACGCGCGATCGCCTTGATCTCGATGATGCCCTGATAGATTTCCGGCACCTCTTTTTCAAACAGGCGCTTGACAAGCGTCGGATCCGCACGGGAAACGAGCACCTGGGCACCCTTGGTCTCCTTGTTGACCTCGATGATGACCACACGGATGCGTTCCCCTTCACGGTATCGCTCATTTGGCATCTGCTGGTTCTTCGGCATCATCGCCAGCGTCTTTCCGATATTGACGATGCAGAATTTCTCCTCCACGGTCTCGATCGTGCCATAGATCATCTCATCGACCTTATCGCAGTATTCCTCATAAACGATCTGTTTCTCCGCTTCACGGATCTTCTGTTTCATGACGTTCTTGGCCAAGATGACCGCTGCACGTCCAAACTCCTGAATGTTGACCTCTTCATCCACCAGGTCGCCCAACTGATAGTTCTTGGAGATGGCCTGTGCGTCTTTCAAAGAGATCTCCATCTCATCATCTTCGACTTCTTCAACGACCTCCCGCTCCTGGTATACCTTGATTGCTCCGCTGCTTTCATCGATATCCACGCGCACCAGCGCATCCGGGATCTCAATGTGCTTGCGATAGGCCTTGATCAGTGCTTCCTCCAGTGCGCTGACGACGATTTCTTTCGTCAGCTTGCGGTCATTTTCGATTGCCTGCATGGCATCTACAAACATGTTCAGTTTCATCTTCCTATAACCTCTCTATATTTTCACCGATAATCGTATCAATGCGATATTTCCGGAATCAATTTTGATCTTCTTACGAACCGCCTTCGCCATGTATTCGATCTCCACTGACCGCGCATCTGCGCTCAGCAGCGTTCCTTTTACAGAATCCATGCCGGCCTTGGGATCCTTCAGCTTGACGAACACATACTCGCCGACCGCATCTAGGATCTCCTGTTCGCTGCGCAGTTCACGCTCCGCTCCCGGTGAGCAGACCTCCAGAAAATATTCATGTGAAATAATGTCGCTTTCGTCCAACAGAGATGAGATTCCCTCGGATATGCCAGCACAGGTATCAATGTCCATCGACCCATCCGGATACATCACCGAGACCTGCAGAATTCGCATCTTCCCATCCTGTACCCACTTCAGATCATAAAGAGAACATTTGTGCTGCTCCAGCACCGGCTGAATCATCACCTTGATTTTTGCAATCTGATCCATAGCATTCTCCTTTTAATCATAATGAAGGAGTGGGCAACACCCACTCCTCGTTCGTCTACGCTATGCATTCTAGCACAATTTCAGCCATGAATC
>DWYK01000203.1 GCA_019118705.1 Candidatus Merdibacter merdigallinarum | reverse complement strand
TCAGCAGCGTCAAGAGCTGCGGATACTCCTGAATTTCATCGAGAAAAACCAGAGTATTCTGTTTTTCTTTCATTTTGTCGCCGTGCAGCATACTGAGCTGAAGGTAAAAATCTTCTACCGAGCGGGTCTGCGCAAACAGGCGTTCGCCCAGCGAGTCCTCCACCATGTTGACCTCGATAAAATTTTCAAACAACTGCTTACCCACATAGCGTATGATATAGGTCTTACCAACCTGGCGCGCCCCGTCCACCAACAGGATGCGCGGGTCCTGCGCGCGCAGGTGATCTTCAATCAGGCGGGAAATTTTTCGGTACAGCATGGCACACACCTCATGAATGACTTTTCAATAGAAGCATACGCCTTTTTTCATGACATTTCAATAGAATAAGAGCGCCTGTTTCGTGACTTATCAATGATTCTATATAGGTACTCGCTCCAGGTATTTTGCATACCCTCCATGTGCAGTTTGCCCCCACGATTTCTGTGGGATCACACCTTTGTCCTTGACAAGCACAGCACCAGTTCGTATAATTTAATTATATCATTTTAATGAAAATGATATAATTAATCTTCCCGTAAGGAGCCTCCATGTACACCAAACGCTATGTTGAGCAATACCCGCAATTGCTGACCCCTGATATTGTATCCTTGTTAACACAGATTCACGAGTACAAGGGTGGACAGGCTCAGTTGATCGAATCCGATGATGAGGTGCTGGCCATCCTGGCAGAAAACGCCAAAATTCAGAGCGTCAAAGCATCCTGCCGGATGGCTGGCATTGCGACCAAGGACGAGCGCCTAAAAAAGATAGCGCTTGACAAAACCATGCCCCAAACCCGCAGCGAGCAGGAGATCGCCGGGTATCGGGACGTGCTGACCGACATCCAGGAAAACAGCGGTTATCTGCCCCCCAAGCCATCGGTTATTTTACAGATGCATCGAAATTTGTATAAATTCTGCGGTTCGGCCTTGGGCGGCAGTTACAGAGCCAGCGAAAGTCCACTGCCCGCGAAAGATACCGCCGGGTCAACAGAACCGTACGGATGCCAAGTCCCCGCTGGAGAGGTATCCCGGGCGATGGAACAGCTCTGCCAAACCTACGAGGCCGCTGCCACCGTGAGCGAGGTTGACCCGTTGTTGCTGCTCCCCATGTTCGTGCTGGACTTTCTCTGTATCCACCCGTTCAGCGATGGCAGCGGCCGCATGAGTCGGCTGCTGACCCTGCTGCTCTTGCAGCGGGCAGGGTATCTCGTGGGAAAGTACAGCAGCATCGAATGGTTGATCGAGCAAAGCCGGGACGACTATTCCAAGGCGCTGCAGCAGAGCGCCATCGACTGGCAGGCGGGCCAAAATGATTACCGGCCGTTTGTGTGCTACACGCTGGGGGTGGTGGCAGCCGCCTACCGAGAGTTTTCCGGGCAGGTGCAGGCGCTGGCTGCCCGGGGCAAGAGCAAGCCGGAGCGCATCCGGGAGATTATCCAAACCCATCCCGGCGCCATCACCAAGGCGGAATTGATGGCCCAATGCCCGGACATCAGCCTGGCAACGGTGCAGCGCACGCTGGCTGAACTGCAGAAAAACGACAAGATCATCAAGCTGGGCGGTGGCCGCTATACCGCCTATATGTGGAATCAGGAGAGAAAACCATGTTGACAGGAGAACTGAGAAACAAAATCGACCGCCTGTGGGAAACCTTTTGGACAGGCGGCATCACCAATCCGCTGGACGTGGTGGAGCAGATGACCTATCTAATGTTCATCCACGACCTGGACGAGACGGACACCCTGCGCGCCAAAGAGAGCGCCATGCTGGGCCTGCCGCATAAGAGTCTCTTTGCAAGTGAGGTGGAGATCGGCGACCGCAGGGTGGCCGGGGAGCAGTTGAAGTGGTCACGCTTCCATGACTTCCCCGCCGGGCAGATGTACCAGGTGGTACAGGAGTTGGTGTTTCCCTTCATCAAGAACCTGCACACCGACAAGGATAGCGCCTACGCCAAATACATGGGGGACGCCATCTTCAAGATCCCCACGCCGCTGATGCTGGAGAAGATCGTCACCGCCATGGATGAGATCTACGCCCAGGCCGACGCGCTGCACGACACCGACGTGCGGGGCGATATTTACGAATATCTGCTCTCAAAGATTGCCACAGCCGGGGTCAACGGCCAGTTCCGCACACCGCGCCACATCATCCAGATGATGGTGGATTTGGTGGCCCCCACGCCGGACGACGTGATCTGCGACCCGGCCTGCGGTACAGCGGGCTTTCTGGTGGCGGCCGGGGAGTACCTGAAAGAGCACCATAAAGAAGAGATCTTCTTTGACCGGCAGAAAAAAGACCACTACATGAACCACATGTTTCACGGCTTCGACATGGACCGCACGATGCTGCGCATCGGCGCCATGAACATGATGACCCACGGCATCGACAACCCCTTTATTGAGTATCGGGACAGCTTGTCCGATCAGAATCCCGATCGGGACAAGTACACCCTGATTCTGGCCAACCCGCCGTTTAAGGGCAGCCTGGACGCCGACATTGTTTCCACCGACCTGTTGAAAATCTGCAAGACTAAAAAGACTGAGCTGTTGTTCCTGGCGCTATTTTTGCGAATGCTGAAGGTGGGCGGCCGGGGGGCAGTCATCGTGCCGGACGGCGTGCTGTTCGGCTCCTCCAAGGCACACAAGGACATTCGGCGCGAACTGGTGGAAAACAACCGGCTGGAGGCCGTGATCTCGATGCCCAGCGGGGTATTCAAGCCCTACGCAGGGGTGTCCACGGCGGTGCTGGTGTTCACCAAGACCGGCCACGGCGGCACCGACCAGGTGTGGTTTTACGACATGAAGGCCGACGGCTTCAGCCTGGATGACAAGCGCACCCCGGTAAAGGAGAACGACATCCCGGATATTGTGGCGCGGTTCCACAACCGGGCGGCGGAAAAGGACCGACCCCGCATCGCGCAGTCCTTCCTGGTGCCCAAGCAGGAGATCGCCGACAACGGCTACGACCTTTCCATCAATAAGTACAAGCAGATGGAATACACCCCCGTGGAGTACCCGCCCACCAGCGAGATTTTGGCCGACCTGCGCAAGCTGGAAGAGGAAATTGCCAAGGGGCTGGAGGAATTGGAGGGGATGCTATGAGGGTGGAGTTGGGGGAAGTTGCAACCTATATCAACGGATACGCTTTTAAGCCATCAGACTGGTCAGATACCGGTGTCCCCATTATTCGCATCCAAGACTTAACGGGAAACAGCTACCAGGCAAACCGCTACAATGGGACATATGACAAAAAGTATGAAGTGCTTCCCGGTGACGTGCTAATTTCCTGGTCTGCAAGCCTTGGTGTTTATGTTTGGGATGGCGAACCTGCCGTACTAAACCAGCATATTTTCAAAGTGGTCTTTAATAAATGTCCGGTCGACAAGAGCTTTTTCGTTCACCAAGTCCGCTCAATTCTCATGCGGGCGGCATCCGCCGCGCATGGGGCAACGATGAAGCATCTGACTAAGCCCGTTTTTGATGCCCTCCCTTTCTATTTGCCGCGCTTGGAAGAACAACGCCGCATCGCCGCCGTACTGGACAAAGTCACCGACCTGATTGCCAAACGCCAGGCCCAACTGGACAAGCTGGACGAACTGGTCAAATCCCGCTTTGTTGAGATGTTCGGGGATACCGTTTTCAATCCAATGCGCTGGCCCAGCTTTCCCCTCGCTGAAATGGCCGACATTGTCTCTGGTATAACAAAGGGACGAAAGACAAAAGAACAAAACCTAACAGAAGTACCCTATATGGCTGTTTCCAATGTAAAAGACGGCTATATTGATTGGAAAACAGTTAAAACAATATCAGCAACCCAAGCGGAAATCAATCAGTATCGACTGTTGCCTGACGATGTCCTAATGACAGAGGGCGGAGACCCCGACAAATTAGGGAGAGGTGCTATTATACAAAGCCCATTAGAAAACTGCATTCATCAAAACCATGTTTTCCGTGTTCGCTTAAATGAAACGAAAATACTCCCAATGTACTTTGCTGAGTTTCTGCAGCACCAAAAGGCCAAACAGTATTTCCTTCGATGTGCGAAACAAACGACAGGTATTGCGAGTATCAATATGACACAGCTCAAGGGGCTTCCTACGTTAGTTCCACCAATAGCAGTTCAGCAACGTTTTTGCGAAGAAGTGAAACAAGTAACAAAAGTCAAAGCTACGATTCAGCAGGATATAGACGAGTTCAAAAAACTAAAGGAATCATTGAAGCAAAAATATTTTGGGGGATAATACAACTTTATGGACATCACATTTTTAGTTGGCAATGGATTCGACATCGCGGCTGGACTTAATACTGGGTATACCAACTTTTATACGTGGTATTGTAACCAACCCTCTCCTAATGAAGATGTACAATCGCTTAAGGATAACATCAATGAGTATATCCAGCGAGTACATAACGGGGCAGATTCAAACAGTGAAACATGGGCGGATTTCGAATTAGGATTAGGCGCTTACACTGCCAAGTTTACGACAGACAACGGAAACGCTTTTTTGCAATGCAGAGAAGACGCTTTCAATAACATGATTCAGTATTTGGAGAGTGAGCAGAACAAGTTTGATGTATCGTCTCTTTCGGATCATGATTTTGCAAGAATAAAAACACAGTTAGGTAATTTTTATTCTGAGCTGCAGCCAAATGAACAGCAAGAAATCAAACAAATTTTTAACCAAACAAACAACGAAAACGCAATGATTAAATTCATTTCCTTTAATTACACCACTGTACTAGATCAGGTCATACAAAAAATCACGAAAGATCCGATAAAAA
>DWYK01000202.1 GCA_019118705.1 Candidatus Merdibacter merdigallinarum | reverse complement strand
TTGGTACGGACGATCACATAAGGCACCACACCGCCGAGATTGTTCTTGACCGTAAAGCCACCGATGGAAAGCATCTCCGATACATAAGGGTCGGATTTATCTTCCACCGTGATCACATCCTCATAGGTATTGCCCTTGTAGGTCATGGTACAGCGATAGGACTGGATGTTCACGATATCCGCCCCTGATACCGACAGGGTGGAGGACGTTTCTCCTGTGATATTCTCCCACTCACCACCTGTGTATTTCGCCCACTGGTAGGTAGCTCCCGTGGTAATCTCTGAAGCGCCGTCATAGCCAACTGCCGCCAACGCAAGGCTGCCGCTCTGATTGATCACCACCGTGCCTTCCGGCGCATACACAGAGAATACGATTGCATTGGCACCGCTGGCCCCGTTGCTGCCCTTGTTGGATTTTGTCCATGCAAACTTCTTTACCACGGAGGCTCCTGAAATCGTAAAGGTCAGGTCAATCGTACCATTTAAGACCGCAGCCCCGCCAAGAGTCGCATTGGCGGCAAAGGCCAGTACTACCGATCCGGCTTTTGATGCGGTCGCTGCCGTATTGCTTTTGACCGTCACCCCAGAGGGCAGCGTCCCCACTGTGCAGGTACAGGCGGTCTGATTGATACCCAAATAGCCCATAAAAGGAATGGTGATATCCGTAGCCGCTGCTACCAGCCCGCCGGAGGTACAGGCAATGTTCTGGGCCTCATTCCCAAGGATGACGGAAAGCCCGCCGGTTCCGGCTGCACCCGGTTCGCCCTGCGAACCATCATAGATCTTCGTGAGGGAAGTCGTATCATACACATCCGGGTCATCGGTCGCCAGCTTGATCTGGGCCACCCCGTTAAAGAAAACCGCATGCTCCGGTTTGACCACCAAGGTACCGCCGGAAATGCTGGTGTTATCCGGCGTGGTAGGATAATCCTTCCATGCCCCGGTGCTGTCCTTATACTGCCATGCCGTAATCGTGACTCCCTGCACCTGCGCCGTCAGGGTAGCCTGCGCCGCCCCGACCAGAGAAGAATTGGAGTCATACTTAAATACATAAGTGTCTGCGGAAAGATAAGCCAGCCTTGCATTCTGCGCATTGCGGATCAGGGTATAAGTGATGTCAGCGGAGATATTGACCGTATTCTTCGTCTCTGAATCGTAATAGCTGATATAGCAGAGGTAGGTCAGCATCCCGGATGCAGCCGCTGCCAGCTTGTTGACATTGACCGTCAGGACGCCTTTGGATACGCTCTCCCCGGAGGTCAGCGCCGCTTCCGCACCGTTTCCCTCCTTCCGTTTCCACGAGATTGTAAGCCCCGATACGTCCAGTGCCAGATTGGTCTGGTCGAGGAACACCACCGGAGTCAGGGTCAGGGGTGTACTGGCCCAGTCCGGCGCATAGGTATGGGGCAGCACGTTGGGATCTTCAATCTGAGACTTTGGCAGATTGGATGTGATATAGGCCGACAGTTTCCTCTGGTCCGTAATATCTATAAAGGTCTGCTGGCTGGAAGTTAATACAGTAGGCATAGTGGTTTCCTCCTTCTTAAATCGTAATTTCACAATAAAACGATGCGTTGTCCGTCACATCTTCCGTAGTGATGGTGATAGATTTCATCCCGCTATGGGAACTGTCCCAATCCGCATCAAGGTCTTCCCGGCCGGAATTCCGGTGCCAGACAAAGCTGCTGGCCGGAAGGGTATCCGTGATCTCCTTATCCCACGAATACACCCGGCAGCGAAGGATGCTGCGCTGCCCCTTATCCCGGAAGATGTTCACCCCATCCACCACCAGTTCCGTCCGGTACATCTTTTGTGCATTGATCTGATCGACTTTTCCCGTAATCACCTCGATCTTGGAGGTCTGCCCTAACAGATCATCTTCAATAGAAGTGATATTCTGGTCTTGCTTCGCAGACTCAGAGGTTAGCCGTACACCTGCAGCCCCTATCGTGATGGTGTTGCCGGAGGGATTCAGATAATCCCTTGTACGGCTAAGACACAGATATGTCCCGTCAATCCCGTGCGGTTTGGAAATGCAGCGCACATACATCCTTGCCCGGATATCCCCGATATCTGCACCCGTATCGGACTCATCCACGATGGTCAGTTCCATGCTGGTGACACCTTTCACAAGTTCCGAGAGTCTGGCATTTGCTTTCCGCAGCAGGTTCCCTGCCAGCGTCACATCCTCCCAGATCTCGGTTGTCCAGATCCATCCGATTTCTTCCACCGCTTCCTCATCGTACACATAGTTCTTGCCATCGTTCACCGCCGTAATATCCAGCCGGGTGTCCGTCTCGGTTTCGTTGCCATCCTCATCGGTCTCCGTAAGTTTCGCCCCCAGTGGAATCAAGGCCGTCACCCGCTCCGTGTGGTCACGGGTAATCTTCACATCCGTGAGATTCTTGCCAAACTCCACGGTCTGCAGCGATCGGTCTGGAAAGTCCTCCAGATAATCCAGCACCTTCCCATTCTCGGTATAACGCACCTGCAGGTAGCCGCCATGCGTTTTGATCAGCTTGTTCTGTATGGCATCCATCGTTACGGAGTAATCAGAATTGCTGTAGCTGATATAGTCGTTGTTATCCGTCACTGTGACACTGCCAAGGGTGAACCGCTTTTTTTCTTCCACGGCTGCATTATGCACGGAGAGGAACTGCTCCAGCAGCCCACGGAGCGGCCCCTGATAGGAAAATGGTGGCTGCATGGTGTCCTTCAGATACGCAAGGCAGGACTCGCAGGTCCATGTGTGTGTATTATAAAAATCCGTCCCATCATCCAAGGCGCGCCCCTCAAATACCGTAAGAGCATCCTTTTTGCAGACAATGGTCGAAGCCATCGGCTGAATCGCAGAAAGATAGGGATGGTTGAACGGAGCAGAGAGGGTCAGGCTGTCAATATTCTCTGCATCCTCCTGCACCTTCGCCTCCGTGATGGAAAGCTGGGACAGGTGTGGATGATAAAATAACTGATCATCTACAAAAACTCGGAACAAGCTCATAAGCGTCCCTCCCGATACCGGAAGGCAGTCGTTCCTTCTCCCGTAATACTGACCGAGTTTTGCCCTTCCTGCAGTTCCAGTTC
The DNA here is from genome assembly GCA_019118705.1 of Candidatus Merdibacter merdigallinarum. GTDB lineage: Bacteria > Bacillota_I > Bacilli_A > Erysipelotrichales > Erysipelotrichaceae > Merdibacter > Merdibacter merdigallinarum. Next base: position 462 of record DWYK01000202.1, on the reverse strand, counting down.
CGGGAACATCCATGTCCCGGCACTGACGGATTTTCGGAATACATCTTCACCGATACTCCAGCTCAGTGCTGTTTCTGCTGTCGTGACTACCGTAGGTACGACCGGCATATAGTCATTGTTCAGGATCGCCGTGCCGCCTCCCGTAATAGAAACTTCTGTTTCTTCCGTGTGATACCGGTAGGCATCCCCGTCTGAACAGGACAGCACCATCTGGCCTTTCCCGGTAAGGGGATCATATGCCGGTTCCAGTTCCAAGGTACCCAAAGCATACAGATCCAGCTCCTCGCTTAAGATCACCTGACACAGCTGTCCGGCGTAGAGATTGGCAAGGATATCCTTCATTTGATTAAATTTCTCCCGGCTCCCCAACATGGACAAGGTAATCGAAAAGCTCCGGGGCTGGTAGGACACCCGCCCAAGCGCCTCCGTAAAGCGGATCGGAGCATTGCGCCCCGGTACCAC
>DWYK01000201.1 GCA_019118705.1 Candidatus Merdibacter merdigallinarum | reverse complement strand
GAAGGAGCGGACAATTCAAAGTGTCGAATCACGAGTAGATGTCAATGTCCATATCCGACGAGGAAGAAGTAGTGAAGACGTAACGGAATGAAACTTTCACAGGAGGTAGGAGGAGAGGACAAGAAGCAAAGCGAGGACTCATCAGTTGTGTAGATTATTATTTGAATTGAACCGCCGTATGCCGAACGGCACGTACGGTGGGGTGAGAGGGACTAGTGATTAGTCTCTACTCGATTGCGCCGGCATCGGATGGTGACGATGATGTGGAGGATATGGCGAGGGTGCACGAAAAACGCACGCAGAAAAGAAATAGACGTAACTTCGGTGAGATGATATAATTCATGAGAAGGTGATAGAATGAAGCGTCTGATGCAGGTGATATGCGCCGTTTTTCTGCTATGCGGATGTGACGGTGCCAACGAACACCAACAACAGCAGGATTTGCTGGAACAGCTGCAGACACAGTTGGAGAACCGCTCTTTCAGCGTATCGGATTCACTTCCGTTTCAATATGATGTCGAGATCTCACAAGAGGGTGAGAGCTATTCTTATGTTCTGGTGATCGATCATTTTGAACATGCGATGTACGATGTGAAGGTGGTGGGGATGCCTTTGCAGGAGCCTTCTCGGCTTTGTTCCGTCGGTTTTGAAGAGGAAGCCGGCATCCAGATCATTCCAAATCAGGAGGATGTGGAAAAGGGGTATTATTCTTCTATCACTTTAAATGGTACTTTCACATCATCCGATGATGTAGTGGGTGTCGTCATACAGTGGAAGGACGTCTCCGGTGTCAATACATATCAGCGATACTGGGAAATTGACTGCGCGGGTGCGCGGTCCTCGTAGAAGAGAGGGTGTTCCATGGGTAGAATGAATACAGAAAACCGCAGGAAATCGATCGTCATCAGCGGACTGATCGGCTCTGCCGGCATATTCATCTCAAAATTTATCGGTCTGTTTTATGCAGTTCCGTATTCTGCCATTCTCGGCAGTGATCTCAACAGTGCTTATTATGGTGTGGCTTTTCAGCTGTACAGCTATCTGCTGAACATCTGTACGGCGGGATTTCCGTTTGCGATCGCCACGCTGGTGGCCAAGTATATGGCAAAGGAAGATTATGCGACGACGCTGCTCGTCAAAAAGCTGTCCAATGCGATGATGTGCCTGTTTGGCTTTGGCGGCATGGTGCTCGTCATCCTGTTTTCCACGCCACTGGCTTCTCTGGTCATGCCGGACAGCGGCGGAGCGACGATCGAAACGATGCGGCTGGTGCTGATCCTGATCTCCTTCGCACTTTTCTTTGTTCCGATCCTCTCCAGCCTTCGCGGCTTTTATCAGGGACTCAAGCACATGGAGGTCTATGCGCTCTCCCAGGTGCTCGAACAGCTGGCTCGGGTAGGGTTCCTGCTTGGATTCAGTGCCCTTGCGGTCTATGTGCTGAACTATGACCGGATCTGGGCGGTGTATTTCGGCGTGCTTTCAGCGAGCGTGGCGGCGATCATCGCTATCCTGCACCTCAAGTTCTATGACCGCAAGCAGATGCGTGTCTTGCGGCAGAAGGTCAAGGAGCAGCCGGATCCGGATATGAGCCAGTCGCATGCCAAAGAGGTGCTGCGGGAACTGTGCATGGTGGCGCTGCCGTTTCTGTTATCGGCCTTGTTAGGGTACAGCGATTCGATCATCAATACGGTATTCATCAACAGCGGTCTGCAGATGCATGGCGATGACAGTGAAACGATCATTGCCGTGACCGGTGCCATCAATTATGGGGTGCTCAAGCTGATTGCGATCCCGCAGATCCTCGCTCCGGGCTTTTCTGCGGCGATCATCCCTCACCTCAGCGAGGCGCTGACGCGCAATGACCACAGGCGTGTGCGCCGCAGCATTCGGGAATGCGTGGAGATCGTCCTCTATATTGGACTGCCGATCTCGTTCTGTCTGTTTGCCTATGCAAAACCGCTGTATTATGTGATGTTCACGACGCAGTCGCTGGACATCTCTGCACAGGTGCTGCGCTGGTATTCCATCGAAGCCTTTTTCAGCACGATCGCACCGATCTTCACCTCTTTGATGATGGCGGTCGGATTGCGGTATCGCGCGTTAAAATATGTCGGCGTCCATTTTGTCATCAAGATGGTGCTCACCATGCCGCTGATCGCATGGATCGGCTATCCGGGCACGATCCTCTCGGACATCGTGGCCTATACGACGATGATCGTCTGTGATGCGATCGAACTGAAGAAACGTTTCCAGGTACGCTGGAAATACACGCTGCGCCGGCTCCTGTTCATGGTCATCGCTACCGGGGCGCTGTATCTGGTCTGCCTGTTCTTTGAATGGCTGGGCTTTGGCAACTGTGAGGCCGGACGTGTGATGACGCTTGTTCAGCTGGCAATCAGCGGCGGCTGTGCCCTGCTGGTCTATCTCTTGGTGTCTTATGTATTTCAGCTGCCGCAGGTGATCTTTCACATCGATCGGAAGAAACTGCTGCATCGAAGAGGGCACGCATGATCCGCCTGGACCGTTTTCTGGCAAATCAGGGCATCGGTACCCGCAAGGAGGTCAAACAGCTGATCCGCCAGCAGCTCGTCCGGATCGATGGTGTCTTAATCGAACGCGGCGATCATAAATTTGATGAAGAGCGCTGTGTCGTCACCCTGCGGGATGAAGTCATCGAGCATCATAAAGATGTCTATCTGCTGTTTCACAAACCGGCCGGCTGCGTCTGTGCCAATCATGATCCGCTGCATCCGACCGTCTTTGATCATCTGCCAGCCTGTTATCAGCGACTGTCGACCGTCGGCCGGCTGGATAAGGATACGACCGGGTTATTGCTGATCAGTGATGACGGTGTACTTGCGCATCGTCTGCTCACGCCTTCCCGCCATGTGCGCAAAGGCTATGAAGCGACCCTGTTGAAGGAAATCGATGACGCACAGGTCATGGCGCTCACAACGGGCATCGACCTGGGAGACTTTACGACGATGCCTGCCGAGGTGCAACTGATCGATACGCACCGGGTGCGGCTGTATATCTGCGAAGGAAAATTTCATCAGGTCAAGCGAATGTTCCATGCCGTTGGCAATGAAGTGACGGCATTGCATCGGTTTTCCTTTGGTCCTCTGTCATTGGGCGATCTGCCACAGGGAGAGTGGCGGCCGCTACGCACAGAGGAGATCGAAGAACTGAAAGAGGTGAGTCGTCCATGATCATTGAACTGATCGAGAAGAAAAAGCGCGGGGAAGCGCTGAGCGCACCGGAGATCCATGCGATGATCCATGCTTATGTGAACAAAGAGATCGCGGACTATCAGATGAGCGCATTTTTGATGGCGGTCTGGTTTCAGGGGATGAACATGGATGAGATGATCGCGCTGTGTGATGCGATGATGCACAGCGGGGAAGTGCTGGATCTCAGCGATCTCGACGGCGTAACCTGTGACAAACATTCGACCGGTGGTGTCGGTGACAAGACTTCGATCGTCCTGGTACCGCTGGTGGCGGCCTGCGGCGGCATCGTTGCCAAGATGAGCGGACGTGGTTTGGGCCATACCGGAGGCACGATCGATAAGCTGGAATCCATCCCCGGCTTTCAGACGGAGGTCGCACCATCGGATTTTAAACGGCAGGTTCGAGAGATCCATGCGGCCATCGTTGGACAGAGCAGTCGGTTCGTCGTAGCCGATCAGATGCTGTATGCGCTGCGGGATGTGACCGCAACGGTGGACAGTCTTCCGCTGATCGCGACCAGCATCCTCTCAAAGAAGCTGGCTGCGGGCAGCGATGTGATCCTGCTGGATGTAAAATACGGAGAGGGCGCCTTCATGAAGACAAAGGCCGATGCGCAGGTGCTGGCAGATACGATGTGTGCGATCGGTGCGCATTTTCAGCGTAAGGTGCGGGCAGTGATCTCTGATATGAATGAGCCGCTGGGCCATGCGATCGGCAATACGCTGGAGGTCCTGGAGGCGATCGATACGCTGCAGGGCAGGGGCCCGGATGATTTCCGTACGCTCTGTATCGAAGAGGCGGGCATCCTTCTGGCGATGGCTGATCTGGCAGCGGACGAATCGGAGGGCCGACAGCGGGCAAGTGCGGCATTGGAGGATGGCAGTGCCTTTGCGATGCTGTGTCAGATGGTAGAAGCACAGGGCGGTGATGTACGCTACGTCAAAGAGCCGCAGCGTTTTGCCAAAGCACCGTATATCAAACAGTTGCCGGCTTTGAAAGAAGGAACGATCCGTGCTCTGCATGCACGTTCGTTCGGTGAGCTGGCGATGGAGTTGGGAGCCGGAAGAAAATGCAAGGGGGATCGGATCGATCCACGTGTCGGCATCGTCCTGCATCATAAATGCGGTGAAACCGTCGCGGCAGATACCTGTATCGCGACGATCCATGCGAATCGAGAGCTGAGCGAAGATTGGACCCGACGGTTTTATGAAGCAGTCGAAATCGAAGAATAAAAGCCGGTGAGGCAGGGAATGCACAGATTCCGTTGCCTTACCGGCTTCTTTCAGTGCGCCTGGCGGCGCACGTTTCTAACAGGTGAAAGTCCTGAATCCGCCCGGTAGTGGGAAGGATATAGCCGAAGGCAAGGGTGTCCATCGTGAGGTGGAATCTGAAGGAAGCCGGATGTGGGGAA
>DWYK01000200.1 GCA_019118705.1 Candidatus Merdibacter merdigallinarum | reverse complement strand
GATTTCGCTATCCCTTCTTCTCGCCTGTGCCTCACGGCTACAAACCTTGGGAGTCGCTTTAGGGTTCGTCGGCAACTACGCCCCGGTGGACTTTCACCACAGACAGACGGCATGCCCGTCATACAAAAAAGTCAGAGCGCACAAACGTTCTGACTTTTCATGATAGGAAGGTTCATGTGATCGGCAACAGTTCAAACAGCCCCATGCCAAAGTAAGCGATCACGGCCATGATCACCAGGTAGGCCAGCGCATAAGGAAACACGCGCTTGAGCAGTTCCCCGTCTTTGCCGCTCTCGTTGACGGCGACCAGTCCGATCGCCAGGCTCTGCGGGGCCATCATCTTGCCGACGGCGACCCCCAGACTGTTGAGGGCGACCATCCAGTATGGATCCGCACCGATCGCCTGTGCCGCCTGCAGCTGCACATTGCCAAACAGGACGGATGAGCTGGTGCCGCTGCCGGTCACGAAGGTGCCCAGACCGCCGATCAGCGGTGCTGCCAGCGGGTAGAGCAAACCCAGTGTCTGAACGAACATGTTGGCGATGCTGGCGATCATGCCGCTGTACCCCATGATCTTTGCGGTCGCCAACACACACAGCATCGTGATCATCGTCCTGGACATCTGGATCAGCGTTCCCTTGAGCACATGCAGCATGCCCTGCAGGGAAGCCCCCTGCAGAAAGCCGCCGATGATCGCCGCAAGAAAGATCCAGACACCCGGCGTATTGACCCAGGAGAACGTATAAGGAGTGCCGCCCTCGCCCGTGTAGATGAGGACGGAAGAAGCAAACTGATTAAAGAAAGTGTGGAGCGGCGCCACGAGCTTGCTGGTGGAGAGCAGAAAGAGGAACACGAGGATGAACGGAGACCAGGCCCGCAGCGCTTCGCTGACGCTGATCGTCTGTTTCTCTCTGATCGTCATCTGATATTCCGATGGCGTGCTGCAGCGTTTCTCATGGCGAAGAGAGACCACGATCGTCACCAGCAGCGAACAGATGCTGCCGACGACGACGGCCAGTTCACTGCCGACAAAATATGCGACGGCCATCTGCGGCAGGACAAAAGACAGCGCGGAAATCAGCGTGATCCCAAACACACCTTTGAGCGCCTTCACCCCGCCGCCGGTGAGGATGACCATCAGAAACGGCGAGAGGATCATCAGCGGCGCCAGCTGCAGCGTTTCCGTAAACGCCAGCGTCGCATTGTCCAGACCGACCAGATTGGCCAGGGTCACCGTCGGAATGCCGATCGAACCAAACGGGGTCGGCGTACCGTTGGCCACCAGACACACCAGACAGGCCAGCAGCGGCGGAAAGCCCATCCCCGCCAGCATCCCGGCCGGGATCGCGATCGCCGTACCAAATCCGGCCATACCTTCCATGAAACCGCCAAAGCACCAGCCGATCAGCAGCACCAGGAGGCGCTTGTCTCCCGATACGCTGGTGATCATCTGCTTGATGACCTCCATCTTTCCGGTATGCAGCGACAGATTGTACAAGAACACCGCTGCGATGATGACCAGGATGATCGGCCATGCGGCCATCGCAAATCCTTCCAGCGCCGCACTTGCCGTATCGAGCAGCGGCAGCTTCCACACCGTGATTGCCAGGACGGCAGCCAGCACCATCGCCATAAAGCTCGCCTTGTGGCCGGCCATCTTAAGACCGCACAGGGCGACGATCATCCACAGGATCGGGCCCAGCCCCAGCAGGAACATTCCAATCTCCATTCATTTCCACTCCTTTTTTCCTGTACCATTATACGGAAAACACCGGGGAAAGTACAGCAGTTTTTCCTTTCTTTTCAGGCTTTTTCCATATTTTTCCCGCGATGTGCGCCACTGTTGCAGAACAACGGAAAACAAAGCGCTTCCCCGATGGAAGATCCGCCCGTCTGTGAGCGCAAGGCACGGCATGGGCACAACAAAAGAGCGGTCCGGGAGCGCGCCCGGGTTTCCGCCCTTCGATGTTCTTTTCGATGATCAAAACAGTGACAGCTGGTTTTCCTCCTGCAGTCCTTCCAGCGCGCCCAGCGCATCCAGCTTCTTCATCAGCGAGACGCTCAGCGAACTGCGTTTGAGCAGGTCCTCTTTCGATAAGAACGGCGCTTCCTCCCGTGCCTTCACGATCGAATCCGCCACGCTCTCGCCCAGTCCGTCGATGCTGGTAAACGGCGGGATGATCGCATTGCGGTTTTCCGTATCCACGATGAATTCGGTGGCGGAAGAGCGGTTGATATCGATGTTGGAGAAATGATAGCCGCGCAGGACCATCTCCAATGCCAGCTCCAGGGTGGAGAAGGTATCCAGATCCTTCTTGCTCGGCTTGATATTGCGGTCGCTGCTGCGGGAGAGCTCCTGGATCTGCGCCATGCGCTGACGGATGCTTGCCTCGCCCTTGATCATCGTTTCGATGTCATACGCATCACAGCGGATCGAGAAGAACATGCAGTAATAGATCATCGGCATGTGCACCTTGAACCAGGCGATGCGGATCGCCATCATGACATAGGCGACCGCATGGGCCTTCGGGAACATGTACTTGATCTTCTTGCACGATTCGATGTACCAGTCTTCCACGCCGTTGGCCTTCATCTCCACGATCCATTCTTCCTTGAGGCCCTTTCCTTTTCGGACCGATTCCATGATCGTAAAGGCGAGCTTTGGCTTCATGCCTTTGTGCAGCAGGTAGACCATGATGTCGTCACGACATCCGATGACGCTTTTCAGCGTACAGATACCGTTGTCGATGAGATCCTTGGCATTGCCCAGCCACACGTCGGTTCCATGGCTCAGGCCGGAGATCTTTAACAGCTCGTCGAAGGTCGTCGGCCGTGTCAGTTCGAGGATGCCCCGTACGAACGGCGTACCGAACTCCGGCAGACCGGCCGCCCCGGTCTGTTCCGTGTTCTTGCTCGTATCGATGTTGAGCGCATCCACGCTGGAGAAGATGCTCATCGTCTGCGGATCGTTCATCGGGATCGTGCGCACATCGATGCCGCTCATGCGCTCCAGCATCTTCATCGCCGTCGGATCGACGTGGCCCAGGATATCAAATTTCAGGATGTTGTCGTGGATCTGATGGAAATCGAAGTGTGTCGTCTTCCAGTCTGCAAACGGATTGTTGGCCGGATACTGCACCGGGGTAAAATCATGGACGTCCATGTCCAGCGGAACGACGACGATGCCGCCGGGGTGCTGACCGGTCGTTCGTTTGACCCCTTCACACAGCTTGGCCAGGTCGACGCGCTTCGGATTGCGCATGGAGCCTTCGATGCCCATCGCCTCTTCATAGCCCTTGATGTAACCAAAGGCCGTCTGTGTCTGTACCGTACCGACCGTACCGGCCCGGAAGACATGTTCATCTCCAAACACTTCTTTTGTATACGCATGGGCCCGCGGCTGATAATCACCGGAGAAGTTCAGGTCGATATCCGGCACCTTGTCGCCCTCAAAGCCCAGGAACGTCTCAAAGGGAATGTCCTGCCCGTCTCCGCGCATGATCGCTCCGCACTTCGGACAAGTCTTGTCCGGAAGGTCAAATCCGTTGAGCACGCTGCCATCCGTATAGAAATGCGAGTACTTGCAGTTTGGACACACATAGTGCGGCGCCAGCGGATTGACCTCGGTGATCTCGGCCATCGTCGCGACGAAGCTGGATCCCACCGATCCCCGGCTGCCGACCAGATATCCGTCATCCAGGCTCTTTTTTACCAACAGGTGCGAGATGTAGTAAACAACGTAGTATCCGGCGCCGATGATCGCATCCAGCTCCCGCTTCAGGCGCTGTTCCACGATCTCCGGCAGCGGATCGCCATATTTCTTATACGCATTTTCATAACAGATGTCACGCAGCTTTTGATCTGAGCCCTCGATGTCCGGGGGATACAGTTTGTCCTTGATCGGATAGATGGTCTCGACCTGATCGGCGATCCGATGTGTATTGGTCACGACGAACTCATAGGCGCGATCGCCTACCCAGGAAAATGCGTCCAGCATCTCCTGTGTCGTGCGCAGATGCTGATCCGGGGCATGCGATTTGTGCCGCTTTTCCTGGGTATACAGATACAGCGGATGACGGACGCCGCCGATCGCCTGTGAGTTGATATAGATGTCGCGAATGCGTTTCTGGTTGGGATGCACATAGTGGGTATCGCTGGTCGCCACGATCGGCTTGCCCAGCTCATCGGCCATGTCGATGATCCCGCGCAGGATCTCCTTGAGCCGCTCCTGATCGATGACCTGATCGCGGTCGATGAGATACTGATAGTTCGCCAGCGGCTGCAGTTCGATGTAATCATAGAAGCGCATGACCTTTCGCAGATCATCCACATCCCGCGTCTGTGCCATCTCGAACACCTCGCCGTTGGCACAGGCCGAACCGATGAGCAGATTGCCGTTCATCCGCCGCTTTTCGATCTCAATGCGGGGAATGCGCGGCTCCGCCACGCCGGAGAGCGCCGTCTTTCCATTGTAGGCGAGATAGGTCGTATGGCTGAGCGTGATCAGCTCGAACAGTTCCTTGAGACCGGTCTGGTTGCGGGCCAGCACGACGACGTGCTTGGTGCGCACCTTTTTGAAGCCCTCCGGATTCTGACACGCCTGCAGCTCATTGAGCGTGGTGATGTCGCGCAGCTCATTGAGCATGTGCAGAAACGTCTGCGCCAGCACATCGGCATCATAATCCGCGCGGTGTGCGACTTCCTGGTCATAGGCGATGCCATAGGAACGGGCGATCGCACCCAGGGTATATGACTTTCGCTCCGTCTGCAAACTGCGGGCGAGATCCAGCGTATCGATGACCGGATTGTCGAGCGGCTTTCGCCCGATGCGCCGCAGGGCGCTGTTGAGGAAGGAAAAGTCAAAGGAAGCGTTGTGAGCGACCAGGATGTGATCCCCGATGAAGTCCAGGATCTGGTCCACGCACTCCTCGAAGGTCGGCGCATCCTGTACATCCATGTCCGTGATCCCGGTCAGGTTGGTCGTAAATGCGCTGAGCGCATGCGGCGGCCGGATGAAGAGCTGCAGGCTCTTCACACAGGCACGGTTTTCGACGATGACCCCGCCGAACTCGATGATGTGGTCATAACGGGCGGACAGGCCGGTCGTCTCCAGGTCGAATACGCAGTATGTGCCTTCTTCCAGCACCGTATCATCCGGCTGATAGACGATCTGAAGGTCCGGATCGACCATGTTCATCTCCACCCCATACAACACCTTCATCGGCGTTTCCCGCTTCTTGTTGATCGAAGCCAGCGTCGACTGTGCCTTCGGGAAGGCCTGTACGACCATATGATCCGTGCAGGCGATCGCATCCATCCCCCATTCATCCGCCGTCTGGATGAACTGTGCGATGTCACAGACCCCGTCCATCTCCGAGAAGTTGGAATGAACGTGCAGCTCGATCCGCTTTTCCTTTGCCGGATCCCTGCGCACGGTTGGCTCCACCTTCTCGATATGCGTCGGCATGAACACCAGATCCGAGAGGTAGGAATCCATGACCGCCTGTCCATAGGCCTCCACATGATCGCCTTCTTTGATCTCTGCGAGCGCCTCTTTGGTCAGCGCGCCGCGCTCAAAGCGCTTCATGATGATCGCGTCGTCATCATCGCTGATGTACAGCGTCTGCAGGCACTTTCCGTTCTTGAAGGTCGTAATCTCGCTTTGAAAGATGTGTCCGCGAATCTTCACATTGGACATGCCGTCCTGCAGATCGCGAATGTCCACCGACACATAATCCTTCGTCGACACCTTGCGGCGGCGATACGGATTGGCCGGTGGATTCGATGCCGCCGGTGGCGGTGTCTGCCGAACCGGTGCATTCGCACACTTCACCGCCGGGATCTTTTCCTCTTTGTCCTTTAATTCGATGCGGATCTCATTGGTGATGCCGACCGTCTCCAAAAACGCTTTTAACAGCGGCAGCCGGGCCGCCAACGCATCCCGCTGGGACGTCTCCGGCACCTGATAGAGGATCACATCCTCATGGATGAGCGGCATGACCTCCGCAAAGATGCGGGCACTGGCTTCCCGCTGTACAAAATGCTGGATGTAATCCAGCAGATCCATGAGCGAGAGCGCGTGATCCTTCACCTCGATGCGCAGATCGACCTTCACCTTCGCATAGGTGTGCAGCCGGGCGAGAAACCGATGATAGATCGCATACGGCAGCACCTGATCCAATTCGATCTGCAGCTGCAGCACATTGCTTTGCCGATGATAGATCGGCCGCATGGAAAAGGAGCCGCTCTCCAGCCAGGAACGGCACTCTGCATCCAGCTCCAGCCGGCGGATAAAATCGATGATCTTCAATTTCACGAACATCCCTCTTTTCAAGTACGTACATCATACCATTTTTCCCATCCAAAAAAAAGCGTATGCGATGAAAACCACATACGCCCTTTCAGCGAAAGATATCCTCGTAGATCTTCTTGACGGTCTCGATCAGATGCTCGTAGGTCGGTGTCTGATTCAGTGCCTGGATCGCCGCTTCATTCGAGATCAAGTACGACAGATAATGCCAGAGCTTATACGCCAGCAGATTGTCCTTTTCAATCGAGACCAAGAAGACGACGTTCACCTGGTCCTCCTCCCAGCGGATCTTCTCATCCAGCACGGCCACCGCGATAAAGATCGGCAAAGAGAACGTGATGCGCCTGCTGCTTGGCATTGGAGTGGAGAAGATCATCCCGCATGTGTATTCCTCCATCATCGATCCGGCGACCAACCAGACACGGGTCGACGATGTAAAAGAGCTGTCACGCATCATTCACTGCCTGTTGTAATACAGGGTCCATCCACTGTCACTGACAAAAGATGCATTTGATCCGGCAAGGCCGACCTTCCGTCCGCCTTGCCTTTTTCATTTACAGGATGACGAAAAGGAACATCTCTTCGATGCTCCAAATCAATCTGCCCGCTGTTTCAGCTTTGTTGCTGCTGCAGCTTCAAGATCTGGCGGCGGATCTTCTGCTGTACTCCGGAGTTGTATTGTTTGCGGACCTCCAACTTTCGCAGCCTTGCCTCCAAGAGGGCGATCTTCGTGTTTGCGTTCATCTTCTGTACCTCCTTCAGACAAAAAAAACACCCGGTTATCGCAAACAATAACCGGGCGCACCCGACATCTTCTTCAAACTGGGTAAATTCCATTTACCATATTCACTGCGGTGAATCCGTCCTCCGATGAATCATGGGATATGCTGTCTGTTCCTGTCGGAATCCTCCTTTTGATCCCGTACGGTCTTCATTATGATCGATGGGATGCGAACGTCCGTGAACGTTCATTGAACAATGATGGGAAACGCTGCCTTTCACCGATCGCTTCTCCCTGCGAAGCGACGCATCCCCATCCTCACGCCTGTTTTCTCAGCTCTGCCGCCATCCTGCGCAGGGCTTCCATCAGGATCGATGACGGACAGGCGATGTTGATGCGTTCAAAGCAGGCGCCTTCCGCACCGAACATCACGCCCTCGTTGAAATGCACGCGGGCATTTTGGCGCATGCGCTGTTCCAGACGCTTCGGATCGCTCTCATAGGCAGAGAGATCCAGCCACAGCAGGTAGGTGCCTTCACGCGGGGACAGTACCGCCTGCGGCAGTTCTTCTGCCAGGAATGCCCGGGCGAGCGCCTCGTTTTCATCGATCTTGCGGTTCATCGCTGCCCGCCATTCATCGCTGTCCGCATAGGCGGCCCTGGCGGCACTGATCGCAAAACAGTTCGGTGCGCTGATGCACAGCTGATCGATGACGAATTCCTTCCAGCGCTGACGGATCGTCGCATCGTGGATGATGATGTGGGAACATTCCAGACCGGCGATGTTGAACGTCTTGGTCGGCGCCACACAGGTGATGATCCGATCACGGGCCGCTTCCTCTGCCATGCTTTCCAGCATATGATGCGTGTGACCGGCTTTGACGATATCACAGTGGATCTCATCCGAGATGATCCATTTGTGCTGCTCCTGTGCGATCGCAGACACCTGTTTCAGCTCCTCTTGCGTCCATACGCGCCCGACCGGGTTGTGCGGCGAACACAGGATCATGCCGGCCACCGAAGGATCGCTCAGCTTTTTGCGCAGATCGTCCAGATCCATCGTATAGCTGCCATCCGCATGGCGGATCAGCGGATTCGTGACACACGTCCGATGATTCGCCTCGATCTGACGGCGGAACGGATGATAGACCGGCGTCTGAACGACGATGCCTTCCCCCGGCCGGCTCAGCAGCTGTACCAGGATCGAGATCGCCTGGACGATGCCCTGTGAAAAGAAGAGATCCTCCAGCGGAAAATGCCAGCCGAAGTGACGCTCATAATAAGCGCGTACGATCTTCTTATAGGCGTCGTCCATCCCGCTCGTATAGCCGTAGATGCGCTCATCTGCCCGCGCCTGCAGCGCCGCCGTGATCGCATCGCTGCAGGCAAAGTCCATGTCGGCCACCCAAAGCGGCAGCTCGTCCTTTTCCTTTGCGCCCTTCCATTTCTCGGCATCTGCGCCGCGTTCGATCCGTTCTTCAAAATCCATGCCTTGTCTCCTCCTGCTTTTTATCTGTTACCGACAGCGCCTATCGAGCGCTGTCGGTCTTCTGTTTCCATTTGCGTCCCAGCGTATAGATGCCATACCCGCTGCCTGCTGCGATCACCAACGCAACGCCATATGGCCATACGATCGCCTGGACCGTATCCAGTACGACGGCGAAACCGTCACTGTCCACCGATACCGGTGCATTCAGGGGCAGTGATGCGACACGCGCATCATCGATCCAGACTTCCGCCGATGCCAGCTGATCCCCGCTTGTCACCGGTGCCTGATCGTTTTCCACCGTGATGCGCAGATCAGCCTGTGCATCCTCGCCCTTTGGGACCCACGCGCGGATCACGCTGGGTGCACGAAGTATGAGCGGTTCGTGAAAGGTGTGCCGCAGATCGAGCGTATACAGTTCGTCCTGTTCCTGTGCCAGTTCGACCGGTTCCATCTGCTCATCGATATAAGAACAGATCGCCGTTACATCGGACATCGAACCGCCCGCACCGGCATCGGGAGAAGCGCCTCCAGCAACGACGATCACCTCGGCTCCCTGGATCTCACAGACCCCGAAGAAACAATACCCGGCCTCCGGTGTATAGCCGGTCTTGCCTCCAAGAACATACGCATCATCGATCCCGGCGATCGACAGCTGCTGGTCCCATGAGTTGTACAGCGCAATGCCCTCCCCGTGATAATACGAGGAAGAGGTCGCATATTCCCTGGTGCTCATGGCCGTGCGCAGTTCCTCATTTTCCCAGGCCGCCGCCATCAGCAGCGCCAGATCCCGGGCGCTCGTGTAGTGATCTTCATCGTGCATGCCGACCGTGTTGGTAAAGTGCGAATCCTCCATGCCCAGCGCTTTCGCCTTGGCATTCATCGCCTCTACCATCGCTTCCTCACTGCCAAACAAGGAAACGGCAAAGGCCTGACAGGCATCCGCACCGCTGGGCAACAGCACACCATACAGCAGATCGCGCATCGTAACGACCTCCCCGTTGAGAAAGCCGGCCAGGGTATAAGTGCCATCCTCCAGCCCTTCCAGCATCTCCAGGGTGATCGTCACCTCATCATCCAGGCTCTCGATGGCATCCAGCGCCGTCAGCGCGGTCAGCACCTTCGTCATCGAAGCCGGATACATCCGCTGATCGCTCTCTTTCTCATACAGCACCTGCAGCGTATGCAGATCGACCGCATAACCATATGTACTGTCGATCGTCAGCGTCTGTGCTGCGCGCAACGGCAGCGGCGCGCATATGAGCACCACTGCCAGCAACATCCCGATTCCTCTTTTGATCATTCCATCTCTCCCGCCTAGCGCGCCATCTTTTCAAATGCGGCCTTGGCGGCCATCTGCTCTGCACGCTTCTTTGAATTTCCTTTGCCTTTTCCCAGCACGATGCCATCCAGCAGGACCGCCATCTCAAATTCCGGATGATTGGTCGGCCCCTGCGTGTTCAGCAGTTCATACTGCAGCGTCTTGCGGGAATCCGCCTGCACGACCTCCTGCAGCTTCGTTTTATAATCGATCAGCACTTCATTCTTCGGCTCGCTGATCGCCGGTGTCAGCACCCGTTCCAGGATCATGGAGACCGGCTTCATGCCCTGATCGAGATACAGCGCACCCAGCATCGCTTCAAACATGTCGGCCAGCAGCGAATCCCGGTCGCGTCCGCCGGTCCGCTCTTCGCCAACGCCTAACAGCAGATACGCGCCCCAGCCAAGCTCCCGGCTGTAATGCGCCAGGGCGGCCTCACAGACCAGCTGCGAGCGCAGCGTCGTCATCTGTCCTTCACTGAGCAACGGCTCCAGCTGAAACAGCTTTTCGGTCGTCCACAGCTGCAGGACCGCATCGCCCATGAACTCCAGACGCTCATTGTCATGCAGCACCTCCTTATGCTCATTGAGATAAGAAGAGTGCGTCAGCGCCTCATTGATCAGATCCTTCCGGCCGTAAGGGATGCGATTTTCCTTCAGCCAGTCAAACATCGTTTTTTTCATCGTCTTTTCCACAGCAGCGGATGCCGTCTGCGCCATCCGGATGCTCTTTTCCTTTCCTGTCTTTATCGATGACTCTTTCGTCTTCTCGCTCTTTTCATATTTCTTTCGGATCGCCCGTGCCACGTTTGCCGGTACATAGCGGGAAACATCTTTCCCATAGGATGCAAACTCACGGATGATCGAGCTGGAGAGCGAACCGTAGCCCTCATTGGCAAACAGGCACACCGTCTCGATGGATGCGTCCAGCTCATGATTGGCCCATGCGATCTGTTTCTCATAGGCAAAATCCTGTACATCGCGCACCCCTCTGAGCATGACGTCTGCCCCCAGCTGCCGCACTTTGTCCACCAGCAGCCCTTCGGCGACATCCACCCGCACATTTGCCGCTGATCGAAGATTTTCCATGAGCAGCGCCTTTCGCTCCTCGATGGAAAACAGCGCATTCTTCGCCGAATTGACGGCGATGACCACGATCACCTCATCATAAAGGCGCGCGGCGCGCTCGATCAGATGCAGATGTCCGAGCGTCACCGGATCGAAGGACCCCGGAAATACTGCTTTTCTCATAATGACCTCCTGTAATATGTGATCTTCGTAATGCCATAGACGCTTTCTCTGCGGCGGATCAGATCGCCGTGCGACAACGCAAAGCTCTCCTCCCGCAGGCTCTCCACGATCACGTCCGCCTGCTCTGCCAGCAGCCCCTTTGTCACCAGGGCCTCCAGCAGCGCATCGTTTCGCTGCAGGCGATAAGGCGGATCGATGTAGACGAGATCGAAGCGCAGCCCCTGCTGCACGAACACATCGAGCATCGCAAAGACATCCCGCTTGTAGATCTGGCAGCGCGCTTCCACCTGCAACAGTGCGGCATTGGAGCGGATCGTGCGGATCGCCGCAGCGCTGATGTCGCACAGCACGCTTTCCGCCATGCCCCGGCTGAGCGCTTCAAAGCTGATGTTGCCGCTGCCGGCGTACGCATCCAGCATCACACCGCCGGAAAAATACGGACCGATGCTGGAAAATACCGCTTCTTTGATCTTGTCGGCGGTCGGCCGCGTCTGATCGCCCTTGAGCGGGGTCAGGACGCGGGAGCGAAACTCTCCGGCCACAATTCTCATTTTTTTCAACTCCTCGTGTATAAACCCGCCGCAGCGGGGAACGATACTAATGCATCCGGCGAAACAACGGATGTGAAACCCCCAATCTTTGTTTCTCCTCTTCCCTTTCTTTAGAAGTCCGTTGAACGGACTTCTTTTTATCATTCCTCTTTGGAAGAGAGCTCCTTTCGGTTGATGTTGGCGATGACATTCTGACAGATGCCGATCGTCAGATAGGAGGATACCAGCGCCGTACCACCGCTGGAGATGAACAACAGCGGAACGCCCGTCAGCGGGATCAGCGCGCTCACCCCGCCGATGTTGAGCACGAAGTGCGCAAAGAAATATAGAGCGCCGCCGCTGAGCACGACCTTATAGGGTACAAAGCTGGTCTTAAACGCATATTTGAACAGCCGAAACAGCAGGATGCCATAACCGGCCGCAATGAAGCCCAGACCGAAGATCCCGGTCTCCTCGATGACGATCGCCAGGATATAGTCACTGTCCGCCTGTGTCAGATAACCGAACTTGCGGGAAGAACCGCCGATGCCCTGCCCGACGATATTGGAATTCGCAATGCCATACAGCGCATTGGCCGGCTGATAGCTCTGCCCGTAAAGATCGCTGTCATCATCCCCCAGCGGATTGGCCGCATTGGCAAAGCGGCTGGCCACATGGCCGACGAGCGGCAGCTTGGAGAGCTCCTCGACGACCGGCAGTCCGATCGGCGTCATCCCCAGCAACACCAGACAGATGCCCGCCGCCACGATGCGCCGCGTCCACTTCTGCAGGGAACGCAGGCTCGGAAAGGTCGGCACCTGCACACAGCCAAAGCAGATCAGCGTCACGATCGCCAGCGCACCGATGTCCTTCTGCAGCAGGATGACCACGACGAACGCCGCATAGCAAAAAAGCGGAAACTTCAGCATCTGCCAGGCGCTGGCCTGCATGGAGCGCTTATGCTGCGCCGCGAAAAAATACGAAGCGATCAGCACGATCATGAACGGCTTGGCAAACTCCGATGGCTGCACGGACACCGTCGTGATCCCCAGATTGATATAGATCCAGGCGCGGGAACCAAACTGCTCCGCCCCAAACAGCGGCACGATCATCAGCGCCAGCAACACCGTGAAGAGCAGCTTGCTGAGACGATAGATCAGATGAAAGTCCATCAGGCGGGCCGCCCCCAGCATCATCACATAGCCGACCACGAAAAAGGCCAGCTGCTTGATGAAGACGATGAGGATCGCCAGATTGTTGCTCGTCATATTGCCCATGTTGGTCGATACGATCATAAAGGAGCCAAACATCGTCAGGGCGAGGGCCGTATAATGCAGCAGACTGTCTTTTCCCTGCGGCAGGCGCAGCAGGCTCAGCAGCGTACGCTTCTTTTCTTTTGCCATCGACCTCAACTCCTTTACAGCATAAACATTCTACCATATTCCCCAGACCTTTTACATGGATATTTTGTGAAAAAAACTTTCCAACTTCCTAAAAAGAGGATAGAATAAAGAATGATGACCACACAGAAGCAGAAAGGAAGTATACGATGAAAATCACAAACGATAGGATCATTCTGGACAGTGATCCGCGCATCCGCTCCAAGAGCGAACCCGTCGCCCTTCCCCTCTCCAAGGAAGATGAGGAACTGCTGCGCGCCATGATCACCTATGTACGTGATTCCCAGGACGATGAGATTGCCGAAAGAGAAGGGCTGCGTCCGGCCGTCGGCATCGCCGCCATTCAGCTGGGGATCCCCAAACAGCTGATCGCGGTCAGCGTACCGACGGAAGATGGCAGCGATGAGTTCGCCCTGGCCAACCCGAAGATCGTCTCCGAAAGCGTACAGAACGCCTATCTCGCACAGGGCGAGGGCTGCCTGTCCGTCCTGGAGGAACACGAAGGGCTCGTCTACCGTCATGCGCGCATCACGGTAAAAGGCTATGACCTGCTGCGCGGGGAAAACGTCCGCATCCGGGCAACCGGCTATACGGCCATCTGCCTGCAGCATGAGATCGACCATCTCTTTGGCACCCTGTTTTATGACCACATCCACACCGAAGATCCATGGCGGGAAGATCCCGAAGCCATGGTCATCGGCTGATGACAGCAGGCGTTTCATGCGAAACGCCGCTTTTTTTCATCCTGTAAGCGCCCTCATCGGTCCCTGCCGGCTTTTTTTTTGCAAAAGGCTTTGCGCAGGCAGAAAAAACTATGTATAATGATACAAGTTGTGCCACGGTTGAAATTAAGGGAAACCGAACGTCAGTTTTTCGTTAATTGTGGTATAATAGTAACAAAGGTGCAATACGTAAAATAACAGCCATTGTGGGAAAGGAGAACTTATGCATTCAAATCAACAAACACACGCACCGCATGAGTCAGGCAGTTTTCGAAATGAATATAATAAAACAACCGTAGAAAAAAACGATACCCTCGTCTATGCGATCGGCGGACTGGGTGAGATCGGAAAAAACACTTATTGTTTTGAGCATGGCAACGAGATCCTGATCGTCGATGCCGGTGTTCGTTTTCCAGAAGACAACCTGCTCGGTGTCGATTATGTAATCCCGGATTACAGTCATCTGATCAAGTACAACCGCAAGCGCAAGGTGCTCGTGATCACGCATGGTCACGAAGATCACATCGGAGGCATTCCGTTCCTGTTGCGCTCGGTCAATATCGAAGCGATCTACGCGCCGCGTTTTGCCTGCGCGCTGATCCGCAGAAAGCTCGAGGAGCACCGGATGGTCAAGGGCGTCAAGCTCATTGAGATCAACGACCAGTCCTCGATCCAAATGAAGCATTTTACCGTCGGCTTTTTTAACACGATCCATTCCATCCCGGATTCGCTGGGCATCCTGATCAACACGCCCAACGGACGCATCGTGGAAACCGGCGACTTTAAGTTTGACCTCACGCCGCTGGGGCATAACGCCGACTATCAGGTCATGGCCTACATGGGGCAGATCGGCGTCGATCTGCTGATGAGCGACTCCACCAACTCCGGCGTGGAGGATTTCTCCATCTCCGAGAAGAAGGTGGCCCAGGAGATCCTGGACATCATGCGCAAGACGAACGGCCGTCTGATCGTGGCGACCTTCGCCAGCAACGTGCTGCGCGTCGCACAGATCCTGGAAGCGGCCGTCACCTGCGGACGCAAGGTGTGCATCTTCGGCCGCAGCATGGAAAACGTCGTAACGATCGGACGCAAGATGGGCACCATCAACATTCCGCAGGAACATTTCCTGGAACCGGAACAGCTCAATCACACGCCGTCCAACAAGATCTGCATCGTCTGCACCGGATCACAGGGAGAACCGCTGGCGGCTCTTTCACGGATCGCCAACGGCACGCATCGCTGGATCAAGCTGATCCCGGGCGATACGGTCGTCTTCTCGTCTTCCCCGATCCCGGGCAACGGCGGCAGCGTCAATCAGGTCGTCAACAAGCTCTTCCGCGCAGGGGCCAACGTGCTGACCAAGTCCGTGCTCAACAACCTGCACACGACCGGCCACGCCTCCCAGGAAGAACAAAAGCTGATGCTGCAGCTGATCAAACCGAAGTATTTCATGCCGGTGCACGGCGAGTACAAGATGCTCGTACAGCACAAGAATACGGCGATCGAAACCGGCATCCCGCCGGAGAACATCTTCACCTGCGCCAACGGCGATGTGCTGATCCTGCGCGATCACAAAGTGTTCCCGAGCAGCTGGCGCATCCAGGCGGATGACGTCTATGTGGACGGCAACGACATCAGCGGCCTGTCCACCGCCGTGCTCAAGGACCGCAAGATCCTGGCCAACAACGGACTGGTCTCCGTCGTCATTGCGATCGATTCCAAAGAAAACAAGATCTTGATGCGGCCGGTCATCGTCTCCCGCGGCTTCGTGTTCATCAAGGATTCACAGAGCCTGCTGCGGGAAGCAGAAAACATCGTCCACCATGCGCTGAAAGAAAAGATGGCGCAGCGAACGACCTTCGGTGAGCTCAAGAACTGTGTACGCTCCACCCTGGAACCGTTCCTCTACAACAAGACCCATCGCAACCCGATCGTCATTCCGGTCATCATCAACTCCAAGTCGACGATGGCACAGATCGAAGCGATGCGTTCCCAGCGTCAGGCAAACAAAAACCGCAGCGCGGAGAAAGACGGTGCGAAGAAGAGCGCAGAGCCAAAGAAAAAGGCGACTGCGCAAAAGACGAACGCCAGAGGCACCACGGCCAGAAAGAGCGCGCCAAAACAGAGCGCTTCAAAGCAGGACGCCCCAAAGAAGAGCGCACCGGCCAAACCAAAGGCACCGCGACGGACGTCCGCAAAGACGACCCGAACGAAAAAGAGCGAAGAAGCATGAGACCCCACGCCGCCAGCACGGCCGTAACGATCACGGACGCAGGCGGCGTTTCTCTTTCCCGCTTCTTTTTTTACATCTGTTATGATAGAATAAACACTGCACAGGAGGTGGGCCCATGGTACGAAAGCTGCTGAAGATCGTATCCGTTCTATTCATCATCGCCGTGATCGTCATGCTGACGATCTACTATGCGCTGTTCGTCGCGGTCAGCCACACCGGGGTCCGCTACGAGACGCTCGCCTCCGCCAAGATCCCCGAGGCGATGAACGATGTGAAGATCGCCTATTTCACCGATCTGGAATACGGTTTTTCCATCGATGAACAGCGGCTGCGCGACATCGTCGACACGATCAACCACAACGCACCGGATGTCGTGATCTTCGGCGGCGACCTCTTTGATGACGCCGCTGCCGCCAGCGAGGAAGATCGAGCCATCGTCATTGAGCTGTTCAAGAGCATCGATGCCCCGCTGGGCAAGTTTGCCGTCCTCGGGGAACGCGACTGCGCAAGCGAAGAGATCCGCACCCAGATCGCAGATCTGCTAAGCGAGGCAGACTTTGAGATCCTCAACAACCGCTCCCTGCACATCCGCAACGGCACCAACAGCGGCATCGTCCTCATCGGCGTCGAACCGCTGCTGGGCGGTACACCGGATGTGACGACGGCCACCTCCCAGATCAGCGATGAGGAGTACAACATCCTGGTCACCCATTGTCCGGACCTGTTCGCCCAGGATGGGATCCCGTACACATCCATCTCCCTGGGGATCGCCGGACACTCCCACGGTGCGCAGATCAATCTCCCGCTGCTGGGGCCGTATCAGAGCAGTGAGGGCGCCATGCAGTACCCGCTGGGCAAGTACCAGATCAACACGATGGAACTGCAGGTATCCAGCGGTGTCGGCACGACCGGTGTCAACGCCCGCCTGTTTTCTTCCAGCGAGATCGTGCTCTATCGCCTGCAGCACACCGAATAACACATGGATGGAATACCGCCGGTATTCCATTTTTTTATGCCCCTTCTCTTTGTGTTCCTCTGTTGTTTCATGTTACAATGTCATTGACCTTCAAGATCCATGCATGATATGCATGAAAAGCAGGAATCACGCTTCATAGCAAGAAAAGAGGTGCTTGAATGACAAGATTAAAAGAAAAGATCAATGAAGCTCTTTCCTCCGTATTGCCGATCACGCTCATCGTACTGCTGCTGAGCGTGACCATCACTCCGATGCCGCTGGGAACGATCCTGTTGTTTCTGGCCGGCGCCGTGCTGCTGATCATCGGCATGGGATTGTTTTCTCTTGGCGCCGACATGGCGATGCAGCCAGTGGGAGAAGGCATCGGAAAAACGATCGTATCGTTTCAAAAACCGATCTATATGATCGTCATAACTTTTCTCATCGGGGCATTTGTCACGATCGCGGAACCCGATCTCACCGTGCTGGCCCATCAGGTGCCGTCCATACCGGACTTGACGCTGATCTTGACCGTTGCGGCCGGTGTCGGTCTGTTTCTGGTCGTCGCACTGCTGCGCATCCGCTGGCAGATCGATCTGAAATATCTGCTGATCGGCTTCTATGCCCTGATCTTTCTGCTGGTCTGCTTTTCGATGGACAGCTTCGTCGCCGTCGCCTTTGATTCCAGCGGTGTTACGACCGGTCCGATCACTTCATGGGAATGTAAAAAAGAGAATGCGTCAGGGGCTCTTCCCACAACACATTCTCTTTTCTTGTTTTTGCCGCGGTGCCCATCGCTTCGCACACGTCTGGATCAGAGTCGGAAAGAGCCGCTGCTGCAAGGCATCGTCCAACGTCTTCTCCAGGTGCCCTGGCAATGAAAGGAATTGAGTGCCAGGGTCGAATGATGGCAGACAGACGCGGATCCCCGGTCACCTGTTCATGCATCGAAAGATGAAGCTGTATCAAAGGCGTAAGGAAACGGATAGCCGTGATCCCGACATTCTTCCATGATGTTTGTCAGATGATCGAAGATACGTTCGATATCCGTCAAGACATTGACATAGGTCACACACTGCACCGGTGTGCACGCCTGTGCCCGCAGGCGCTGCAGCTGATGCTTTTCATAAAGTGACGTCAGCGCATCTGCCTGTGTTTCGATCGCCGCCATCTCCGTAAACGGATCCTGGGAATGAACCATCGCCTGCAGGGCCTGTCGAAACAGATTGCGCAGAATGACCAGCTCCGTGCGCGCATCTTCATTCAGCGTCTCCTCTTCAACATGTCCCATTAGGTTTTTTGCATGATCCCCCAGACGTTCCAGATCCGTCGTGATCTTAAAGTAGGATATGACTTTTTCCCCATCTGCCTCAGAAAGCTCCAGAGCAGATATGCGATTCATATATTCATTGATCTGATGGCGGCTGGCATTGATGCGCTGTTCCCGTTCATACAGTTCTTCCCGATGCTTTTCCTCATGACGGATGAGCGCATCCAGCGACAGTTTGACATTTTCAAATGCCATACGAGTCATTTGATCGAGCAACCGCTCAAAAGAGGTCAGGGCGACCGCCGCTGTTCCCACACCGCCGTAACGATCCATCCCTAGTTCACACAGCAATAAATCCGCTCTTTGATCATCGCGGATGAGCCTCCGACTGAGATCGACCAGTCGTTGACCGAAAGGAAACAGCAACAAAACCGATACCGCTTTATACACGATGTTGGCATTGGCAATCTGCACCTTTGGATCTCCACTGCTGGCCTGCATCCACGACGCAAAGGGAACCAGCTGAATGAGGATGATGAAAAGAAAGGTAGAGATCACATTGAACAGAAAATGGATCAAGGCCGTGCGTTTTGCATCGCTGTTCGCACCGATCGAAGCAAGTGCAGCTGTGATACAGGTGCCGATGTTCATGCCGAAGATCAGATACAACGAGCTGTCCATGGAGATCGCGCCGGTGATCGACAGCGACTGCAGGATCCCGATCGAAGCGCTCGAACTCTGGATGAGCGCAGTAAAAAGCGCTCCGAACAACACACCGATCAGCGGATTGGTAAAGGTCGACATGATATCATGAAAAGCATCAAACTCCCTCAGCGGCATTACGGCCGCCGACATCAGTTCCATTCCGATGAACAAGATCCCCAGCCCGGCAAAGATCAAGCCGATGTGATTGAAGCGGGGACGCTTGATGAATACGATGGCGATCACCCCGATGATTGCCAGCAGACTGGCCACCATAGACATATTGAGCGCCGTCAGCATATTGGTCATCGTCGCACCGATGTTCGCTCCCATGATGATCCAGACCGCCTGTTCCAGCGTCATGATGGAGGAACCGACAAACGACACCAGCATGACCGTGGTCGCTGATGAACTCTGTACGAGCGCCGTCACTCCGGCACCGACCAGGATGCTGATGATGCGGTTGGATGTCAGTTTTTCCAATACGGACTTCATCGAGTTTCCCGCCGTCAGTTCCAGGCCGTTTGACATCATGCGCATGCCATACAGAAACAATGCCAGCCCGCCCAGCATCGAAACGACGATTTCCACAATCTCTCCCATCGTGCTACCTCCGACTCGTTAAACAAGCCTATGATAACACACTTGTTTTCAAAATTATAGAATAATTTTATCTTTCCTTTACATATAATTTACTTATATTTTACATTCCAGGAAAAGAAAGACAGTGCATCGCGCACTGTCATCGCTCCTCATCTTGTCTGACGACTACGCTTGGCAGCGTGATCGTGATCTTCGTACCGATGTTTTCCCGGGAAAAGACATCGATCGTTCCATTATAATAGCGAACGATATGCTTGACGATCGCCAATCCCAGACCGGTTCCGCCGACACGTCGGCTGCGTCCTTTATCCACGCGGTAAAAGCGTTCAAAAATATGCTTTTGATCTTCTTTGGAGATCCCGATACCACTGTCTTCGACGCTGAGCACCAAACGCTGCTGCTCGCTCTTCAAAAAGACATCGACCGTACCATTCTCTCGATTGTATTTGATCGCATTGCTGATGAGGTTGCTGAGCAGCTGCTCCAGGTGCTTCTGCGACATGTGGACACAGCAGTCTTCCGCCTGCACATCGAGGAACACATGGTTTTCTCGAGCCATCGGATCCAGCGATTTGCGAACTTCTTCCACACTGCTCCGCAGTGGGATATCCACCTTCTCCTCGACGACATCATTGCCTTCTAAGCGTGAGATCATCAGGATATCCGTGATCAGTGCGGTCATATGCGTCGTTTCCTTCAGGATGCGGTCAATGCATTCCTGTGCCTGCTGCGGATCATTCACGACTCCGTTTTTCAGCAGTTCCCCATATCCGCGAATGCTGGTCAGCGGCGTCTTCAGCTCATGGGACGCATTGTCAAAAAACTCCTGGCGGATCTTCTTTTCCCGCTTGAGGCGCTTGATGTAATGCTGGATCTCCTCCTGCATCTGCTTGATCGTATCAGCGATCTCATTGAGCTCCTCATAGTGGAACGTATGGAAAGACAGCGGTACGTTGCTGTCCTGAGACCGACGGATCTCATTGCCGATCTCCTGCAGCGGCCGGGTCAATGAAGAAGCGGATTTGCGCGCCAGCAGCAGAGCGATCAAAGAAGCGACCACAAAGGAAACGACGGCCGCCGGCAACAGCGAGACCCCATAGGCCTCCAGCCCGTTGTATGGAATGGCAATGCGATATATGCAGGACTGTTCAGGAGAGTAAAGTGCGACATACAGCATCGGCATGTCCAGCGTCGTCGAATAACGGATCGCATAGCCCTCCCCTTCACGAAGCGCCATCTGGACCTCTTCTCGCTGCAGATGGTTTTCCATCGTTCCATCCACATCGCTGTCTAAAAGCACCTCACCATCCGCATCGATGATGGTGATGCGGGAGTTTTCATCCTCCAGTGTCTGTGAAAGCGCATCGTCCCGCGCGATCAGTTCTTCCCGCGGCAGTGCCTCCAGCGTTTTCAGCGTATAGTGCAGATCGTTCTTCGTCGATTCCATCATGATGTTGGAAACGACCAGATAAAAGATCAGAAACCCGCACAACAGTGCAGCAGTCACGACAAGGACATAATCTCTCAATATCCGTTTGCGCATATCAGTTCTCCGAAACGAAGCGATAGCCGACGCCGCGGATCACCTGGATCCAGCCATCGTAAGGCTCTCCCAGCTTTCGCCGCAGAGAATTGATGTGCACATCCAGGGTACGGCTCTCTCCGACAAAATCATAGCCCCAGATCTGATTGAGCAGTTCCTGTCGGCTGACCGCTTTTCCCTTGTGAAGGATCAGATATTTCAGCAGTTCAAACTCCTTGAAGGTCAGATCGACCTGCTTCTGCATCACATGGACCGTACGGCCGTCAAAATCGATCTCCAGACCACCATCATAGAAGCCATGGCTCTCCTCGCTGTGTGCAACGCTGCGCCGCAGCAGCGAACGGATCCGGGCGGTCAGCTCCAGCACCGAGAACGGCTTGGTCATATAGTCGTCCGCTCCCTGATCCAGTCCGATGACCTTGTCGATCTCACTGTCCTTTGCGGTCAGGATGATGACCGGGAAATTGTGCAGCTGTTCATCTTTGCGGATCTTTTCGATCAGCTCCAGTCCGCTCATCCCCGGCAACATCAGATCGAAGATCCCGATGTCTGCCGATTCGCTCTGTAAATACTCCCAGGCGCTTTCCGCATCCTCGAACACCTCGGTCTCATACTGAAACTGCTGCAGCGTCAGCTTGATCAGATTGCGGATGCTCTCATCGTCTTCTACTACTAAGATCTTTGCCATTGTAAGCTCCCCCTTTTATATTAACTGTATTGCGCTTCTTCTCTTGCATAGTTCGCAATGTTCATCGCATAATCACTGATGCGCTCCAGATAGCTGATCGCATCAAGAAAGATCACGCCGGCCGATACCTCACACTTGTGCATGGACAGACGGCGGATGTGTTTGTCACGCAGCTGATTCTCCATCTCGTTGACTTTCTGCTCACTGCGCTTTGTCTGCTCATAATAGCGTTCCAGCTCCGTTTCCTTCCAGCAGTTCAATGCCGCCTGCAGCGTCGACAGGCACTGTCGGCTCAGGTTTTCCAGATCCTTATAACCACCGATGGAAAAAGTGCTCTCCTCCTTCAGCATCTGTTCGCTGAGCTCGGCGAGGTTGCGGCAGCGGTCGCTGATGCGCTCCAGGTCGCTGATGACATAGAGCAGATGGCGCTGCTGCAGCTGCTGATGATCGCTGAGCGTGGCAGATTCGATATGAACGAGAAAGCCGGTCAGCTCTTTTTCATATCGGTTGACGAGCTCTTCGTTCGCATAGACCTCCTGGATGCGCTTGCTGCTGCGGTCCACGAAGGCCTTGCGACTGCTTTCCACATTGCGGATGACCAGCTGCGCCATGTGTGCGACTTCCTGCTTTGCGGATTCGATGGCAAAGCCGGGCGCCTCCATCATGCGCGGATCCAGCGCCGTCAGCAGATCATCCTGTTTCTGCGTGCTCTTTGCCCCCTCTTTGACCAGTCGCTGCGACAGCCCGACGAGCCGATCTGCGAAAGGAAACAGCAGGACCGTGTTGAAGAGATTGAAACAAGTATGGAACATCGCCAGTCCCACACTGTTGACATGGGCCGTTCCCATCGTCGGTTCAAACAGGAAGAACAGGGCGAACACCACACCGAAGAGGAGCGCACCGATCGTGTTGAACAGCAGATGGATCATCGCTGCCTGCTTCGCATGTGAATTGGCTCCGATCGAGGAGATCATCGCCGTTACGCAGGTACCGATGTTCTGCCCCAGCGCGATGAACACCGCACTGTTCCAGGTGACGATGCCGTTCATCGCCAGCGTCTGAAGGATGCCAAGAGATGCCGAGGAGCTCTGTATGAGCGCCGTTACGACCAGACCGACGAGGATGCCCAGCAGCGGATTCGAGCCGATCGTCGCAAAGGCATCGGCAAAGATGGGCGCATTGCTGTAGGGCGCTACCGCTGCGTTCATCGCCTCCAGTCCCAGAAACAAGATGCCGAAACCGACGAGGATGCTGCCGGCCTCTTGCCGGCGCTGATCTTTTCCAAACAGCAGCAGCGGTGCCCCGACACCGACCAGCAGCGGCGCAAAAAACTCCGGCTGAAAGATGCTCCCCCACTCGTTCATGGAGACGAGCCAGGACGTCACCGTCGTTCCGATGTTCGCACCCATGATGACGCCGACCGCCTGCGTCAGCGACAGCACTCCGGCATTGACAAAGCCGACCACCATCACCGTCGTCGCTGAGGAGCTCTGAATGATCGCGGTGATCAGCGCGCCGACCAGCACGCCGAACAACCGGTTATCCGTCAGATAGCCCATCAGCCGCCGTGTCTTTTCCCCGGCCGACTTCTGCAGCCCTTCCGCCATCAGATGCATTCCATATAAAAACAATCCAAGGCCGCCAACAAACGAGAACAGCGCCTTCAGATCATCCATTCCCATAAATTTTACACATCCTTTACATTCGTATTATGCCATGACAGCCGTAAAGAAATATTCATCCCAATGTTAAATCGATGTAAATTCCCGCTGTTTTTCTCATCCAGCTTCAATATAGCATGACCGCTCCCAAAAGTATAGAAAAAAAGCATCAAAAAGATGCTTGTATTTCGTTTCCTCAAAATGCCGTCCCCAGCGCCAGCATCGTCAGACAGGCAGCGGCCGAAGCGGCGAGCGCCACCAGCAGCAGGCTCTTTTCCCGATAGGCGAGCACGACGGCAACCGTACAGCCGACACAGGAAGGCACGACGCTGCCGGTCGATGTAAAGATCGCCGGAAAGGTCATCGATCCCAGCACCGCATAAGGAACATAATACAGAAACGACTGAATGTAGCGATTTCGGATGCGACGGCGAAAACACAGCAAAGGAAGGCAGCGGATCAGATATGTGACCCCCGCCATGACCGCCATATACCCCAACAGACTATGCATCGCCATCCTCCTCCGTGACCGGATACAGCCAGGCGCCGATACCTGCCCCCGCCAATGTACAGAGAATGATCACAAAACCGCTGCCGATCGTAACAATGGAAGAAAGCAGCTGAAACAGACAGCTCATCACGGAAGAGAGGATGACCACGATGAAGATCTCCCGCGAACGGCGGCAAGGCGGCAGGATGATAGCCAAAAACATCCCATAGATCATGATGCCCAGCGCATCGCGCAATGCCAGCGGAAGCAGTGAACTGGCCGCACCGCCCAGAAAGGTCCCACCGGTCCATCCCAGGATCGGCAGCATCATCAAGGCAATCATATAGGTAAAACCGACCCCTTCATAGCGGCTCGTCGATACCGCAAAGATCTCATCGGTCACCCCATGTGCGATCACCGCACGCTGAAGCGTATTCATCTTCGGATCCACCTTCTGGGTCAGCGACAGCGACATCAGAAAATAGCGCAGATTGATGATGAGCTGCGACAGTGCCATCTCCAGCATCGATCCGGCGGATGCGATGATCCCCAGCGCCGCAAACTGTCCGGCGCTGGTCAGATTGGTGAAAGAAATCACCACGCTCGCCCACAGCGGCAGCCCCTGACTGGCCGCCATCATACCAAACGCAAAGGAAACGGACAGATACCCCAGCGCGATCGGCACGCCATCCCGGATCCCCTGCACAAATCGATTCTCAATCACAAAAATCACCAGGAACATTATAACATTATTTTCCGAATCGGACATCCGCTTTTCAAAATGAAAAACACCACCGTCTCCAGTGGTGTCTTTCGCTTCCCGTTTCCTTCTTTCACAGGAACTATTCTTCCTTCAACACAAAGCGCTCCAGCGCCTCAGCGACCGCACCTTCCCGGTACCCGCGCTTTGTCACCACATCGGCCACCTGGCGCACTTCCGCACGTCCATCGCCGACACAGACCCCCAGACCGGCTGCCTTCAGCATTTCCAGATCGTTGAAGTTGTCGCCGATCGCCATCACTTCGTCCGTCGTCATCTGCAGATGATCGCACAGCCAGCGCAGGGCACTTCCCTTACTGACGCCTTTGCACGTGCACTCCAGAAAACGACCGGAGGAATAGCTGACCTCAATATTCAGCGCATCGAATCGCGCTGCTTCCTTTTTCCCGATCGCATATAACTGTTCCTCCACATCCGACTGCAGAGCAAGCTTGACGACCTTTGCATCCTTCAACAGCGACATGTCCGTCTCGATCGAAAATGCTGCCTTCTGTCTCGTCTTGCGTTCGATCTCACTTTGCGAAGGGTGATACATATAGATCCGATCCAGCGTAAATGCCAGAAAGCAGAGGCCGTAGCGATCGCTGATCGCCCGCGCTTCCAGGATCTGTTCATAACTCAGCGCCTGATAGTGCAGCGGCCGTGCCGAACTGTTCTCATAGATGGCAGCACCGTTGAAACAGATGCTGTACTCCCCTGGCGCATCCTTTGTTCCCATCTCCGCCAGGATCTCCTGCACCATGTCAAAGGAGCGACCGGTCGCCGCCGCTACGTGTACCCCACGGCTGCGCACCTTCGCGATCGCCTCGCGGTTCACTGCCGGCACATGAAAATCCACCAGCAGCGTCTCATCCATATCAGTCAATACCAACTTGATCATATTTTTCCCCCTCTTCTTTCCTTTCGATTTCCTGTGCCTTCCGCTTCCAGAAGGTCTTCAACCGCTCCAGCAGCTCCCGGGCATCCGTCTGTGCACATTCTTCACGATACTCCCTGAATTCGCTGAACGTACCTCTTTCACTCGTGATTCCCAGCAGCCATTTGTCAAAACGGCTCTTCTTATACTTATAGATCGCGCAGCGCACGTCATCCGCATCCGTGAATGCGGACACAAACTCGACCCGCGCCGGCGGAGCGCCCAGTTCCCGCTCATTGCTGAGCCAGCGGATCATCCGTTTCTTACCCTGCTCTCTCTGCCATGCGCAGACCTCTCGATCCAGCGCTTCATCATAGGCAACAAGGATATGTGCGGCATCAAAACGCGGGCATTTCAGCGGCCGCACCAGCTTCATGAATTCCGCATAAGGGATGTTCGCCTCCCGGCGCAGGTCGCCCTCCTCTCCCTTCTTTTTCAGAAGAAAGACGCTCCAGCTCTGGATCTGCGGCAGTTCATGTAACTGATATGCCTGTGGCCAGTCTCCCTCCAGCGGCAAGATCGTTAATGCACCTTCTACCAGCGGATAACGCGCCGTCCGCTCAGACCCCTCCTTCAATACCACCGGTTTGCCATAATAGGCCTCCACATGCTGCTTCTCATCCAGATAGCGCTCATACAGCCGATAAGCGGCAGGCTCTTCCAGCAGGGCCAGGTGACGGATCAGGCTTTCCTCGATCATGATCGGATAGATACAGCCAAAGATCGTCGTACGTTCTTGCAGGCGGTATTTTACCAGCCAGCGATTCTGTTTGATCAGCTCTTTGTACAGTGCATCGATCTGATCGAGAAAACAGCGTTCTCCTTCCTGTTCGAATTCGTCAACTGCCAATTTCTCGCAAAGATCCCGTATGCCAAGGAAAAAACTTTGCACATCACGTTCTGTCGCAAATGCGTTCAGCGTCAGCTCCAGATCGTAGTCTTCTTCGACCAGCAGCTGAAAACCGCGTCCAAAGCACTGTCGGTCAAAGATCACAAAGCGAATACCACGG
Source organism: Candidatus Merdibacter merdigallinarum (assembly GCA_019118705.1). Classification (GTDB taxonomy): domain Bacteria; phylum Bacillota_I; class Bacilli_A; order Erysipelotrichales; family Erysipelotrichaceae; genus Merdibacter; species Merdibacter merdigallinarum. The sequence continues at coordinate 3,014 of DWYK01000200.1, read as the reverse complement.
ATGTCCGCATCGGTCTTCTCATAGTTTTCCAAAGCATACGCTTCATTCAGCACACCGAAATACAGCTGTTGCCGCATGAGCCATTCCTTTAGAAACGAAAGGTCGATCGTCTGCAGCGTTTCCTGATCCTGACGGATCCGCACAACGTTCGACAAGACACGCCACCTCCTCTTTCCCTCAAATTTTAACACAGATTTCCTGGAATCCCCACGAAAGTTTTCCAGATCTGTCATTCACGGTCCTACCATCGGCCAGAAAAAAAGGCAGGTCCAGACAATGAGATCACTCACTGTCTGTCCTGCCTTCTGTTCATTCGCTCATGCCCCGCCCGAAACTCTCACCGGCAAACATTCACCTGTGATCGGTTTCCTTTCGTCGGACGTGATTGCGATCATGATTACTTCTCAGTTCTCTTCTTGCGCCAAACGAAGCCGATGGCCAGAGCCGACAACATTCCGGCGGCTGCCCATGGTGCGAATGCACCGGCAGCTGCAGCGGTATCTGTTTCCTCATCCTTTGCAGGAGGCGTCGTTTCCTCACCGTCCGAAGACTGTCCAGGTGCCTGTACCAAAGCTTCTCCGGCTGCCTTCAGCGCTTCATAAGCAGCATCTACTTCCGCCTGTGTCGCATTTTCATTTCTCAATACTTCCCATGCGGCATCGTAAGCAGCCTTGAACGGCTTCCATGTCTCTGCCGTATAGTCCGTGGAATGATAACCGGTATACTGATCGACCAGATCCTGCAGCGCATCTTTATCTGCCTGCTGCGGTGCTTCCACCTTTACCAGGGCATCGATCGCAGCCTGCAGCGCATCATCGGCCTGCGTGACCTGCAGCTGTGTCGCATCGGCATCTGCAACGACTTCCTTCGCCGCAGCCAGCTTCTCCTGCAGTGCTGCCCAGCTGTCCGCCGTGTACGCACCCTCATCCAGACCTTCCGCCTGATCGATGGTTGCATTCAGTGCATCCTTATCGGTAACCAGACGCAGTCCGCTGAGCGCCTTGTCCAGATCATAGATCATCTGCGCAACATCATTTGCATTCGGATTCTCTGCAGCGAGCAGAGCTTCTGCCGCATCGATCGTATCCATCAGATGATTCCAGCTGTCTTCCGTATACGCAGCCGGATCCAGCGTAGCGACATGCGCTTTTGCGTCATCTACCGCTACCCGCAGGCCGTCGACATCAGCTTCGATGTTGGCCAGACGGACGCGCAGTTCAGCGGCAGAACCGTTGTTGTTGGCCGCTTTGTTGTAAACCAGACGAACATACTTTGCATTGACCGGATTGAATTCGATCATCTTCGTGTTAGCGTTGTTTGGTAACTGACCAGTAACAACATCTTCAAAATGCTCACCGTCAGTACTTACTTTTACCGTATAGTCTGTCAGATTTCCGTTTGATCCACTCTGGCGTGGTGTGTATTCCAGGCCATTGATCGTCATCGGCTCTTTCAGTTCTAACTGGATCCAATGCGGCATGCTTGTCTCATTCCAATCCGTATGCCACATCGTGTTCTTGTTGCCATCCAGTACGTTGCTCGGGTTGGAGCCATCCTTTTGATAGCTGGAAGCCGTTGCCGTCATCGTCGAAGAATCGACATAGTACAGATCGTTCAGTGACTTCGTCTCCAGGCCATTGATCGCATCGACCAGTGCCTGCTCATAGGAATCAACGACATACTGCAGCTCTGCCGGCAGATCGTAACGGATCATATCCAGCACGCGCTGTACGGCAGCCGCGCTCTCTTCGGTGAAGGAGCTCAGGTCCGCTACCAGTGCCTTGTATGCTTCGATACGGCTGTAATCGGCCAGTTCGCTGTCCGTTGCCTCGATCGCACTGTTGAGTTCATTCGTCAGACGCTCGATCTCTGCCGCATCCGGATCATACTGAGTCAGCAGGCTCTTCGCTTCTTCCATCAGCGGTGTCAGCGTAGCGGAATTGCTGTCATCCAGGACCGTCGCTGCGTTCCACAGTGCATAATCCAGTGACATCGTGCTGGCAAAGTCATCGTTCTTACCGATGCGGACATCATCTACATAACCGATGAACGCGTTCGTTTCACTTCCGATCGTCGCCATCGGGAACATGCCGGTCGCCAGCATCGGACGTCCTTCGATGCGCTCATCATCACCCAGCGTATCCACCAGTTCACCGTTGACATACAGCTGCATGACATTCTGCTGGTTCTTGAATTCCAGCTCGACCCATTCATTCAATGGGAGCGTGTAGTTGAAGGAATAATCAAAACGTTCTCTTGAGAAGCCGACCTTTCCGGTCTCATTCTGAACAGCCTTGATGCTGCCATACGGGCTTTCAAACAGGATCTGTTCTTCCGTGCTGTCAGAAGTGCGCTTTACCTTGACACGCAGGTCGCTGCCCAGACCGACCGTTTCCAGTCCGGTCGTGATATAGCTCTTGCCGCCTTCCAGCTTCAGTGCATTCTTGCCATCCACTTCAACGATCTCAGCATTTTCGCCTTCGTTGACCGCAAAATTGTTGGCAGATGTATCTTTCAGCTCATCCATCGGCAGGTTCATGTATTCGTCGCTGGCGCTGTCTACTTCATAACCGAAGTTTGTACGAGGCGCATCGCCCAGCTCTTCAGCACGTGCCTTTGCACCTGCCAGATCCAGATCGCCCTTGCCCCACAGCTTCGCTGCGAACAACGACATGTTACTGATGCGGTCGTATACGTCATACTCACTGACACCGTTGTCCAGGTAGTCGGTCATATCGTTCCATACGGCAAATGCACCACCGACCATCTGATCGTCACCGGCCGGGATCGTTACACCGCCGATCGAGTTGATCGCCAGGTTGTACATCGTGCCATCGTTCAGATAATCATAGTAGTAACCGGCATTCGGAACGATGTAATAGTTTCCGTCGTTGCAGTTGATCAGATCAAAGCCATCTTCATACATCTTATCCATGTTGGCATAGCCGAAGTTCCAGAGGTTGATCTGTACGCCCTCAGCGTCAATGTCCTCGCCCTGAGAAGCTGCTGTAAAG
>DWYK01000199.1 GCA_019118705.1 Candidatus Merdibacter merdigallinarum | reverse complement strand
CATTTCCCGCAATCAATGCTATAATGTTTTCGCAATCTTTTCAAAGAACGACATCCATGCGTTAGAAAGGGGGATTATTGTATGGAATTTCTGCAGATTATACTTATGTTTGTATCGGTCGTATTGATAATACTCTCTTTACTGCAAGGTGGAAAGTCTGACGGACTCAGTTCAGCGTTTACCGGTGCCGGTGATCTGAACCTGTTCGCCAATACGAAGGAACGTGGAGCGGAGAAAGTCATCTCCAACGCTACCATGGTCGTTGGCATCTTGTTCTTTGCGCTTGTCGTATTGATTCGAGTATTTGGATAAGACCCTGCATCGGGTCTTTTTTTATGGATGGAGGGATGCGCAGTGAAGGAAAAACTGCTGGAGCTGTTGGAACAAAACGATCGTGGCTACACGAGCGAAGAGCTGGCGCAGCTGCTCAATATACAGGGAAGTGCGCAGTATACGAAGCTGATCCGCCAGCTGAATGCGCTGGAGGACGAACTGGAGATTGCCCGCGACGAGCGGGATCGCTATCATCTGGCAAAAGATCTGGGATATTTTCAGGGGACCTTGCGAGTCAACCCAAAGGGGTTTGGCTTTGTCGATCTGGAGGATGTCAGCTACTATGTCGCCAGGGAACATCTGCATCTGGGCATGGACCAGGATGTGGTCATCGCCCGCATCTTGCCGGATGCCCGTCGGGAGAGCGCCTGTGAGGTCGTTCGCATCCTGGAACATCGCAACAAACGGTTCGTCGGTGTCGTCAAAAAGGACCGTAAACGCTTCTATTTTCTGCCGGATAAGGATCTGGCGGGGCGAAAGGTCGTCGTTTCCAACTATGCGGAATTCCCGTTGGTACACGATTCCAAGGTGCTGGTGGAGATCGATTCGTATGGACGGGAACTGCAGGGACACATCACGCAGGTGCTGGGCTATAAGTATGATCCGGGCATCGACATCCTGTCGCTGCTGGTGGAAAATGACATCTATACGGAGTTTGCGCCGGAAACGCTGGAGGAACTGCGGGAGGTGCCTTCCGCACTGGATGACTCCATGATCAGTGAGGATCGTCACGATCTGCGTTCGCTGCTGACGATCACGATCGACGGGGAAGATGCCCGCGACTTTGATGATGCCATCAGCATCCAGAAACAGAAGGACGGCTATCGACTGTGGGTACACATCGCAGATGTGTCGTATTATGTGCGTCCGGGAACGGCTTTGGATCAGGAGGCGTATCGGCGCGGGACCAGCGTCTATGTGACCGATCGGGTCGTACCGATGCTGCCGCAGGTGCTCAGCAACGGCATCTGCTCTCTGAATCCGAAAGAGGACCGCTTTGCGATCAGCGCGCAGATGGATATCGGGAAGGACGGTGCCATCCGCTCCTATCAACTGTACCCTTCCGTCATCAACAGTGATGAACGGATGACCTATACAAAGGTCAACCACATCCTGGCGGGGGATGAAGCGCTGATGAAACAGTATTCACATCTGCTGGCGATGATCGCCTGGATGCAGGAATGTTCCGGATGGATCCGTCGTCGGCGGCATGACCTGGGTGCGATCGATTTTGATACGAAGGAGTCCAGGATCCTTGTTGATGAACAGGGCGAACCAACGGATGTCGTACTGCGGGAGCGCGGGGAATCGGAACGGATCATCGAGGACTTCATGATCTGTGCCAACGAGTGTGTGGCCGCCCATCTGAAATGGCTGGAAGTACCGGCGCTTTACCGTGTGCATGAACAGCCGGAGCCAAAGAAGGTGCGCACCTTTGCCCGCATTGCGAAAACGTTGGGATATTCGTTTGTCGCCAACATCAACAACGTCCATGCCAACCAGTTTCAGAAACTGCTGGAAGAAGCAAAGGGAAAGGAAACCTATGATGTGCTGTCTTCCTACATGCTTCGCAGCATGCAGAAGGCCCGCTACGATGCGCACTGCCTCGGTCACTTTGGCCTGGGACTGAGCGATTATCTGCACTTCACCTCTCCGATACGTCGCTATCCGGATCTGGTGGTCCACCGGATGCTGCGCCGCTATGTCTTTGAGGGTTGCAGCGATGAGCGCCAGCTGGCAAAGGACGGCAGATGGGTCGAACAGGCCGCAGCCGACAGCAGCGTGCGGGAACGCTGTGCCCAGGAGGCAGAACGCGAGGTCGATGATATGAAAAAAGCACAGTACATGGAACGTTATGTCGGGAATACCTACGAAGGACGGATCTCCGGCATCACCCGCTTCGGACTGTTCGTCGAACTGGAAAATACGATCGAGGGACTGGTTCACATCTCCTCCTTGAAGGATGACCGCTACCAGTACCATGAAGAGGCGCTGTGTCTGATCGGTGAGCATACAGCGAACGTCTATCGGATGGGCGATCCGGTGAAGGTGCGCTGTGTCGGGGCCAACCGCTGGAAGCGCCAGATCGATTTTGAACTGATCGAAGGCGGTAAGCGCAGACGAAAACGTGCAGTGGACAGCGAAAAGAACGAGGTTCGCCGAAAGCCACGCGGACACCGTCAGCGCCGTCGTGCTGCGCGAGGGAAAGGAAAACGATGAGATGAAAAAGAAACGATGTCTGGCATGGACGCTGATGGTCGCACTTCTCCTGAGCGGCTGTCAGCGGAGCGTACAGCCAAAACAGGAGCCGATCGAGGAAGAGGTCGTGGAAGCGGATCAAAAGGTCCGTTTTCTGGCGGTCGGAGACAATCTGATCCATGGCCTGATCTATGCCAGTGGTGCCCAGCCGGATGGCACCTATCAGTTTGATTCGATGTATGCCCGTACGGCCGACACGATCGCAGCGGCTGATATCGCCTACATCAATCAGGAAACGATCTGCGGCGGTACGGAGCTGGGTCTGCAGTCGTATCCGACCTTCAACAGTCCTTATGAGATCCTGGATGCCGTGGCAAATGCCGGCTTTGACTGGCTTTCCACCTCCAGCAATCATTCGATGGATGTCGGTGAGCAGGGCATTCGGAATCAGCTGGCACACATCGAGACGCTGGGACTGACACAGACCGGGACCCACGGGGATGAAAGCGATGCGCAGAGGTATCGCGTCATGAATAAAAACGGCCTGCGCATCGGAGTGTTAAGCTATACGTATGGCCTCAATGGTTTTGTGCTGCCGCAGGGAAAAGAATACCTGGTCGATCTGATTGATGAGGAGAAGATCCAAAGCGATATGGAAGCGATCCAGGCAATCAGTGATGTGCAGATCGTTTCGATGCATTGGGGCGAGGAGTATCAGTTTGCGCCAAATGAGGAACAGCAGCAGCTGGCACAGCTGTTGTCCGATCTGGGTGCCGACGTGATCATCGGAACACATCCGCATGTGTTGCAGCCGGCCGATATCCTGACCGGGGAAGCCGGCAATGAAACGCTCGTCTGGTATTCCCTGGGAAATTTTGTATCTGCGCAGGATGTCAATGACCGCATGCTGGGCGGTATGGCACAGTGGACGCTCGTCTATCATCCGCAGGATGCCAGCGTCAGCTTTGAAGAGGTGTCGTTCACACCGACCGTCATGTATTTTGACGGGACGGGCAGCGATGTGCAGATCTATCCGCTCAGTGAATACAGCGATGAGCTGGGAGCCACCCACTACATTCAGGGGCAGGATATGTCGAAGCAGTATTTCATCGATCGGGCAGAGGAGATCATGAACGACAGTGTGGAACTGATTTATTAGGAGTGAGAAGATGGCTGAACGAAAGATCGTCGCCTACAACCGAAAGGCGTCACATGACTATTTTCTGGAAGACCGTTTTGAAGCCGGCCTGGAGCTGCAGGGAACCGAGATCAAATCGGTCCGCAACGGCAAGGTCCAGCTCAAGGATGCATATATCAGCTTTGTGAACAATGAGGCATTCGTAAAAGAGATGCACATTTCCCCTTATACGTACGGCAACCGGTTCAATCATGAGGAGACCCGCATCCGCAAGCTGCTGCTGCACCGGGATGAGATCCGCAAGCTGCAGCAGAAGGTCCAGCTCAAAGGCTATACCGTCGTCCCACTTTCCGTCTATCTGCATCATGGTCTAGCCAAGATGGAGATCGCACTGGCAAAAGGAAAGAAGCTGCACGACAAGCGCAACAGCGAAAAAGAACGGGATGCAAAGCGTGAGATCGAAAAAGCGGTAAAACAGCTGCGGTAAAAGGAATCAACATGGAAAAGCGTTCACGGAGCGCTTTTTTTGTGGAATCGCAGGGATGGGTGGCTCAGAGAGCGGAGGCTGTGAGGAGAAAACAGGGCGCAGATGTGTAAATCCGTTGGTTTTCAGCAGTTTTTAGGGGTGGTTATCTGTTATAATAGGAATACCTATATAGAAATGAGAGGGTATCATGGAGTTTTTTACGTTTATCTACCAGGTGCTGTGGGGCGATCTCATCACCATCCCGTTGCCGGGCGGCAGTACGCTGGGGCTGTCTTTGCTGGTGCTGATCCTTGTGCCGGCCGGCATCTACTTTACGGTGCGTATGCGGTTTCTGCCGTTTCGTCTGTTTCCGGAGATGATTCGGGTCACGCTGGAAAACAATCAGAGAGGGAAGGAAGGCGAAGGCATCTCAGGAGTGCAGGCGCTGATCGTGTCGACGGCCTGCCGTGTAGGAATGGGAAACCTGGTCGGTGTGGTCGCTGCGATCTCAGCCGGAGGTGCCGGTGCGGTATTCTGGATGTGGATCATCGCTTTGCTGGGGGCATCCACAGCTTTTATCGAAGCGACGCTGGCACAGCTATACAAGGAGAAGGACCCGTTGTATGGCGGCTATCGGGGAGGACCTGCCTACTATCTGCATCATCTTTTTATCCGAAAGGGCAGTAGGAAAAAGCGTTCGCTCATCGCCTGTCTGTTCGCTTTGTCCGGACTGATCTGCTGGTGCGGCATCAGTCAGGTTACGGGAAATTCCATCTCTTCCGCATTTGAGAATGCTTTCCATATTCCGCCGCTGTATACGACGATCGCACTGGTGGCCTTGGCTGCCGTCATCGTATTGCGCAAGCATGCGACGGTAAAGGTGCTGGATATCATGGTGCCGGTCATGGCGGCCTGCTATTTCTTCATCACGATCTTCATCATCCTGGCCAATGCCTCTCAGCTGCCGGCGGTCTTCGGACGCATCTTTCAGGAAGCGTTTGGCTTTCGACAGGTGGTCGGCGGCGGCATCGGTGCGGTGATCATGAACGGTGCCAAGCGCGGTCTGTTCTCCAATGAGGCAGGATCGGGCTCTGCGCCTTGTGCTGCGGCTGCGGCAGAGATCAGTCATCCGGCAAAAGAAGGACTGCTGCAGGCGCTGGGCGTGTTCATCGATACATTGCTGATCTGCAGTTGCACAGCGATGATCATGTTGCTGACACCGGCTTCGCTGACGGCCGGGCTGGAAGGAATGGACCTGTTGCAGACATCCATGCAGTACCATCTGGGAACATTCGGTGTCATATTCATTGCGGTCATCCTGTGGCTCTTCAGTTTTTCCACTTTTTTGGGCATCCTCTTTTATGCCCGCAGCAACGTCGCTTATCTGTTTGGCGATAAATGGATCGCACAGACGTTATACAAGATCTTAGCGCTGATCATGCTGTTCATCGGCGGATTGGCGGCCTACCAGTTTGTATGGGACCTCGGTGATGTCGGTGTCGGGCTGATGACGATCTTCAACATGATCGCGCTGTTCCCGCTGGCACCAAAGGCGCTGGCATCCTTACGCGACTATGAAAAACAAAGAAAGCAGCGTGTGACTTCTTCGATCGATGATCAGAAGGAGCAGGCATGACAGAGGACATACTGGCGGCCATTCATGAGCATTCATGGATGAGCCGCTTTTTTTCGTTTCCTGCTACAATGAGAAAAGGTTAATGATTTGCAAACTAAAATGGACCCTGTAATACAGAATCCAGTTTCACCTTCTTGGGTACTTTTTTCTGGTGTCCGTTTTACAGGGTCCATTTTAAAGTGACACCGGATGGATGGCTTCTTTTTATGAGCGTGATTCTGTGGCCTGCGGTCTGTCAAAGACCGCCGCGTTTTTCCAGACGGTAACCGATGCCTCTGGAAGAAGTGATCATCACAGAGCTGTCCTTGAGCTTGGCCCGCAGCTTGAAGGTGTGGACGTCGACGATGCGGGTATCACCGTCATAATCAAAGCCCCACAGCTCATTTAAGATCTGATTGCGGGAGAGGACGGTATCCGGATGAGAGAGGTAATAGGCGAGCATGTCAAATTCCTTGCGGGTCAATGCGACCTTGTTTCCTTGGATCGTCACCTGCCGGCTTCGTTCATCCAGCGTGATATCACCATAAGAGAGGATGTGTTTGTCTTTTTCTCTGACGCGCTGCTGCAGATGCCGTTGGATGCGGATGGTCAGCTCCCGCGGAGAGAACGGCTTTCGCATATAATCATCCACGCCGGCCTCAAATGCCTCTGCCAGATCATCCACCCCGTCTTTTGCCGTTAACATGAACAGCAGGCTGTTGTTGTGCTGACGGCGCAGGGTGCGCACCAGATCGATCCCGCTCATGCCGGGCATCATCCAGTCAACGATGATCAGATCATAGTTCTTTTCCTTCTGGATCATCTGATAGCCGCTTTCGCCGTCCTGTGCGTCATCGACATCAAAGCCGGCCTTGATCAGATCATAACCGATGATCTTGCGGATATCTTCGTTATCGTCAATAATCAGGATACGTTTCATCATCAACACCTCTTCTTAATTAAATCATAACGATATCAGTACACCGTTAAGCATTTGTAAAAGTTATGTTATATTTTCTGTTAAGCATTGGTGAAGCGTCTGTAAAACAATCGTCGAGAAACGATAAAAAAATCAGGAGCCGGTCCTGATTTTTTTATCGGTCTTCTCTCTGGATGAGCAGTTCTGCGATCTGCACGGCATTGGTGGCAGCGCCCTTGCGGATCTGATCACCGCAGCACCAGAAGGTGAGCGAATGATGGCTCGGGTCACTGATGTCTTCCCGCAGCCGCCCGACGAAGACCAGATCCTGATCGCTGGTATCCAGCGGCATCGGGTAGCGGGCATTTGCCGGGTCGTCCACCAGCCGTACGCCTTCTGCTTTGGCCAACAGCGCACGGGCCTGGGCAAGGTCCACTTCTTTTTCAAATTCGACGGTGATGCTTTCGGAGTGGGAGCGCAGCACCGGAACGCGGACGCAGGTGCAGTTGACCCGCAGCGTTTCTTCATGAAGGATCTTTCGACCTTCGTTTTGCATCTTCATCTCTTCGCTGGAGTATCCCAGTTCATCGAAGCCGCCGATCTGCGGGATCAGGTTGCAGGCGATCGGGTAAGGGAAGACGGCCGGTTCGCTGAGCGCTCTCCCTTCCGACATCTCTTTCATCTGGGTTTCCAGTTCGCCGATGCCGCCGATGCCGGCGCCACTGACCGCCTGGTAGGTCGATACGATCATACGCCGGGCATGATAGGCATCATGCAGGGCGTTGAGGGCCACCAGCGCGATGATCGTCGCACAGTTGGGGTTGGCGATGATGCCGTGATGGGCAAACGCATCCGCCGCATTGACCTCCGGGATGACGAGCGGAACCTCTTCATCCAGTCGATAGGCGCTGCTGTTGTCGATGACGATTGCGCCCTTGGCGACGGCGATCGGCACAAAGCGCCGGGCGACATCGTTTTCCGCTGCCCCCAGGACGATGTCGACATCATCAAAGCTGTGTTCATCTGCTTCCTCGATCGTCAGCGGCTGTCCCTGGAAGAGCAGCGTCTTTCCGGCGCTTCGTCTGCTGGCGAGCAGTTTGAGCGAGGCAATCGGCAAAGAGCGTTCCTCCAGCACCTTCAGCATTTCTCTTCCCACGGCGCCGCTGGCCCCCAGGATCGCTATGCGGTATCGTTTCATTTTGTCTCCTCCTTCTGGATGAAACCGTCGTAGATGACGGCGATCGTCTTTTCAAAGTCTTTGTTTTCCACACCGACGATGATGTTGATCTCATCGCTTCCCTGTGCGATCATGCGAATGTTGATGTCGTTGTTTCCCAGTGCCGCAAACAGCCGGCCGCTGATGCCCGGACGGGAGCTCATATTGCGTCCGACGGTCGAGATGAGCGCGATCTCATCGGATACCTTGATATGATCCGGATGGATCTCCCGGCGGATGTCATTGACGATATCGTAGATGATGTCCTTGACATCTCTGGTTGCGACGACGACGCTGAACGAGTCGATGCCGCTGGGAACATGTTCGATCGATACGCGGTAACGCTCAAAGACGGAAAGCGCCTTGCGGACGATGCCGATCTCATCGGACATGTGATTTTTATAGATGGCCACGACCGTGAAGTCCTTCTTGCCGGCGATGCCGGTGATGACGGAATCGTCCTCTGCGTCTTCGCTGAGCTCGTTGAGGATGATCGTTCCCGGGTTGTCCGGCTGATTGGTATTGAGGATGTTGATCGGGATGTTCGTATCACGGATCGGGAAGATGGCTTCTTCATGCAGGACGCTGGCTCCCATGTAAGAGAGCTCGCGCAGTTCGCTGTAGGTGATGGTGCGGATCGGCTGCGGATTGCGGACGATGCGCGGGTCTGCCATCAGGAAGCCGGAGACGTCGGTCCAGTTCTCATAGAGATCCGCGTGCAGGCACTTGGCCAGGATCGAACCGGTGATGTCGCTGCCGCCTCTGGTCATGACGCGGATGCGTCCATCCGGAGCGCTGCCGTAAAAGCCCGGCATGACGAAGGGTTGGTTGTTGCGGGCGATGCGCTGCAGGCTCTTCTCGCAGAAGTCGTAGTCGATGCTGCCGTCATAGCGGAAACGGATCACGTCCTTGGCATCTACGAAAGCATAGCCTAAGTATTCCGCCATCAGCCGGGCGGTCAGGTATTCCCCGCGGCTGACGAGCTCATCCACGGAGATGGAAGTCTTCATCTGATTCCATAAAGATGCCAGTTCCCGTTCGATGGGATAGTTCAGGTGCAGATCGTTGCGGATCTGGATATAGCGCTCTTTGATCATGTCAAAGACCGGGGAACAGTCGACGTGGTATTGCATGTGCGCCTGACACAGATACAGCAGGTCGGTTACCTTGTTGTCGTGCTTGTTGGCGCGTCCGACCGCGCTGACGACGACGAAGCGTCTGGCCGGATCGCTTTCTATGATATGCTTCACCTTGGCAAACTGCTGTGCGTTTGCCAGCGAAGAACCGCCAAATTTCGTGATCTTGATCATCCTTATTCCCCCTTTGCCGGTATCTTTGCCCAGAAGGCGCCGGCATCGCCTGTCATCGCTTCGCGATAACGGTCGGCCATCCACTGCGGCGTGACATCGTGATAGACTTGATAGCGATCATTTTCGCGAAGCAGGTAATCGCCTTTTAATAAGGAAGCGTCGTAGTGCAGGTGGTGGTCGACGAATGCATCGTCCCATTCATTGCGGGCGATGGCGATGAGGTCGCTGACGACGGCATTGCCGGTCGGCAGTGCACCGGCTCCCTGGCCGTACAGCTTCAGTTCTCCCAGCGTGGAGCCGACCAGCGTCGTCAGATTGAAGTTATCCGGCACATTGGCTTCCAGGGAATCTCTGGCGATGAGTGTCGGGACCACTGCGATCGCATAACGGTCCTCTTCCTTGCGGGCCTCCATCATGAGACGGACGCTGCAGCCGTTTTGCAGGAATGTCTGCAGGTCTCTTTTTTGCAGGTGCCGGATCCCGCCGATCGGAAAGTCACGGGTGCAGATGGTATCGAAGGCGAGCGAGGCAGAGATCATCGCCTTGTTGGCGGTATCGATCCCGTCGATGTCCGCGCTGGGATCCGCTTCTGCGTACCCGGCTGCCTGCGCCTGTGTCAGCGCCGTTTCAAAATCCAGGTCTTTTTTCACCATCTGATCGATGATGTAGTTGGCCGTGCCGTTGAAGATGCCGCTGATGGAACGGATCGCATCGATGCGCTTTGCCTGCAGCAGGGAACGGATCCATGGGATGCCGCCGGCACAGCTGGCCTCAAAGCGAAACTGTACCTGGTGCTGCCGTGCCGTTTCCAGAAATTCCTCCAGGTGAGCGGCGACGACCGCCTTGTTGGCAGTGACGACATGCTTGCCCTTGCGCAGGGCCTTTAAGATATACGTGTGTGCGGGTTCGATGCCGCCCATGACCTCGACCACGCAGCGGCATTCCGGATCCTCCAGGATCACATCCAGATCATCCGTCATGACCGAAAGGGTCTTCTCTTTGCCCTTGCGGATAAAAATATGCGCCGCCTCCAGCTGCGCCGTATCGTTTGTTTCCTTTCGCTGCAAGATCTCATAGACACCTCGGCCTACGGTTCCAAAACCCAGTATTGCGATTTTCATTTCTATCCTTCCTCCAAAATGTGTTTTTGTTTTGAAAACACTTGTTTTTAAATTGCATACATTGTATCATAGGTATTAGCAAATTGCAACGAGAAATGAGAGGGGTGTCTGCATGGGAAATCAACCATATTATCACAGTACGCGGGGAGAGGAGCGCTGCTCGCCCAAGGAGGCCATATTAAAAGGGATCGCCAGTGACGGCGGTCTGTTTGTCTGGGATGACCTGGATCAGGTGCAGCTGGATCTGCACACATTCTTGCAGCTGGATTATCCGGGGATGGTCCAAACGCTGTTTCGCCGGCTGCTTTGGGATTACAGCGAAGAGGAACTGGCTGCCTGCGCACAGGCGGCGTATGGAGATACATTTGATGATGAACGGATCACACCGCTGGTCTTTGCGGGCAAACAGCCGGTGCTGGAGCTGTTTCATGGGCCGACCAGCGCCTTTAAGGACGTGGCGCTGTGCATGCTGCCGCAGCTGATGTCCAGAGCGCTTGCGGGCAGGGACGAAAAGGTCATGATCGTGACAGCGACCAGCGGCGATACCGGAAAAGCGGCGCTGAGCGGCTTCCAGGATGCGGAGAACATCGGGATCACCGTCTTTTATCCGCAGGGGAAGGTCAGTGCCATCCAGCGTCTGCAGATGGTGACACAGCCGGGAAGGAACGTCAGCGTCTGTGCGATCGAAGGAAACTTTGACGATGCGCAAAGCAGCGTCAAGGCGCTGTTTCAAAGCGAAGGGGCCCGTCGGCTGAAGGAGGAGGAACACATCGTGCTCTCCAGTGCGAACTCGATCAACATCGGTCGTTTGATCCCGCAGATCGTCTATTATTTCGCTGCCTACCAGCAGCTTTTGCAGCAGGAGAAGATCCAATGGGGAGAGGAGATCAGCTTCTGTGTGCCGACCGGCAACTTCGGCAATGTGCTGGCCGGTTATTACGCAAAGCTGCTGGGTCTGCCGATCCGTCATCTGATCGTCGCAGCCAATGAAAACAAGGTGCTGGATGACTTTCTGCGCACCGGCATCTATGACCGTAACCGTTCTTTCCATACAACGATCTCACCGAGCATGGACATCCTGATCTCTTCCAATCTGGAGCGGATGCTGTATTACATGTGCGGCAAGGACAGCGAAAAGATCCGTGGCTGGATGGACGAGCTGGCGCAGACGGGACGTTATCAGGTCGATGAAGAGACCCTGCAGAAGATTCGAAACGTCTTTTTGAGCGGCCACTGTGACAATGCGCAGACATCGCTGCAGATCGAACGGGTGTATCGTTCCTGCGGTTATGTCATGGATCCGCATACGGCCGTCGGTTCGTATGTGCTGGAGCAACTGGCACTTACAGAACCGTGTGTCCTGCTGTCCACCGCTTCGCCGTACAAGTTTACCCGGGATGTGCTCAAAGCGCTGCAGGTCGAGGCGGCAGCGGACGATTTTGTCTGCATGGAACAGCTTTCCGAGCTGACGAAGACATCGATCCCACAGGGACTCTATGCGTTGAAGTCGATGGAGGAACGCTTTTCGGATGTGATCGAAGTGACGGATATGGAGGCCTATGTCTGTGCGAAAGCGAAGGAGGTGCTGAAATGATCCGCGTGCGCGTGCCGGCGACCAGTGCCAACCTGGGGGTCGGGTATGACTGCCTGGGCATGGCGCTGACGCTTTACGGCACCTTTACCTTTGACTTTTCACAGAAGGGCATCGTCGTCAGCGGCTGCCCGAAAGAATATCAGAATGCGGACAATCTGGTGCTGCAGGCGTTCTTCTCTGCCCTGCGTGCATGGGGGCTGCCGCTGCCGGAGGGGGTAGCGCTGCAGATCGATACTGAGATCCCGGTCGCACGGGGACTGGGCAGCAGCGCTTCCTGCATCGCTGCCGGAGTGCTGGCCGCACATGCCTATGGAAGAGGAAGTGAGACGATCGATGCACAGGAAGTGCTGCGACAGTGCCTGCAGCTGGAGGCCCATCCGGACAATCTGGCACCGGCGATCACCGGCGGGCTGTGTGCGTCGTTTCTGTCACAGTCTGCAGACGATGATCTGCCACGGCCCTTTGTTGCCACGTATCCGATACAGGAGCGCTATCGATTCGTGACGGTCATCCCGGATTATGAGGTCCATACTCAGAAAGCGCGCACGCTTTTGCCAAAGACGATGCGCTATGCGGACGCCGTCTATCAGATGGGTCGCTGTGCCGCCATCTGCAAAGGCCTGGAGAACGGCGACGAAGATCTGGTGCGGCATGCGTGCACGGACCGGATGCAGGAACCTTACCGCAAACAGCTCATCCCGGAGTATGATGCGGTGCGTTCGCTGGCATTTGCCAATGGCGCGTCTGCCTTTTATATCAGCGGCAGCGGACCGACGATGATCGCCATCGTCGATCGTTCACGCAGCGAAGCGCTCTGTGCGCAACTGGCCGCTGCTTATCCATCCTGGCAGGTACACTGTCTGAGCGCGGCAGAACAAGGAGGCGTTGTGGAAGATGAATAAGTTCTATATCGTAGATGCGGCGATCATGCCGGATGTGCTCGATAAGGTCATCGAAGCCAGAGGCATGCTGGAAAGCGGAATGGTCCGCCAGGTGAGCGAAGCGGTCAAGCGTGTGGGCATCTCGAGGGGAACGTACTATAAATACAAAGATTATGTATTTCCGGCAACACAGGGAAGAGAGGAGCGAAAGGCGGTCATCTCACTGATGCTGCATCATAAAAAAGGCATCCTCAGCGAAACGCTCAACTGCCTCTCCGAGGTGAATGCCAACATCCTGACGATCAACCAGAACATCCCGATCCATGACTGGGCGAGCGTGGTCATCTCCTTTGATTTCAGCGAGATGCAGATCTCGCTGGATGAGCTGATGGGGACGCTTCGAACGATCAAAGGGCTCACCAACGTACAGCTGATTGCGGTCGAATGAGTATTGATGGCCGTCGTTGTTCGTGCTAAACTCTATACAGACAGGAAGTGGTAGGATGAAACAGAAAAGTCCATCGTTGTTGGGCATCGTGTCCGCCTGTTCGCTGATCGCATTTTTGCTGTTGAGCAGCGTGGACATGAATTGCTTCAACACCGGTTTCTTTTCAGAGCAGTATCGGGATCTTCACACGGCAGAACAACTGGGGATGAGCGGATCGGATCTGATGAAGGCGACGACGACCTTGCTGGATTATCTGCGTGGTGATGTGGAGAGCATCGATGTGTCCGTGACGATCGACGGCGTCAGCCAGGAGGCGTTTAATGCCAGAGAGCGCGCACATATGGTCGATGTCCGCACCCTGTATCAAAATGCGATGGCCGTACGCTGGATCGCGCTGGGCGTATGGGTCGCCAGCGTGGCTGCTTTGATCCTGCTGCGCAAAAAGGCGTTCCTGGACGATCTCAGCCGTGGCTTTTTGTTCGTATCGTTTCTGTTCGTTTTGTTTCTGATCCTGCTGGGCATCTGGATCCTGGCAGACTTTACCGGTTTCTGGACGACGTTCCATCAGCTGTTCTTCACCAATGATCTCTGGCTGCTCAATCCGGCGACCGATCGGATGATCAATCTGTTCCCGGAAGCGTTCTTCAGCCATCTCGTCATCCGCATCCTGCTGTGGTTCCTCGCCTTTTATCTGCCTTGTCTGATCGTGGCATTTTACAATCGTCGCCAGAGCATCCAGATGTTTTTCTTTCCACAGAGCGTCGGAAGAAGGCAAAAGCGCTGATGGTGCTGGAAATGACCGTGGGAATGTGATATAGTTACAACCGTGCTTCGTATATGCCTGTTGATAGGGAACAGGCGTTTCTACCCTAAACCGTAAATTTGGGACTACGAAGGAGAGATGAACTGCGGTGTCGATCCTCGTAGCGTATACGGGGATTTTTTTATGCATCAGGAGGAGAAGAATGAAAAGAAACGCAGGGATGAAAGAGGGTTCTGTTTATGAGCTGGACGGGCGCGTGCCGTTGAAGAAGGCGTTGCCTTTGGGGATCCAGCATGTGCTGGCGATGTTTTTGGGGAATGTATCGCCGCTGCTGATCGTGTGCGGGCTGCTGGATATCGCCCTGGATATGAAAACGGTGCTGATCCAGAATGCGATGTTCGTCGCGGCGATCGCAACGTTGCTACAGCTGTACCCGATCCGGCGCTTCGGCTCCCGTCTGCCGATCGTCATGGGAACGAGCTCCGGGTTTATCGGAACGGCGCAGATCATCGGTTCCGCTTTTGGCTATGGGGCGCTGATGGGCGCCAGCATGGTCGGTTCACTGTTTGAGATGGTGCTGGGCTTCTTTATCCGGCCGCTGCGCAAGCTGTTTCCGCCGATCGTCACTTCGCTGGTGATCGTGACGATGGGGCTGACGCTGTTGCCGGTCGGCATCAATTATCTCGGCGGCGGTGCCGGCGCGGCGGATTTTGGCAGCCTGCAGCATCTGGGCGTTGGTTTCTTCGTCATGCTGGTGATCCTGATCGCCAAGCAGATGAAGGGTTTCATCAATGACATCTCGATCCTGATCGGGATCGTTGCCGGGTATTTGCTGGCCATCGCACTGGGGATGGTGGATTTTCAGCCGGTAGCGGAAGCGGCCTGGATCTCTCTTCCGCAGTTTCTTCCGGTCATGCCGACCTTTCACATGGAGGCCATCCTGGCGATGGGCATCATGTTCGTGGCGACGGCGGTGGAGACGATCGGCAACATCAGCGGCATCACCAACGGTGCGTTCGACCGGGAAGCAACCATCGAAGAGATGCAAGGCGGTGTGCTGGCAGACAGCGCCGGCAGTTTCTTCGGTTCCTTTTTCGGGGTGCTTCCATGTACGGCGTTCGCTCAGAACGTCGGCCTGGTCGTCGTCAGCAAGATCGTCAATCGCTTTGTCATCATGACCGGTGCGGTGTTTCTGCTGCTGTGCGGCTTCTGTCCGAAGCTCAGCGCACTGTTTTCCGTCATGCCGCAGTCGGTGCTGGGCGGAGCGGCGGTCATCATGTTTGCGATGATCCTGGTGAGCGGCATCCAGTCGTTAGCCAGAGAACCGATCGATGAGCGCGCCGGACTGATCATCGCCCTGTCGCTGGGGCTGGGCGTCGGCATCGGCAATGTGCCGGAGGTGCTGGCACAGCTTCCGCAGTGGGTCAGCAGCATCTTTGCGCAGAACAGCATCATCATGACCTTTGTGATCGCGACACTGCTCAATCTGCTGCTGCCAAAGAAAAAGAAAGCAGAGGAATAAAGGAGGACGAACGATGCGTACATACATACTTGCCAGCCGATCGCCGCGGCGAAAAGAGCTGCTGGAGGAGATGGGACTGTCATTTACCGTGGTATCCATGGAGATCGAGGAACACCTGCGCACGGATATTGAGCTGACGAAGGCGGTAGAGCAGCTGGCATATGAAAAGGCGGAGGCAGTTGCCCGCTGTCATCCCGACAGCATCGTCATCGGTGCAGATACGGTCGTCGCCCTGGGGGCCCAGGTGTTTGGAAAGCCAAAGGACGAGATGCAGGCCAGAGAGATGCTGCGGGCGCTCAGCGGAAAGCGACATCAGGTGATCGGCGGGGTCGCCGTCCTGTCGGCACAGCAGCAGGTGACGTTTTCCTGTGTGACGAACGTACGGTTCTATCCGATCAGCGAAACGGAGATCACGGACTATATCCGCAGCGGGGAGCCGATGGATAAGGCCGGTGCCTATGGCATCCAGGGGCTGGGCAAACGGTTTGTGGAAGGCATCGAGGGGGATTATTTTAACGTGGTCGGCCTGCCGGTTTCCCGTCTGCTGCGCGTATTGGCGGGATTTGAAACGGAAAATTGCTGAAATTGCCCGCCGGATCCTTCATTTGAACAGTTATTTGGAAACTTTTTGTAAAAAGTGATTGATAAACAGTGGCAGCATCGTATATAATAGTTATTGCGCAAGCGAGCTGCCGGTATAGTATAGTGGTAATACAAAGCAATGGTAATGCTTAGCGCTCAGTTCAATTCTGGGTACCGGCACCATTTGATGAGAAAAGCCCTAAGCGGGGCTTTTTTTCTTTTCCTCCATCTGCTACGAGGAATGTGGGGAGCCGGTCCTTGCTTTACACATATCTCTGATCCGAACAAGATCGGAA
>DWYK01000198.1 GCA_019118705.1 Candidatus Merdibacter merdigallinarum | reverse complement strand
AATGACGCAAGTTCCTTTGTTGATGGGACTGGTTACGGTATGGATCCATCGATATGGCAAGGACAGCAATCGGGTGATCCAAGTGACCATTCCGCTGCTGCTTCTGTATATCACGATTTATTCACAGGCGTATGCGCCGTTGGTATAGATGGATTCATTTAAGAAAGCAGATACGAACGGAATCGATACTTGATCCTGGCACCTTGGCGGTTGGCGTTCACAGACAAAAGCCTTTCCACATCGTGGATCATATGTACAAAGAGCAGGAGCTGGTGGTACGACGACCACGCTCCTGCTTTTTACAGGTCAAGCCGACAGCTTAGATCAACTGGATCCTGTCCGGTCTGTGTTTCAGGATCAGGGACCATCGGTCCGTTGCTCGAACTTGTCTTACAGGTTCGTTTTTTTGTGTCGAAGCGCCCGGTGTTTCTGGTCGGTACGGACCGGACGAACGATCGATCGGAAAAGAGCACACAGACATTTCATTTCCGCATGGCTGCTGGTTGTGTGAGGGACAGACAGCTTTTTCTGTCACAAGAAGGGCAGAGCGATCTAAAATGTGATATACTAGTAAAGCGTGATTTTATTACTGTTCATCGGTGTCCGGCACCGATGAAAGAGCGATATGGAAAGGGGCGTTCAGCGATGAAGGAAATACAGATACATACACTGGCAGAGACCGCAGCGCTTGCACAGCAGCTGGCCGATCTGCTGCCAAGACCGGCGCTCATTACCCTCAGCGGGGATCTGGGGGCCGGAAAGACGACGTTTACCAAAGCCCTGGGAAAGGCGCTGGGGGTGAAAAGAACGATCAATTCACCGACATTTACGATCCTGAAGAGCTATCCGATGGGGGATGGGACCCTGCTGCATCACATCGATGCATACCGACTGGAAGGCATCCATCAGGAACTGGGCATTGAAGAGTGCTTCGATGAAGGTGTCAGTGTGGTGGAATGGCCGGACTTCATCTTGGAGGCACTGCCGGCACAGCGGCTGGAGATCCGCATCCACAATGAAGAAGGCGAACAGCGCCGTTTCGTCATCGAAGGACATGGCGAGGCCTATGCGCATATAGCGGAGGAACTGAAATGAAGACATTATGCATGGATACTACGAACAAATATCTGGTCGTCGGTCTGTATGAGGATGGACGGCTCATCTGCGGAAGCGCAGAAGAATCCTGGAAGCGTCAGAGCGAGACGCTGTTTCCGACGCTGATCGGACATATGCAGAAGGCCGGATGGGAAAGCGAAGACCTGGATGAGGTCGTCATCACGGATGGTCCGGGAAGCTATACGGGCGTACGCATCGCCATGACGCTTGCCAAGGTGCTCTGCACCCAGCGCTCGCTGCCCCTCTATACGATCAGCTCTCTGCAGCTGTACGCCGGGCTGGAAAAACAGGCGCTGGCACTGATGGATGCCCGCAGTCACCGTGCCTATGTGGCCATGCTCGATCAGGGAGAGCTTTTGCAGCCGGAAACGGTCCTCGACCTGGATGACATCAGGGCACTGGTACAGGAAAAGCAGCTGCGTGTCTATGGGGATGCACATCTGCTGGGGATGGAATCCTGCCCGTTTGATCTGCTGGCGAACTTCGCCTCGCTGCGTCCGTTTTATCGGCCGGTGGAAAACGTGCATACGCTGACACCGCGCTATCTCAAAGACCAGAGTGCCTATCATCTGGAGATCAAATGATCCGGGAGATGAAGGAGAGCGATCTGGCGGCCGTCGCCCGGCTGGAGAAGGAGTGCTTTACCTCCTGCTGGAGCGAGGAACAGTATCGCGCGGAGCTCAGTGAAAATGCGTTTTCGCACCTTTACGTCTTAGTGGAGGGAGAGGAGCTGATCGGCTATCTCGTCTACTGGATCACATTTGAGACCGCACAGCTCTGCAAGCTGGCCGTTGCGCCCGCGCATCGCCGAAAGGGACATGCTACTGCGCTGATGGAACAGATGATGCATGCGGCCGGGCAGGCGCAATGTGAATTCATCACGCTGGAAGTGCGCGTATCGAATCGATCGGCCATTGCTTTGTATGAGCGTTTTGGCTTCACACGTGTCGGGCTGCGAAAAGGCTATTATCAGGATAACGGAGAAGATGCATATGTCTATGCATGTGCGATTGGAGGGAGCATACAATGAAAGATACGATCGTTTTAGGAATCGAGAGCAGCTGTGATGAGACGGCGGCAGCCATCGTAAAGAACCGCAAAGAAGTGCTTTCCAGTGTTGTCGCATCACAGATCGACGTACATAAAGAATTTGGCGGTGTCGTCCCGGAAGTGGCCAGCCGCATCCATGTGGAAAACATCTCCATGGTGATCGATCAGGCTCTGAAGAAGGCAGGCTGTACGATGGAGGAGATCGATGCGGTCGCGGTCACGCAGGGGCCGGGGCTGGTCGGATGTCTGCACATTGGCCTGCAGGCAGCCAAGACGATGGCCTGGACGTTTCACAAGCCGCTGGTGGCGGTCCATCACATCGCCGGCCACATCTTCGCCAATGAGATGGTGAGCGATCTGCAGTATCCATTGCTGGCGCTGGTCGTATCCGGCGGGCACACGGAACTGGTATACCTCAAGGATGAAAACAGCTTTGAGGTGCTGGGAGAAACGCAGGATGATGCCATCGGTGAAGCGTTTGACAAGGTGGCACGTGTCATGGGGCTTCCTTACCCGGGCGGACCGCAGATCGACCGGCTGGCAAAGGAAGGAAACAATGTATATGCGCTGGCAAAGCCGAAGACCGAGAACCCGATGGATTTCTCTTTCAGCGGGCTTAAGAGCAGCGTGCTGCAGTTTCAGGCCCGCTGTGCGCGCAGACAGGAAAACTTCGTGCCGGCAGATCTTGCCTGCAGCTTTCAGGAAACGGCACTGGAAGCACTGCTTTCCCGTGTGACCTACGCACTGGATCATGTTTCCGGCATCCGTCACTTTGTCGTTGCCGGCGGTGTAGCGGCCAATTCGCGCCTGCGTACGCTGATCACGGAAACGATCGCACCGAACTACCCGCAGATCCGCTTTACGATCCCGCCGCTGTCCTGCTGTACGGATAATGCGGCGATGATCGCGATCGCCGGTACGATCGCCTATCAGCATGGCCGTCGCAGCAGTTTTGATATCGGTGCACAGCCGGGCATGCCGCTGGAAAGCGAATAAGAAGAAAGAAAAAACGAATAAAATAAGAACGGGCGTGATCTTTTTGGTACACGCGACGGTTATGATTGGTGTAAGGCGGCGTGCGGGAATGTTAAATTTCTGTAAGAATGATCCATTCCCGCCGTTTCTTATGGTAATATGGTAGTTAACGTGGGGTGAAACGGAATGGACAAGCAGTTTGGACTAAGCGAAAAAGAGGTCAGGGAGCGACAGGCGAAAGGGCAGGTCAACCGCTCGCCGAAGCCGGCGGTGAAGAGCTATCGGCAGATCATCTGTGAGCATACTTTCAACCTGTTCAACGCATATAATTTTTGTATTGCGCTGGCCCTGGTGCTGGTGAAGGCATGGACGAGCCTGTTCTTTGTCGTCATCGTCAGTTCCAACACGTTCTTGCGCATCTATCAGGAGATCAAGTCCCGCAACATGGTCGCGAAGCTCAACCTGATCATCTCTCCTAAGACGAAGGTCGTCCGCGAGGGAAAAGAGCTGGAGATCGACAATGAGGAGATCGTGCTGGATGATGTGATCTGTCTCAAGAGCGGCATGCAGATCGCGGCAGATTGTGTCGTGCTGGATACGCCGGTCGAGGTGGATGAGTCGCTGCTCTCCGGTGAGGCGGAACCGATCCTGAAGGAACCGGGCGATCATATGCTGAGCGGCAGCTTTCTGCTTTCCGGTGCCTGCCATGCCCGTGTGGAGCATGTCGGGATCGACAACTATGCGACGAAGATCGCCGATGAGACGCGAAAGCGCAAACCGGTCTCTTCGGAGATGGTCAAGGTCTTCAGCAAGGTGACCCGCATGACCAGTTGTCTGGTCCTTCCGCTGAGTGCGCTCCTGTTCTTTGAAGCGCTCGTTTTGCGTCATGAGCCGATCGAGGTGACCGTGGTCAATACGTCGACGGCGCTGCTGGGCATGCTGCCGGTGGGACTGGTGCTGCTGGCCAGCATCTCGATGATGGCCAGCGTCGTCCGCCTGGGCAAGATGAAGGTCGTCGTACAGGAGATGTTCAGCATCGAGACGCTGTCGCATGCGGATACGCTTTGTCTGGATAAGACCGGTACGCTGACCCAGGGCAAGATGAAGGTGCAGTCGGTCGTCCCTCTGGGGGATCATTCGGCATCGGAGGTCGAACGGGTGATGACATCCTTCGTCAAGGGCAGCCTCGACAGCAACGCGACCTTCCAGACGCTGGCACAGCATTTCCAAGGGGAGGCGTGCCATGCACCAAAACGTCGTGTCTCTTTTTCCTCTGCGCGTAAGTGGAGCGCTCTGGAACTGGAATCGGTCGGTACCCTCATCCTGGGCGCACCGGAGTTCATCCTGCCGGGCCATGTGTTCGATGACACGATCGAGGAAGCGAAGCGCAGCGGCGCCCGTGTCCTGTTAGCGGTGCTGCATCCGGATTTTGATGTATTTCAGGAAGAGCTGGCGCAGGCCGATCCGTTTGCGGCCATCGTCATCAGCGATCCGCTGCGGGGGGATGCGCAGGAGACGATCCGCTTCTTTCAGGAGAATGAAGTGGATCTCAAGATCATCTCCGGCGATCACCCGATGACGGTGGCGGCCCTGGCAAAGGAGGCAGGCGTTGCGGATGCGACGCGCTGTGTGGATGCGACGACGCTGAAAAGCGATGAAGAGCTCGAACGGGCGATCCTGGAAAATGCCGTGATCGGCCGTGCGACACCACAGCAGAAGCACAAGATGATCCTGACGCTGCAGCGCCATGGGCGGACGGTCGCGATGACCGGGGATGGCGTCAACGATGTGCTGGCGCTGAAGGATGCGGATGTTTCCATCGCCATGGGCAGCGGTTCGGACGCCGCCAAGCAGATCTCACAGTTCGTCGTCATCAACGGGGATCTGAAGACACTGGCGGAAGTCGTGAAGGAAGGCCGTCTGGACACCAACAACGTGACCCGTTCGGCATCCATGTACTATCTGAAGACGATCTATACGATCCTCATTTCCATCATCATCATCTTTTTGAACATGCCGTATCCGTTCATTCCGTTCCAGATGACCCTGTTAGACAATTTTGTCGCCGGGTTCCCTTCGTTCATGATCCTGTTTGAACGCAACATCGAACGGCAGAAGGAGTCGATCGGACGGCATGCGCTGCGCTATTCGCTCCCGAATGCGCTGGCCATCGTTCTCACGGTGCTGCTGGTGCGCCTGCTGGGCATGCAGCTGCAGCTTTCACAGGCGGAAATGTTTACGATCCTGTACTTTTCCACTTCGCTGATCTCCATTCACATGATCTATCGCATCTACTGTCCGCTCAACTGGTATCGCGGCATCGTCCTCGTTCTCGATATCATCGGCTTTGTCCTGGCGTCCCTGCTGTTCTGGGACTGGCTGGAACTGGCGGCGATGGATCAGCGGCTCGCGCTCTGCATCGTGGCCATCGTCCTGTGTGGCATCCTGCTGGTGAGCATCATCGCCCGTCTGGTCAACCGCCATCTGGACCGTACGGCACCGTTTGGACCCGGCGGCGATACGGTCGCATCCGATCCTGCAGGCAGAGGGATCCTCAAAACGATCTTGCGTCGCTTTCAGCGTGAACGTGTCGGATCATAAATGAGGCATCGGTATCGATGCCTTTTTCATTAGAAAGTGAGCGGGATGCTGTGGCGATGAGAAAAGCGTGCGGGGATGCAGCGGATATGATAAAATAAAACAAAGTCCTTTATGGAAGGATCAGAAGCAGGAGGCGTGTGTATGCAGATACGAGTTGCCGGATGGGAAGATCTGGCGGACATCTATGCGATCTATTGTCCCTATGTCCGGGAAACGGCCGTATCCTTTGAAACGAAGGAGCCGAGCTTTGCGCAGTTTCGGCGGCGCTTTGCGTCGGTGACGGCTGATTATCCCTGGCTGGTGGCGGTCGATGGTGAGACGGTCATCGGTTATGCGTATGCCTCCCGTGCATTTGAGCGGGCCGCGTATGACTGGTGCTGTGATCTGGCGATCTATTTTCGCATGGAAAGCGCGCATCATGGGATGGCATCGGTGCTGTATGAAGCGCTGATGGACGTGCTGCGGCTGCAGAACGTGCGAATCGTCTATGCGCTGGTGACCGGAGAGAACGTGCACAGCATCCGCTTTCATGAACGTATGGCATTTCAGAGGGCCGGCTGTCTGCACGCCTGCGGCTATAAGCTGGGAAAATGGCACGATGTCCTGTGGCTGGAAAAAGAGCTGTACACACAACAGGAGCCGGCCGCTTTTCTGCCATGGCGCGACCTGGAGGAGGGAGCGGTGGCGGCCGTCCTGGCAAAGGCAAATCAGGAAAGGTAAGGAGAGAAGAACAGATGGAAGTATGGGAAGCGCTGAAAAACAGAAAGAGCATGCGTGTATTTGAGGATCGCGCGATCGATGAAGAAATCAAGGAACAGCTGTATGCGGCGGCGATGGAAGCGCCGAGCGCAGGCAATCAGCTGCTGTACAGCATCATCGAGGTGCGGGAGGAAGAAAAGCGAAAGCTGCTGGCAGAGACCTGTGATCAGCAGTACTGGATCCTGAAGGCGCCGTTGATCGTCGTCTTCGTCGCCGATCATCGCCGCTGGTGTGACCTTTATCGCGCGGCCGGATGTACCCCGCGCAAACCGGGTCTGGGGGATGCATGGCTGGCCATGAGCGATGCGAACATCGCAGCGCAGAATATGGTCATCGCAGCGGAATCCTTCGGTCTGGGCAGCTGTTATATCGGGGACATCATCGAGCAGCATGAACGGGTGAAAGAAGCGCTCTGCCTGCCGGATGAAGTATTTCCGGCCTGCATGCTGGTGATCGGCCATCCAAGCGAGCAGCAGAAACAGCGAAAGAAACCGGCACGCTTTCACAGGGACTACATCGTGCACACCGATGTCTATCATACGATGGAACCGCAGGTGCATCAGCACTTCTTTGAAGAGCGCGCGCTTCGAAATGAGACGCCGGTGGTGGACTTTCCGGCACAGGTGGAGGCGTTCTGGAAGCGCAAGTACGAAAGTGTGTTCTCCAGAGAGATGAACCGCAGCGCACGCGCCTATCTGGCAGCGTTCGCAGAAGAAACGGAGGAAGAAAAGCGATGAAGAAGATCGGGTTTATCGGCGTTGGTATCATGGGGCGCTCCATGGTGCGCAATCTGATGAAACATGGCTATGAGCTGCACATCTATGCCCGTCATCCGCAAAAGGTGACAGATGTGGTCGCGGAGGGCGCCCACTTCCATGATACGATCACCTCTTGCGTAAAGGCGAGCGAAGCCGTGATCACCATGGTCGGCTATCCCAGCGATGTGGAAGAGGTGTATCTGGGTGAGAACGGCATCTTTGCGGCCGCTGCGAACGGCACGCTGCTGATCGACATGACGACCTCTTCGCCGCGTCTGGCCAAGATGCTGTATGCACATGGCAAGGCCCGTTCGCTCGCTGTGCTGGATGCGCCGGTGACCGGCGGGGACAGCGGCGCAAAGGCCGGTACGCTGACGATCCTGGTCGGCGGTGAGATGGCGGCCTATGAACAGGCATATCCGCTGTTTCAGGCGATGGGGACGCACATCTATTACTGTGGAGAAGCCGGCAGAGGACAGCACATGAAGCTGGCCAATCAGATCATGATCGCCGGTACGCTCAGCGGCGTCAGCGAAGCGATCGCCTACGCCAAGCAGCAGGGAATGGATCCTTCGATGGTCATCTCTTATCTGAAGGACGGGGCGGCCGGTTCCCGACAACTGGAACTGCTGGGGCCGAAGATGGTCGCAGAGGACTACGCACCAGGCTTCTTCATCAAGCACTTCATCAAGGATATGCGCCTGGCGCTGGAAGAATCGCAGAAGGAACATCTGCGTCTGCAGATCCTGGAGGCCGTTCTCTCACATTTTGAGGAACTGGCACAGGAGGGCTATGATGAGATGGGCACCCAGCAGCTGATCACCTTCTATCTGCCGCCGAAGAAGTAGGAGAGCGGAGCACGTTTTCTTTAAAAAATTGCAACATTCACCTGGAAAACACAGATAGACAATGATTTTCGTTCAGGAATATGCTATACTGTTTTTGTTATTCTGATTAGGAGGGGTACGATGTTTCAGCTTCTGAAGCGTTTGACTGCGGCACTTTGTGTCGGCTGCCTGCTTTTGACCGGCTGCAACGCCAGTGAGGAAGAGCAGACAGTGACGGAAGAGAAAATAGAGATCAGCGAGAATTCGGTCTATCTGGCACCGGAGGATCCGACCGCGTATATGAAGACGGCCTATGATGAGGTGAGCGATGCTCTGTCGGCATCCGATGAGGAAGCGGAGGCAGAGGCGCTGGCCAAGCTGTTCGTGGCGGATTTCTTCACATTGTCCAATAAGACCTCGGATACGGACATCGGCGGTCTGAACTACATTCCAAGCGATGCCTATGAGGATATGGAAGTGTATGCACGGTTTTATTTCTACAACAATTATTCTTCGATCGTAGCGGAATACGGAGAAGAACAGCTTCCGACCGTGGAAGATGTCACGGTCAGCGATGTACAGGCAACTCAGATCACCTATGGGGATACGACCTATGACGGTTATGAGGTCAGCGTAACGATTACCTATGGGGATACACAGGCACAGGATCTGAAGACATCGGCTGTGCTGTCGATTGCAAAGATGGAAGACTATGACCACGATACGCTGACGGCGATCAACAACGGGGAGCTGGAAGAAGTTCCGCTTCCGAAGACGCTGATGCGCGTGATTGCTTTGGCGTAAGGAGAAACAGAAAGAACTGAGCTGCTCAGTTCTTTTTTGAACGAGGAGGGATCTGTATGAAGACAACATTACGGGCAGCGAATCTCAGCGAGAAACAGATCGAGGAGATCTATACGGTCCTCTCGCTGATCTGCAAACAGGAAAAGCTGCAGCTGGAGGAGCGGGGCGACCGTGTGGTCATTGAGATCTGTCCGCAGGGAAACATGGAATGTGTGCAGGAAGGCAGTCATATGGTCATCGAAGCACATACGAGCCATGGCGGACCGGGATTTCATGCCTACTGTGTCAACTTGCTGGAATGGATCGATGAAGAGTGTGAAGCAGAGTGTGTGGTCAGCGATGACTGCGGCTTTGTCGAGCATCCGGATTTTCAGCGCCTGAAATATGAAGTGTTCTATCCATGGCTCAGCGATCTCAAGCGGCTGTTGTTGGAGGATGCGCTGGATCATCGCAATTATTATTTTGACTCGTCTCATTATCTGGTGGCGAAGCAAGACGATGTCATCATCACACCGTGTGGGTTCATCGACCGGCATGAATTTGAGCAGATGGATGTCGAGCAGCTGGCTCCGTATTTCTTTCTGTGGAACGAGGAGGAGCGCGATGCGCAGTTTTATAAGAACTGTGCGCTGCACCTGCTGGCCAAGGAAGGGTATGGCCGCTATGCGCGGATGAACGAACACAGCGAGAAATACGCTTCGATGATCGTGGATTACATCGAGGCGGCCTATGCGAAGGATCCGCTCCTGCCCTTGCCGCTGCAGCCATATCATGAGCTGTGCACGCTGCTGGGACGAGATGAAGCGATCGGCGAAGGCGTGATGATGGATGAGGAGGTCTCACAGTACCGTCATCAGGAAGTCTATCATCTGTTTCATGAATGGAGCATCTATGCGCCGGGCTGCTGTGAACGCAGCTACGATGCGGTACACGATGTGCTCTATCTGATGGCTCCTTATGCCGATGCGTCCTGGGGATGGGAATGGATGTGGCAGATCTCTTCTCACGCCCTGGAACCTTCCAAATGGGAAGGGATGGAAGAAGAAGGCGAACGCTGGCAGAACGATACGGTCTTTGGCATCGTTTGGACGAGCGTGCAGGAAGATCTGACGCTTTTGCAGGCGGTTCTGTCGGCAGAGGATCGCCTCTACATCGAGATCGTCGTCCGTGAAGCGAGCGACCTGCCTTATCTGAAGGCGTGCATACAGAAATGCGGCCGTCATCTGCTGCAGGGGTGAAGATCACCGTAAACAGAAAAGAGATCGCAAAGGAACGTCTGTGGCGTTTCTCTGCGATCTCTTTTTTTGTTTTCCTGCAGGAGAGCATTCGTTCAGCTCTGCACGGTGTCTTCCCCCTGTGAAGGATCCGCCGGTTCTTCCGTTGGCGGTGTGATATCCGGCTCTTGCGGTTCGCTCGGCGTTTCACTTCCCGGATCCTGCGGGGTCTGTGGCTCGCTTGGCGGGGTCGTTTCGCTTTCCGGCGGCGTTGGCATCGGGGTCGTTTCCTGCGGTGTCTCTGTCGATGGGGTCTGTGGTTCCTCCTGCGGCGTGGTCACCGTATCGGAACTGTCATAAGACACGCTGTGGTCCATGCCGTAATACAGTGTGTAGGAATTGAGCGATGCGGCATCGCTGGCCCAGACCATGTACTCGCTGGTATCGACCTCTACGTCGCTGAAGCCGAGGTCATTGACGTTGAACTGGAAGTCGCTCATGGCCGGCGTTTCATACATGCTGTTGTAGGCGAGGTTGATCAGCTGTGCGTCTTCGATCGTCAGCAGGTGGCAGTCCAGCGGCGTGCCGGTCATGCTGGCGGTCGTCAGCTGCATATCGTATCCGTCGGTCAGCGTGATGCTTTCCACCGTCCATGGAGCCAGATGATCGAGCTGATAGGAGAGGAATGCAGACAGCTGTTCCATCGGGATGTTGGTGGAGACATATCGCTGTGCGATGCTCATGACCGAATTGACGTTGCTGGCGCCTTCTACCGTCGTCAGCTTGTTGATGATCGCTTCGATGATCTGTGTCTGTGCGTACTCCCGTCCCTGCGTGCCCCAGGTGGCCGTCTTGCGGTGACGGGAATAGGCGAGCGCCTGCTGGCCGTTGAGGTGCTGTTCGCCGGCGCTCAGACAGATCTGATGATCTGCATCCTTGTTGCGGTACTCATCCTGCTCACAGAAATCCAGCTGCACATCGACATCCACTCCGCCGATCGCATCGACGATCTCGATGACGGAGAAGAAGTTGATCTTCGCATAGTAATCGATATCGATACCGGTAAACTCCTCGAGGCCGGCAATGCTGTTTTCCGGGCCGTTGTTTCCAAGATGGGTCAGCTTGTCGCTGGCATAGCCGAGGGCCGGGTTTGGCACATAGGAATCACGTGGGATGGAGATCGTCGTGATCTTGTTGACCTTCGGATTTACCAGCAGCAGGATGTTGACGTCACAGCGGCCGTTGATGCTTGGGTCATCCCCCTCATCCATGCCGCCCAGATAGATGACGAACGGTTCGGTCCGCAGATCCTTGTCGGTAGTGGCAGTGTTGACGGAAGTGCTTTCCCGTTCATAGGTCGTCAGCACCCGGATGTCGCTCTGCAGATTTTCGTAATGATCCTGCAACAGCGCGATGCTCGTATTGGAGATGATCATCGCATCCAATTCACCTTCCTGCAGCTGATCATACATGGTCGTATAATCCAGCAGCTCCGTGTAGCTGACACCGGCGACCTCTTCATCCAGCAGGTCGCGGGCATAGGTGGCATTGTCCTGATCCAGTCCGTTCTGGACACCGACGTTCTTGCCGCTGAGGTCGGCGATGTCTGTAATGCCGGAGTCCGCCATCGTGATGACCGAGATCTTGATCACCGACTGATCGCCCTGTGTGACGATCGACAGCGTACTGCTGGAATTCTGGATCGTATAGCTGGCAAAGCACAGGACGACACACAGCAGCACCATCACCACGCGGTGGATCCAGGTGCCGACCGTTTTGAGCTTGTGAAAGCGGATCAGCAGGAAGCTGATGATCCACAGGATCACCACGACCGCCGCAACAGCGATGAGGATCCATAAGAGACGGCTGCTTGGCAGCAGCGTATACATGTGAAAGAAATAGTAAAGGGAGACGAGCACGATGATGCTGAAGAGCGCAAAGATCACCCAGTCTATTTTTCGCGAAAGCAGGCCGGACAGCCTGTTTTTCCATTTATTCATACTTATCACCTTTTCCTATTATAGTTGATAATATGCGGAAAGGAAATAAAAAAAAGTACATGAACGGAATATTCACATACTTTTCACACGATTTAATAAGCCTCGACCTCATCGCTCCAGACGTATTCTTCCTGATCTTCAAACTGTTTCTTTCCCTTTGAAAGGTCGTTGAAGTCAAATTGGAAATCGCTCATCTTCGGATTGGTGGCGTTGGATTCATAGGCGTATTCCACATACTGTACGTCCTGGCGGCTGAACACATAGGCATCCGAGAGATCGCCCAGCGAAGCCTGATACAGGTAGTGGGCATTGACACCGTTGTCCAGCGAAAGACTTTCGATCGTCCACGGCTGCATGCTGGAAAGCTGCTGGCGGGCGAATTCGGTCATCTTGGAGGTCGGCATGTTGGTCTCTACATAGGAAGGGATGATGTCCATCAGCGCATCCAGCGAGGAAACGCCTTCCAGCGAGAGCATCCGGTCGATGATCGCCTTGAGGATGCGTTGCTGAGCGCGTTCTCTGCCGGCGGTGTCATAACCGGTCGTCTTGCGATGGCGTGCGTAGGCGAGCGCCTGCTGGCCGTTGAGATGCTGCTCACCGGTGCTCAGACAGATCTGATGCTCCGCATCCTTGTTGCGGTTTTCATCCTGTTCACAGAAGTCGATCTCCACATCGACGTCGATACCGCCCAACGCATCGACGATCTCGATCACGCTGGAAAAGGAGATGCGGGCATAGTAATCGATGTCGATGTCAAAGAACTGCTCCACGCTTTCCACCGTCGTATCCGCACCGTACAGTCCGGTATGTGTCAGTTTGTCGAGAGTGAAGTCGCTTCCCGCAAAGGCGGTGTTTGGCAGGTAGGCATCTCTTGGCAGAGAGATCATCGTCACATGGTGTGCGATCGGATTGACGAACAGCAGGATGTTGACATCGCTGCGCAGCTGCTGATCCGGCGATCCCATCTCATCGATGCCGCTGATGTAGATGACGAAGCCGTCCTGTGCGAGGTTCTTGTCACTGTCATCTTCCCATGTCTTCGTATAGGAGTAGGTTGCCAGCTTGCGGAAGGAGTCCTCGCTGATCTCTTCGTTTTCGATCATCATGTCATAGTAGTTGGCGCTGATGGCCACCGCATCCAGATTTCCCAGGGAAAGGTTGGCGATCAGATTGGCATAATAGGTGTCCTCGCTGATGAGGGCGCCCGGTGCTGCTTGGGAGAGCTGTTCTTTCATGTAGCTGCCCACCTCCGCATCGCTGCCGCTCTGCACGCCGATGCCGGCCGAATCTGCCAGTTCTTCGACGGAGGACAGCGTGCTGTCCGCACGGGCGAGCACATAGACCTCCACCGTTTCGTCCTGTGCGGTCGAGATGTCGTTGAGCAGCCGGTTGACACGTCCGCTGTAATGGCCGACGATGACCAGCAGCACGCACAGCAGCGCGATGAAGACGCGCTTGGCGTAGACGAACCAGCGGGTCCATCGGCGCAATGCGGAGCCAAACAGCAGCAGGTAGATGACTATGGAAACTGCCAGCGCGGCCAGCAGCCACGGCGTCGGCAGCAGATTCATCTGAAATAAAGAGTAAAACGCATAGATCAAAGAGATCAGCAGCACCAGCAGAAACAGCAGATCGATGGTGCGTGTATAATTTCGCTTTTTCCTTTTCATCGGTTCACCTCAATACTTTCCCTATTATATAATAGACCTTATGAAAAAGCCATCGCTTTTTGCGGGATGTAACAGTTTTGTTCGTTTGCGCCGGATGGGAGAAGATATGAGGCTTTCACACCGCCTGATAAAGCATCACCGGGAGGTGCAGCAGGCGTCCACCGCAAAGAAGGGCACACATCGCTCAAGACCCCACCGCCACTATGCATGTTCACCCTGCCAGGACCGATGAGGCGCATGCGCCAAAGCGGGATGGAATTCGCAAGGAAAATTCTAAAACTTTTGCGTGATTTAGTGTATAATAGTGCAGAGGTGATCTTGTGTCAATTCTGGAACAGTTAAATGAGCGACAAAGGGAGGCTGCCGCCTGCGTTGATCATCATGTGCGCATCATCGCCGGTGCCGGCAGCGGAAAGACCAGAGTGGTGACCACGCGGATCGCCTATCTGATCGATGAATGTCATGTATTTCCCAATAAGATCTTAGCGATCACATTTAC
The DNA here is from genome assembly GCA_019118705.1 of Candidatus Merdibacter merdigallinarum. Lineage (GTDB taxonomy): Bacteria > Bacillota_I > Bacilli_A > Erysipelotrichales > Erysipelotrichaceae > Merdibacter > Merdibacter merdigallinarum. The sequence continues at coordinate 10,527 of DWYK01000198.1, read as the reverse complement.
GAATAAAGCGGCCAGAGAGATGAAGGAGCGGGTAGAGAGCATACTGGGACCGATGGCACACAGCGTGCAGATCTCTACGATCCACTCCTTTTGTGTACGCCTGCTACGCGAGGATATCCGGGAGCTCGGCTATCCGCGCAACTTTACGATCCTGGACAGCGAGGATCAAAAGAGCATCCTCAAGGAAATTTACAAGGAACAGGATGTGGACACCAAGGTGTTTTCCTATCCGTCCATGATCGGCTACATCTCTTCCTGCAAGACGGCGTTCGTCTCTGTACAGCAGGCACAGGAGATGGCACACCTGGAAGGACAGCGGATCCGTGCCAATGTCTATGCGGCCTATCAGAAGCGGCTGGCGGACATGTATGCGCTGGATTTCGATGATCTGCTGTTGTTTGCACACCGGCTGCTGAAGGAGAGCGAAGAGGTGCGCGCAAAGTGGCAGCGCCGTTTTTCCTATCTCCATGTCGATGAGTTTCAGGATGTGGACGAGCTGCAGTATGCGATCATCCGGCTGCTGTGCGCACCGGATGCGAAGCTGTGCGTCGTCGGTGATCCCGATCAGACGATCTATACGTGGCGCGGGGCCCGGGTAGACATCATCCTGGAATTTGAAAAGGATTTCCCTGACTGCCGGACGGTGATCCTCAACGAGAATTACCGCAGCGAGGAACACATCCTCAAGGGTGCCAACGCCGTCATCAAGAACAATAAGAACCGCATCGAGAAAGACCTGTATACCAGCCGCCACAGCGATGCGAAGATCATTCATTTCTCGGCGGCGGATGAGCAGAACGAACCGGTGTGGGTCGCCGCCCGGCTGAAGACGCTCTGCCACAGCGGTGTGCGCTATCGGGACATGGCGGTGCTCTATCGTTCCAACTATCTTTCCCGTGCACTGGAAAAGGCGCTGTTGGATGCACACATCCCTTACCGCATCTATGGCGGCATCCGTTTCTATGAACGGGCGGAGATCAAGGATGCGTTGAGCTATCTGCGTCTGCTGGCACCAAAGCAGACGGATGATGACAAAGAACTGTGGAAGACGCTGGCGGTCCGTCGAGTGCTCAATGTTCCTAAGCGGGGCATCGGTGCCAAAAGCATCGATACGCTGGAACAGCAGGCTCAGCAGGAGGATGTCAACCTCTATGAAGTGCTGAAGCATCCCTCTCTTTCCCAGTCAAAGGCAAAAAAAGGGATCGCTTCCTTCGTGGAGGTGATCGAGGAATGCCGCCGGTGCGTGGATACGCTGAGCATCGATCAGCTGATGAAGAAGGTGCTGGAGGACAGCGGCTATCTGCGCATGCTGCAGGAGGACAATGAGAGCGACCGCATGGAGAACATCAAGGAGCTTCTCAACGACATGCAGCAGTACGTCGAAAATGACCCACAGGCAGATCTCAACGATTACCTGCAGGAGGTCGCATTATATACGGACAATAACCTGTATGAGGGAAATGACGTCGTACAGCTGATGACGGTGCATGCCGCCAAGGGGCTGGAGTTCGACTGTGTGTTCATCTACAATCTGTGCGAGGGGATCTTCCCCAGCGAACGCAGCGTGAGCGAAGGCGGCAATGCGGCGCTGGAGGAGGAACGGCGGCTGATCTATGTGGCGATGACCCGTGCGAAGAAGCAGCTGTTCCTCTCCGATTCGATGGGATACAGCTTCGTGCTGGACAAGATCAAGACGCCTTCCCGCTTTGTGATGGAGATCCCGCCGGAACTGCTGGAGGATGTCGGTGCCAAGCCGCGCAACCGCTTCAGCGAGGATGTGGATGTCTATGCACAGGGCAGCTTTGCGCAGGCGCGTCCGGCCGTCAGCCATGAGGCGGCGGGGGAGAGCGCCCGACCAAAGACGAAGCGGCGAAAGCGCGGTGATCAGCTGTCGAAGGGCGATCTGGTCCATCACACGTCCTTTGGTGACGGGGTCGTCATCCGACTGGAGGATGGCCTGGCGACGATTGCCTTTGCCCAGAAATTCGGTGTCCGCAAGATCATGGCGGACCATCCTGCGCTGAGCAGGAAGTGAGGGGAGGACGACCCATGGAGGAAGTAAAGCGGATCGAAGAGCTTCGTACCCTGCTGGAGAAGCTCTCGTATGAATATTATGTGCTCGATCATCCCAGCGTGAGCGATCAGGAATATGACCGTTACATGCAGGAGCTGATCGCGCTGGAACAGAAACACCCGGAATGCTACGATGCGAATTCCCCGACCCAGCGGGTCGGCGGTGCCGTGCTGGAGGGGTTTGAAAAGGTCGAACATCGACGGATGATGCTGTCGTTGGGCAATGTGTTCAACTATGAGGAGCTGGTTGCCTTCGATGAGCGGGTACGGGCTTTGGAACCGGATGTCCGCTACGTCGTCGAACTGAAGATCGACGGGCTGGCGATGTCGCTGATCTATCGCGACGGACGCTTCGTGCAGGCGGTCACCCGTGGAGATGGAACGATCGGGGAGGATGTCACCAGCAACATCAAGACGATCCCCAGCATCCCGATGCGCATCGATGAACCGGGCGAGGTGGAAGTGCGTGGGGAGGTCTACATGCCAAAGGCGAGCTTTCGCCGCCTCAACAGCGAGCGGGAGGCCAATGGGGAGGAGCTGTTCGCCAATCCCCGCAATGCCGCTGCCGGCAGCGTTCGGCAGCTGGACAGCACCGTCTGCGCAAAGCGCGGGCTGGATGCCTTCTGGTATTATTTCGTCAATGCGCAGGAACATGGCATCCACTCTCATGAAGAAGCGCTGGAGGAGCTGTCGCGCCTGCATCTGCGGGTCAACCCGCTGCGCCGTTGCTGTAACAACGTCGATGAGATCTGGGCGTTCATCGAGGAGATCAGCGCCCGCCGGCATGAGCTGCCGTATGAGATCGACGGCATGGTCATCAAGGTGGATGACCTCAATGCGCAGACCCGTCTGGGGACGACCGTGAAGGTGCCCCGCTGGGCGACGGCCTACAAATTTCCGGCAGAAGAGGTCACGACGCGCTTGCTCGATATCGTCCTCACGGTCGGACGGACCGGACGGATCACGCCCAATGCCGTGCTGGAGCCGGTGCGGGTGGCCGGAACGACGGTCAGCGCCGCACAGCTGCACAATGAAGACATGATCCGGGAGAAGGACATCCGCATCCACGACATCGTCGTCGTACGCAAGGCCGGTGACATCATACCGGAGGTCGTCCGTCCCGATGTCGAGCGCCGCGACGGTTCGCAGCAGCCCTATCAGTTTCCGACGACCTGTCCGGTCTGCGGCGGTCATCTGCTGCGCCTGCCACAGGAAGCCGCACATTACTGCATCAATCAGGATTGCCCGGCCCGCGTCGTGGAGAGCATGATCCACTTCGCCTCCCGTGATGCGATGGACATCGACACGCTGGGGGACAAACGGGTGGAACAGCTGCACGGCTGGGGACTGCTCGATTCGATCGAAGACATCTACCGGCTGAAGACACACAGAGAAGAGCTGACCGCAAAGGAAGGCTATCAGGAGAAATCGGTGCAGAAGCTGTTAGCAGCCATCGAAGACAGCAAGCAGCGGCCGCTGGAGGATCTGCTGTTCGGCCTTGGCATCCGCCAGGTCGGAAAGAAGGCGGCCCGTGTGCTCGCCAAGCATTTCCTGCACATGGATGCTTTGATGGCGGCAGAGGAGGACGAGCTGACAGCGATCCGCGACATCGGTGCGATCACCGCCAAGAGCATCGTGGCCTTCTTTGCCGAGGAGAAGAACCGCCAGCTCATCGAAGCGCTGCGACAGGAAGGGCTGCGCATGGACAGCGAGGCGGAAACGATACAGCAGAGCAGCTTTACCGGAAAGACGGTCGTTCTGACGGGGACGCTTTCGCTCTATACGCGCAATGAGGCCAAGGCGATCCTGCAGTCGCTGGGAGCCAATGTGGCCGGCAGCGTATCAAAGAAGACCGATCTGGTCATATATGGGGAAAACGCCGGCTCCAAGCTGACCAAGGCACAGGAGCTGGGCGTGGAAACGATGGATGAAGAAGCCTTTGCCCGGGAGGTGAACACACATGAAAACCAAGACGATTAAACTGTTTTCTGCCGCTTTGGCAGGGGCATTTCTGCTGAGCGCATGCGATGGGAACGATCAGAACCGACAGGAGACACAGACGATCGCCACCGAAGGTGATTACGCGGCGATCCTGCCGTTCGATACGAGCGATGCCCGTCAGAAGCACACCTCGGTCACTTCGGATCAGGGAGAGCGCTACAACATCACGACCGGACTGATGGAACTGTCCGAAAGTCATTTCAGCACCAATGATGTCGCTTTCAAGGAAAGTCAGTTTCTGACCTACGATGTGCTGGATGCGTCGGACTATACGACCGGTCTGCTGGGACGGGCCAGTGATTCCAATCCGGATGGGCTCAATCAGAGCAGAGACGAGAGCTTTGACACCGGCAACGGGGAAACGGTCAACGGTGTGGCTCCGCTGGTCGATATCTACGAGCTGGACTGGTATTCCGGCAGTGAACTGCGCGGGATCTCTCTGGCAATGGTGCTGAGCGCAGAGACGACTGGTTTTGATGAAAATGGTGACAGTCAGTCCGTGACGATCAGTGATGAACAGCTCAAGGTGTTTGCGGATGCGCAGGGCAAGAAGCTCAACAGCTATCTGCGGGAGAACTTCCCGGAGATCAGCAACGATACGCCGATCCTGATCGCGGTCTACGTGCTCAGTGAGGATGCGGTGCTGCCGGGCAATTACATCATGCAGGCATACTGCACGTCCAGCTCGGCCACTTTCAGCGACATCAACGAAGAATGGGTGCTGTTGCCAAGCGAGGATTTTACCAAGATGGATGCCGATGTGGCTTCCCAGTTTACCGAGCTGAAGAACGGGCTGATCGGATTTACGCCGGATGATGTCTACATCATCGGAGAGGCCCGCTTCAAGGACAATGCGCTGGTGGAACTGAACATCACCGTCAACCTGCATGCCAAGACGGCGGCGGAGGCGGTCGCGCTGTCGCAGTACATCAGCGGACAGACCTCGCTGTTTACCAGCACCAACTATGAATTGACGATCGATATTTCCAGCGATAATGATCACGTCGCCGTCATCCGGCGCTCACAGGGCTCTTCGGATGCGCAGACGATCATGCTGATATAGCGGATAGGAGGATTCGATGGAAACGTTTGATAAGGAGTATTTTCAAAAGCTCGCCGGCGGCATCATGCTGGATGTCAACGACGAGGAAGTGGAGGATCTGAAGCAGGAATTTGCGATCCTGACCAGTCAGATCCAGCTGTTCGACAAGGTCGATACCGAAGGGGTGGAACCGATGATCTACCCGTTTGAGGAGGAGACGCACTTTCTGCGTGAGGATGTCGTCGATCATGTCCTCTCCCAGCAGGATGCGCTGAAAAATGCAAAGAGCGTACGTGCCGGACACGTACATGTACCAAAGGTGGTGAAGTAAGATGCGTTTAAGTGATCAGAAAGATATCGAGATCCGCGAGCGCTGCGAACAGGCGCTGGCCCGTCTGCATGCGCTGCAGCCATCGCTCAATGCGGTGGTGACCTTCTGCGACATCGACGAGCAGCTCGAAGCGCTGAAGGAGAAAGATCCAAATGGGAAACTGTACGGTGTGCCCATCGTGCTCAAGGACAACGTCAGCACCAAAGGGATCCGCACGACGGCTTCCAGCCGCATCTTGGACAACTATGTGCCGGTCTATGATGCCTGCATCGTCGAACGGCTGAAGGCGGAAGGTGCGATCATCGTCGCCAAGGCCAGCATGGATGAGCTGGGCATGGGCGGCACCAACAAGAATGCCTATACCGGCAAGGTCAACAACCCTTACGATACCCGACGTATTTCCGGCGGCAGCAGCGGCGGCAGCGCCGTACTGGTCGCCGCAGGCGCAACGGCGGTCTCGATCGGAACGGATACCGGCGACAGCGTGCGCAAGCCGGCTGCCTATAACGGCATCATCGGTGTCAAGCCGACCTATGGCCGCATCAGCCGCTACGGCATCATCCCCTATGCGTCCTCACTGGATCATGTCGGTTATTTTACGACCAATGTGGAAGATGCCTGCACGATGCTGGAGGTGCTCGCCGGCCGGGATGACCGGGACATGACGAGCTCTCTGCGACCGGTGGAAGCCTATCGGGATCATCTCAACAGCGATCTCCGCGGCAAGGTCATCGGTGTGCTGGAGAACGTACAGGAGGTGATCCGGGACCAGGCCATCCGCGACAACGTCGAAGCGCTCTGTGAGAAGCTGGCGGCGCGCGGTGCGCAGATCCGCCGTGTACGGATGCCGCAGGAGCTGATGGAGACGATCCTGCCGGTGTACCTGACGATCGCCAATGCGGAAGCGACCGCCAATCATTCCAATCTGGACGGCATCCGCTTCGGCATGCGCGAAGATGGAGAAAGCGTGGAAGAGGTCATGAAGAACTCCCGCACCAAAGGCTTCTCCGCCTATGTGCGCAAGCGTTTCATCATCGGCAGCTATTCGCTGTTCGTGGAAAATCAGGATAAACTGTTCCGCAAGGCGCAGAAGATCCGCCGTATGCTGGTGGATCACTACCGTGCGCTCTTTGCGGAATGCGACTGCATCCTCGCCAGCGCGGCACCGACGGTGGCTCCGCTGGAGGATGAGGCGAGCGATGAGGCACTGGGCAAAGAACACCTGGTGGCCGACAATCACATGCAGCTGGGCAATTTCTCCGGCTATCCGAGCATGACGCTGCCAAGTGGCTTCGTGGATGGCCTGCCGATCGGCGTGAACATCACCTGCCGTCCGTTTGAGGAACAGATGATGTTCGACATCGCCAAGGCGATCGAAGAGGAAACTGGTCTGGCAGACCATACGGTGGAGGTGAAGGCATGAATTACGAAACAGTGATCGGCATCGAGATCCATTGTGAATTAAAGACGAAGACCAAGATGTTTTCCAGCGCGCCGGTGAGCTTTGGCGAGGTGGCGAACACCTGTGTCAACGAGATCGATCTGGGGCATCCCGGCTGTCTGCCCTGTGTGAACAGGGAAGCGGTGCGTCTGGCGATCAAGGCGGCGACGGCGCTGCACTGCACGATCGACCCGCTCGTTCGCTTTGACCGGAAGAACTATTATTATTCCGACCTGCCAAAGGGCTTTCAGATCACTCAGCAGTTTCACCCGATCGGCAGCGGCGGCTATGTGGAGATCGATACCGAGGAAGGAAAGAAGAAGATCCGCCTCAACCGCATGCACATGGAGGAGGATACGGCCAAGCAGTTCCACAGCGATGCCGGCACCCTGATCGATTTCAACCGTGCGGGCACACCGCTGATCGAGATCGTCAGCGAACCGGATATGCGAAGCGGTGCACAAGCGGCCGCTTATGTGGAAAAGCTGCGCATGATCTTGCTGTATCTGGGCGTCAGCGATGTCAAGATGGAAGAGGGCAGCATGCGCTGCGACGTCAACATCTCCCTGCGCCCGCAGGGCAGCGACACCTTCGGCACGAAGACGGAGATCAAGAACCTCAACTCCATCTCCAACGTGCAGAAGGCCATCGATGCCGAGGTGGAGCGCCAGCGCGCCATCCTGGAGGAAGGCGGCGTCATCGAGCAGGCGACCCGCCGCTACGACGAGACGAAAAAGACGACGGTGATGATGCGCAAGAAGGAAGGTAACGTCGATTACAAATACTTCCCGGAACCCAACATCTTCCCGATCCGTCTGGATGATCGCTGGATCGCAGACATCCAGGAACACCTGGAGGAACTGCCGGATCAGCGCAAGGAGCGCTACATGCGCGACTTCGGCCTCAGCGACTATGATGCCGGCGTGCTGGTGGCGACCCGTGAGCTGGCCGACTTCTATGAAGCGGTCTGTGCACATACCAACGCCTACAAGAAGGCAGCCAACTGGGTGATCGTCGAACTGACGGCGGCCCTCAACAAGACGAATACCAAATGGAAGGACAATCCATGCAAGGCCGCTTCACTGGCAGAGATGATCAACATGGTCGAAAAAGGCGACATCAGCGGTAAGCAGGCGAAGATCGTCTTTGAGGAGATCCTCAAGGGCAAAGAGCCAAAGCAGGTCGTCGAAGAAAAGGGCATGAAGCAGATGAGCGATACCGGCGAGCTGTTAACCATGATTCAGAGCGTCCTCGATGCCAATCCGCAGTCCATCGCCGACTTTAAAAACGGCAAGGACCGTGCGGTCGGCTTCCTGGTCGGACAGGTGATGAAGGCCAGCAAGGGACAGGCCAATCCGGCGATGACCAATCGCCTGATTCAGGAAGAATTGAAGAAAAGATAGCAATATCGTTCATTTTCTAGTAGAATAGAGATGGTCAGGAGTGATAACGATGAAAAAGAAAGAAAAGAAACAGCAGGGGACGAAGAAACAGGGCGAAAAGCAGAGCCATCTTCTCGTATGGATCGCGGCCGCCGTTATCCTGATACCGACACTGATCGTGGGAATAGTCGTTATGACTTCAACCGAGAATTCGGGAGAGCCGGTCGTCGGCAGCCGTTTTTCAGAGAATGATCTGGATCCGGCCATCAGTGAGGATGCGATCACACAGGTGCAGGAAGCGATGCAGGGACTGGACTATGTGGAAAGCGTAGAGGTCAACCTGAAGAGCGCGACGCTGCGCATCAACATCAACCTGGAGGATCAGGTGGATGAGGCCGATCAGGACTTGGTCGAGAACATCGCACAGGATGCCTATGATGCGGTCAATGAGATCCTGCCGGTCGATACGTACTTCTCACAGAAGGAGGATGGCAAGATGTATGATCTTTCGATCAACGTCTACAACTATTCCAGCTTTGATGAGGAACATACGGAAGACCACTGGATCTATGTGTGCCTGACGAAGACCTCGGCATCGCAGGAGAGCGTCATCGATGTGCCCAGCGTTGCCAGAGATCCGGATACGGCAGAGGCGGTCATGAACGGCACGGCAGAATGAGAAACAAACGAGGACAATGGTGACATTGTCCTTTTTCATGGCAGAAATGAGATCGGTCATGTATAATGGATGTAAGCGAAATGGGGAAATGACGATGAAGAAAAATGATGCGTTTCTCACGACGTGTGAGAACTACACCTATGAAGGACTGGGCGTTGTCCGCGTGGATGGCTTTCCTTTGTTTGTCAAGGGACTGCTGGCCGGTGAGCGGGCATGGGTCGCCGTCACCAAGCTGAAAAAGACCTACGGCTATGCGCGGATCGTGGAGGTGTTGGATGCCTCGCCACAGCGCCGGCAGCCGTCCTGTCCGTTGGCCGCCCGCTGTGGCGGCTGTCAGCTGCAGCACATGTCCTATGAGGAACAGCTGCGCTTCAAGCGGCAAAAGGTACAGGATGTGATCGATCGCATCGCACAGCTGCCTCTGGAGGTGCGGCCGGTCAGGGGAATGGAGATTCCTTACTTTTACCGCAACAAGGCACAGATCCCGTTTCGTATGGAAAAAGGGGAACTGCACAGCGGGTTTTACCGCATCAACAGCAACGATATCATCGACATGGAGGTCTGTGCGATCCAGAGCCATGCGATCAACGCGGTGTATGCGGATGTCTGCCGGCTGCTGAAGGAGCGTCCCGCGCTTTGGGAAGGACTGCGTCATGTGCTGATCAAGCACGCTTTTGAAGGCAAAGAACTCATGGTGGTCTTCATCAGCCGGCCATCGGGACCATCCGCATGGAAGGAACTGGCAACGGAACTGATGCGCCTGCATCCGCAGATCACAAGCGTCCTGCTGAACATCAATGATCGCTCGGACAATGTGATCTTGGGAGAAGAGGAGATCCTGCTGGCCGGGCGTGCCTATATCGAAGATCAGATGGAGGGACTGTCTTTTCATATCTCCGCAAAGTCGTTTTATCAGGTGAATCCGCCGCAGACGCGCGTGCTGTATCAGACGGCGTTGGAGGCGTGCGGCCTGAACGGGACAGAAACCGTGCTGGATCTGTACTGCGGCGTTGGAACGATCTCTCTGTTTCTGGCAAGACATGCGAAGAAGGTCGTCGGCATCGAGATCGTCGAGCCGGCCATCCGCAACGCGAAGGAAAACGCAAGGAGAAACGGCATCACCAATGTGGAGTTCATCTGCAGCGATGCGGCCGCCTATGCCCGAACGGTCGTGCAAGAGGGCATCCATCCCGATGTGATCTGTGTGGATCCACCGCGCAAAGGCTGTGCGAAGAGCGTGCTGGAGGACATCGTGCGCATGGCACCCAAGCGTATCGTCTATGTCTCCTGTGATCCGGGCACGCTGGCCAGAGATCTGCGCATCCTGGAAGATCTCGGCTATGAGACGACATGGGTACAGCCGGTGGATATGTTTCCGCAGACCCATTCGGTCGAGACGGTAGTACTTTTGTCCAAACTTAATGCCGAGCAGCATATAGAGGTGGAGTTGAATCTGGATGAGCTGGATTTGACATCGGCGGAGAGCAAGGCTACCTATGACGAGATTAAGGCGTATGTGCTGGAGAAGTATGGCTTGAAAGTGTCCAGCCTGTATATCTCCCAGGTCAAACGGAAGTG
>DWYK01000197.1 GCA_019118705.1 Candidatus Merdibacter merdigallinarum | reverse complement strand
AAAAAATCCAGCGATACAATGGGCAGCAAGCATCGCGTGGATTTTGGCGTATACACCACCTTCGGAAGCATCAACTGTCAGCTGGCGGAAAAAACAGGTTTCACACAGGCCGATGCGGATCTGATCCTGCAGGCGCTTCGCACGCTGTTTGAAAACGATGCATCTTCCGCTCGCCCGGACGGCAGCATGGAAGTGTTGCGGGTGTACTGGTGGGTACACAACTGCAAGAGCGGCCAGTATTCTTCTGCAAAGGTGCATCGCCTCCTAAAAGTGGAAAAGCGTGTGGAAATCCCGCGCAGCGTGGATGACTATTCCATTACCTGCGGAGAGCTGGAGGGATTGAAAGCCGAGGTGTACGATGAATTCTGAGGACTTCCTGCAGTTGTCCGGAATTCAGCACTTTGCCTTTTGCAGACGGCAGTGGGCGCTTGCATACATGGAACAGCAGTGGCAGGAAAACCTCCGCACCGCCGAGGGACGGCTGGAGCACCAGCGCTGTCACGACGAAACACTGCGCGAAAAGCGCAAAGATCTGCTCACCGTGCGCGGGATGCGTGTGACCTCCCACGCGCTGCGTCTGGCCGGTGTGTGTGATGTGGTAGAATTCCGAACTGACCCGGACGGTGTTCCGCTGCAGGGGCAGCAGGGTCTGTGGCTGCCGCTTCCGGTGGAATACAAGCACGGCGCTCCAAAAGAGAGTGACGCCGACCGCCTGCAGCTGTGCGCACAGGGGATGGCGCTGGAGGAGATGCTGGTGTGCAGTGTGCCGCGCGGCGCGCTGTACTATGCGCAGACACACCGGCGCGAGATGGTGGAATTCACACCGGAACTGCGGGAAAAGACGCGCCGCACAGCCGCCGAGATGAACGAATATTTTCTGCGAGGCTATACGCCGAAGGTGCGGCCCGGCAAACATTGCAATGCCTGCTCGCTGAAGGAGATCTGTCTGCCGGCGCTGTGCCGGAAACATGATGTGAAAGAATATATCCGCGCGCACCTTGCACAGCAGGACATGGAGGAATCTACATGAGAAAGCTGCTGAATACACTGTTTGTTCTCACGCCGGAAAGCTATCTTTCCCTGGACGGCGAGACTGTGGTGGTGAACCAGGGCGGCGCTGAGGCAGCGCGGTTTCCTCTGCATACGCTGGAAGGGATCCTCACCTTTGCGTATGCAGGGGCGTCGCCCGCCTTGATGGGCGCCTGCGCCGAGCGGGGGATCGACCTGGCATTTTTCACGCCGAACGGCCGGTTCCTGGCGCGCACAGTGGGCGAAGAACGGGGGAATGTGCTGCTTCGGCAGGAGCAGTACCGCACGGCGGACGATCCGATGATCAGCTGCCGGTATGCGTGCGGGTTTATCCTCGGTAAGGCATACAACGCGCGATGGGTGTTGGAGCGCGCCACCCGCGATCATCCGCAGCGCGTGCCGGTGGAACGGCTCAAGCAGATTTCTTCGCAACTGGCAGCTGCGCTGCCGCGTATCCGGGAATGCGGTACATTGGAGGAACTGCGCGGGCTGGAGGGAGAAGCGGCTCAGCGGTATTTTGATGCGTTTGACAGCCTTGTTCTGCAGCAGCGAAACGCCTTTGCATTCACTGTTCGCAGCCGCCGCCCGCCGCTCGACCCCATCAATGCGGTGCTGTCGTTTGCGTATACGCTGCTTGCGCGCGAGTGTGCGGCTGCCTTGCAAAGCGTTGGACTGGACCCGTATGTGGGATTTCTGCACCGCCCGCGTCCGGGACGCACCAGCCTGGCGCTGGACCTGATGGAGGAGCTGCGCCCAGTCTGCGCCGACCGGTTTGTGCTGTCCTGCGTGAACCAGAAAATTATCACCGACAGGCATTGCCAGCGGCAGGACAGCGGCGCCGTGTGGCTCACCGATGAAGGACGCCGTGCGTTTTTATCCGCCTGGCAGAAGCGCAAACAGGAAACGCTCACCCATCCATTTCTGGGCGAGAAGCTTCCGTGGGGGCTGGTGCCCTATGTGCAGGCACTGCTGCTGGCGCGCACGCTGCGCGGCGATTTGGAAGAATACCCGCCGTTTTTCTGGAAATAGATCGAAAGGAGCATGCGGTATGCTTGTGCTGATCACATACGATGTCAACACAGAGACGCCTGCTGGCCGAAAGCGGCTGCGCAAGGTTGCGAAGGCGTGTGTCAATCATGGACAAAGAGTGCAAAATTCGGTGTTTGAATGCCTGTTGGACGCGGCGCAATACGCTGTTCTCAAGGCGAAGCTGTGCCAATTGATCGATCCGGAATTCGACAGTCTGCGATTTTACTGCCTGGGCAATTCCTATAAAAATAAGGTGGAGCATATCGGGCGCTGTCCGCAATGGGCGCAGGACGATGTGCTGCTGCTGTAACGCTGTGGTGCGAGTGTGCAGCGGACAGGAAAGTGCCAGAGGCTTCGCACTGAAATAATTTGTAAAAAGTATAAGCAACAGCACGAAAATACTTTGACATAGTTGACTAAAACATGTATTGTAATGTCAGCAGGGTGTGTTTTCGTGCTTATGCTGCAAAGGTGAGCAATATTTTGTGAACTTTTGCTGTCGCCCTCCGCACGGAGGGCGTGGATAGAAATTTCGGTGATGCTGTTACTGTCGTGCAGTACAATAGGTCGCCCTCCGCACGGAGGGCGTGGATAGAAATAGTTGGTCAGCACCTCTATTATACAGCGAGGTGCGTCGCCCTCCGCACGGAGGGCGTGGATAGAAATTTTTGGTGGTGAAGGCACTGATCAGGCCGGGGCTGGTCGCCCTCCGCACGGAG
>DWYK01000196.1 GCA_019118705.1 Candidatus Merdibacter merdigallinarum | reverse complement strand
AAAACTCAATCAATTATGGAACCAATGGGTTGACAATTGACTTGGAAAAGGGCGAGACATACATTATAAGCGCAGAATATATCAATGGCACTTGTGATTATATCATTAGTATTGGTGTGCCAATTGAAATGACGGATATTTCCGGAAACACATCTGTTTCTGGTAGTATTGTATATCAGGATCAGAAAGACAGATATTTGTATACAGCGCCCATCAGCGGAACATATTACTTTAGTACAAATCTCAGTGCAGGAGGTGAGGTTCGTGTTCGAATCAGTGGAGAAAACGAAAGATCACTAAATTATGGTACGAATGGGCTAACTGCTGGTTTGGAAGCGGGAAAAACGTATATATTGAGCGTTGAATATACCAATACGAGCTGTACATATACATTATCTATTGGATACTAAAGACTGTCTGGCAGATTCTAAATATGATTTGACTCTTTACAAAATAGTCCCTTATTCACAATGTTCGCAAGTTTTTGACGATCGCTCCAACTTGATAGAGCATAGGGCAAAAGCACAATGTCGGATTTTGCGATACCGCTGGAAAGCTGAAGGCCGGGAGGCTTCATACTCCTCCCGACCTTCAGTTGATCTATATCCGTATGAAATCACGGTGTAAAACTCTGTTTGGAACTATGCATCTCGTTTTTTCATCTCACCCAGCAGTTGCGCACGATAGTCGCAATCCAAAATGATCCGATGAAAATCCACGACGCGCTGCTCACGGAACAGCTTGCGGGCAAGCTGTGTTACTGGATGACGGAGCACTTTTTGCGAGATGCCTTTCTCATAGTAAAAAGCTGCCCAGCTGAAAGCGTCTCTTACCTTGTCCGAAATGGCAAGTTTAGGAACGATTGCAGCGGCGAGCAGAGTGACGGGGTCATCGGCAAAGCGTTCCAAAAGCTCCTCCGGCTGGCAGTACTCATAGACGTTTACTCGTCGGGACAAAGCATCCCCGGTCATCAGGTAACGCGCTTGCAGGTCGCGTGTCAGGTCGATGGAAATATCGCCCAGGCCGGAAGGAATGTCAATGCTTTCGGACAACGTAAGGTGATACGGGATACCATTGATCAGCGTCTGTGCTTCAAAGATATGGGAAACGCAGGCAGGCTCGTCCTCGATCACATCCTCGGCCAGCAGGCTGATGGGATTGTAGTATGTACAGCCCCAGTGAACCTTGCCCTGTCTCGTTTGCTCCGCAAGCTGGCGGAACATCTCCTGCTTTTCTTCGTGCCAAAGCTCATCGGCCATAGTACATACCCCTCTCCACGGCTGGTTTTGACAAAATTGTACCATATCAGAAAGATAAAATCCACAATGGACAATGAATTCTCGACCGGGGGAGACAGGCGGTGTTCTATCTGCTATAATAAATGACAGAAAGTCGAACGGATTCGGGGACGCGTATATGAACATTACATTGACATCAAGTTCCAATGAAAAGAAAATCTACCAGGACAGTACCTACGAACTGGTCTCAAAAATAGCCTATCTTCTCGGTGTGCCAAGACGTATTTTCGAAAATGAGCATGAGCCGCCCCAAATCAGTGTTTATGATGAGATGCAGCAGGAAAAGAGCGCGCAAATCATCAGGAACCTGTCCGTCGTGCGTTCCGGCATTTTGCGCAATTACCGGACCATCAACAAGAAGATGCACGCCGAGTATAAGTCTATTATCTCTATGCCGGAATTTGTGCCGACGGACTGTATACAAAAGCTGGAGGCGGAAGGGATCCACTTTATTAAGAAATCGAGCGCCAAGCTGTATCATCATGTCATCGAGCTCAACCGCGTTATTTGCGACAGGATCAATAATTGCAAACCGCTTTTCCCAATCTGGCTGAATTGGAAGTATGTGCAGGACCTTTTTGTTATGCCGGACGGTTTGACGGAGACTGGAACCCTCAATGCGGTGGCATCCTTCATGCGATATTTGCAGGATTACCCCTATCAGATGTACATGAACTGGATACCCTGTGACGCGGGCAACATCTTGTACAATGACAAGAAGTTCGCTACGCTGCTTTACCAATGGCATGGGGATGCTTTTACAGAATATAGCCGTGTTTCGGATGTGAGCGGGTATGTGAAAGGAAGCATTCACGAATACCTCAGCGCAAGTATGCGCACCGTGATTGTCGTTGATTGCGAAAATTCGGACCCCTATAAACTTTGCGCCACCTTGAAGGGGCTGGATTACAAGAACATCGCCAAGATTGCTAAAATTATCCTGTTTGACGATGTACACACGGCATCGGCCTGGCGGATTTTAGAGAGCTTTACGGATATCCCGGTTGAGCACATCCTGATCGAGAGAGTCAAGCAGAATAAGTCACTGGTGGATATTATGCTGACGGCGCGGGCCTGTCAGGAGCATTACCAAAACCATGTGGACTCTTTTGTGATTGTATCGAGCGATTCCGATTATTGGGGCCTGATTTCATCCCTGTCGGAAGCGCGGTTCCTTGTCATGCTGGAACGGGAAAAATGCAGCTCCGCCATGAAGCACGCCCTGTCGGAATCCGGTACTTTCTATTGCTATATTGATGATTTCTATTCGGGAAATTCCGATGAAATCAGGATGAGCGCACTTTTCAAGGAAATGTACCAGTACCTGGACAACGCCATCCACTTGAATGTCAACGATATGTTCGCAGACGCCCTGCAGGCTACGCGGATCAGCATGACAGACGCAGAAAAACGCCAATTTTACGACCGCTATATCCGCTCACTG
>DWYK01000195.1 GCA_019118705.1 Candidatus Merdibacter merdigallinarum | reverse complement strand
GGCTGGATCTGCTTTGCGTAGCGCCGAAAGCGACTCCGCCGGTATGTAAGGTGCTCGATTATGGTAAGTATCGTTTTGAGCAGCAGAAGAAAGCGAAGGAAGCAAAGAAGAAGCAGCATGTGACGGAAGTGAAACCGCTTCGTCTCTCTCCGGTCATCGACAAGCATGATTTTGAGACCAAACTGCGTCATGCGCGCAGCTGGCTGGAAGATGGTATGAAGGTGAAGATCGACATGCGTTTTCGCGGACGTATGATGACCCGTCTCGAGGTCGGAAAGAAGATCATGGACAGCTTTATTCAGGAGTGCGCGGATCTCGCGTCTGTTGAAAAGAAACCGCTCTTGGAAGGAAACACGATGTCGACGGTACTGGCGCCGAAGAAGAAATAAAACAGTAGGAGGTAAAGAACATGCCAAAGATGAAATCCCACAGAGGACTTGCAAAACGTGTAAAATTAACAGGTTCAGGAAAGTTGAAGAGAAGTCATGCATATACGTCTCACCGTTTCCATGGTAAGACGAAGAAGCAGCGCCGTCATCTGGCGAAGCCGGCTACGGTGCATCCGACGGACTTCAAGCGCATCAAAGAGATGTTAGTGAAGTAATTTTTGTAGATTAGGAGGAAATAGACATGGCAAGAGTTAAAGGTGGAACTGTATCACGCAATCGCAGAAAACGTGTCCTGAAGCTGGCAAAAGGATACTTTGGATCAAAACATATTTTATATAAGACCGCACATGAGCAGGTAATGCATTCTTTCAAGTATGCTTACAACGATCGTCGTAAGCTGAAGAGCAACATGCGCAAGCTGTGGATCGCTCGTATCAATGCGGCTGCCCGCATGAACGATCTGTCCTACTCCAGACTGATGCACGGTCTGAAGCTGGCCAACATCGAGGTCAACCGCAAGATGCTCTCTGAGATGGCCATCCACGACGCTGCCGGATTTACGGCGCTGTGCGATGCAGCAAAGAAAGCACTGGCTGCTTAATTACGAAATGGAAAGTCCGCTCGCTCGGACTTTTTTCTGTTATGTGTAGCGGGTGATGACAGCGTCGGCGGTCGATGCCGTGAAAACGGATGTTGAGGAAATGGGCAGATTTCGGTAAAATAGAAGTAGGAACGAACCGATCATAGCGATCGTCGGATCATCAAGGAGGAGGGACTTCTATGAATGTGATCGAATGTATGGAAAAGCGTCACAGCACCCGTCAGTTCAGCACCCGCAAAGTGGAAAAGGAAAAACTGGAACAGATCGTCCGCTGCGCTGTGCTGGCACCGAGCGGCAGAAATACACAGGCGCTTCGCTTTGTCGTCTTGCAGCGGGAGGAGGACATGCAGACCTTCCTGAAATATGCGAAGCATGTGCTGAAAAAGGAACAGTCGCCATATTATGGCGCCAATGCGATCATCTTCGTATTTGCCGATATGGAGAAGGCGATCACGCCTTTGCAGGATGCGGCCGCAGCGACCCAGAACATGCTGCTGGCGGCCACGGAGCTCGGTGTGGCTTCCTGCTGGATCCACACGGCGTCCATTCAGTATTTCAAGACGCTGCAGGGAAAAGAACATAAGCGGATATGGGGACTGGAACATTATGAATGTCTGGAATCCTGTGCGCTGGGCTATACGGATGAGGATTTTCTGCAGAAGGAAAAGCAGGAGAACATCATTCGCTTTATCGGATGACGGGGTGAGAAACGATGAAAAAGGGGTAGAGGCGAAAGATACGCAGAAGCATCCTTCTTCTGCTGATCGGATCGCTGGTGGTGATCGCTGCATTGGTGGGGATCCGGATGTGGGGAGATGAGGAAGATGGAATGCTGAGCGCCAAGACGCTGGCCAGCACATATGGTGAAGGATTGATGGAGGATGCCCAGCTGTTGTCGTCACAGAAACAGCAGGGACTGGATGAGCGGATCCAGGCGTATCTGACGGCAAATGGGATCTCGTCGGCATCCGTTCAGTACAGCATCGAAGATCTGACGACGCATGAGCGTTTTACAAAAGATGCCCAGATGAACGTGACGGCGGCCAGCGTCTATAAGCTGCCGCTGGCGATGCTGTACTATGAAAAGATCGCCGAGGGAGAGGTCAGTGAACAGACGCTGTATACCTATGAAGCCTCTCATTATGAACAGGGCGTGCCGATCTCGTTGCGTTACAGCGTCGGTGATCAGATCGAGCTGGGCGAGCTGCTGGAAGCGCTGATCATCGAATCGGATCATACGGCCGGACACATCCTGTATGAGAACCTGGGCGGCTGGCCGGCCTTCAAGCAGGCGATCACAAAGTACAGCGATACACCGCAAAGCGATGAGTTCTTCTCTTATGACAATGTGCTCAATGCGGATTATGTCGGTGATGTGCTGGGCTATCTGTACGCACATGAAGAGGAATACGCACAGCTGATCGACGATCTGAAGGAAGCGATGCCGGGCGAATATCTGGAATCTGTCATCCAGCCGGAAACGGCACAGAAATATGGCCTGTATGACGTTTACCGCAATGTGGCCGGTATCGTTTACGGAGAACATCCTTACAGCATTGCGATCTTCTCCTCGCTGGGAGAGAGCGGCAGTCGGGTGATCGGTGAGATCAATGCGATCTGCTACGAATATTTCAACGGTGTTTCATGGGAAGCGCCGGCATGATGAAAGCGGTCGTCGAGCCGCTTTTTTCATATCGGTTCCATCTTTGTTTCATCTATGAGAAAATCGTATATACAGATGAAGATTCTGTGAATATTCCGATCGGATCCGTTGCCCGGTTTGACAAAAAGAATCGGGCGATGTTATGATTAAAAAGATTTTTCTGATCGGCTGGTCAGGGAACGACATGAAGTCAGGAGGAACGAAGGATGAGTCAGAAGAGCAATAACACTGAATCAACGGTTTCAAGCAACACCATGACGGAAATGGAACAGCAGAAAGGTGCACTGGTCGAAGTACAGGGCACAGAGGATAAAGCGAAGGCAGCTGCAGAAACGGCTGCAGATGAGAAGAAGGCATCTTCAAAGACGCCGGTGTCCAAAGACACGCTTGCGCAGATGAAGACCAAGTGCCGCGCATGGGCGGAAAAATGCCGCGGCTGGGGCCGAAAGATCCGCCAGAGCGCGGCTAATGGAAAGGCGCGGGTGCAGGCGGCGTGGAACCGGGTGCTGACAGAGGAGCGCAAAGCGGCCGTCCGGACAAAGGGCCAGGCGATCGCTGCGAAAGGAAAGGCGGCCGGAAATCGATGCAAGGCGTTTGTTTCGATGGTGGGCAGTAAGCTGCGTGCCGCATGGAACCGCGTGCTGACGGAGAAGCGCAAGGCAGCGATCAAGGCCGGATGGGCCTCTTTTGCGGACAAGTGCCGCCG
This sequence comes from Candidatus Merdibacter merdigallinarum, assembly GCA_019118705.1. GTDB lineage: Bacteria > Bacillota_I > Bacilli_A > Erysipelotrichales > Erysipelotrichaceae > Merdibacter > Merdibacter merdigallinarum. The sequence continues at coordinate 4,985 of DWYK01000195.1, read as the reverse complement.
TGCCGGCGCTCGAGTGGAGGCATGGTGTCAGAAGCTGTGGCAGCAGGTCGTTCGTCTTTGGAACAAGGTGATGACCGAAAAACGTAAAGCGGCGATCAAGGCCAAATGGCAGCTGGTCGTTGAAAAGGTCCGTCCGATCTTTGACAAATGCAGAGCTGTGATCGCCCGACAGGCAGCCCGTGTGTCTGCGGCATGGAAGAAGCTTACCTGTGAGGAGAACAAGCAGGCGGTAAAAACGAAGGCAAATGCCTTCTGGCAGGCCATCGTTTCCCTGTTTCGCCGTATGGGAGATAAGCTGGTACGCATGGTGCATAATATAAAGGAGAGAGAGACAGAGGAAGGACTTCGTACCTATAAGCTGTTTTACATCTCCGATTATGAAAAGGAAGCGACCTATCTGCGCAACATGTCCCTCAAGGGCTATCACTTTGTGCGAAATGACGGATTCAGCTTTGATTTCATCAAGGGAGAGCCGAAGAACTATTTCTACCTGCTGGACTATTATAAGGTAGATCCTTCTGAGGAAGAACTGAAACAGTGGCGGCAGGAAGGCTGGGAGGATATCTTCCATGCGCCGGTCAACTATGAAGGCAGCTGGCATTTCTTCCGCCGGGAGCTCAGCGAGGGCGATATGCTGGAATACAACGAGAACAATGATTCCCGTCTGGAGCTGTTTGAACGTCTGACCAGAAACTGGCAGGGGATCCTGTCGGTGGTCGCACTGTGTACGGTATTCAGCATCGTCGCCATCAGCATGCAGATCGCACTGCACGGTTTCCCGTGGATGATCGCTGTCTGCATCGTCCTTGCGGCAATCTGTCTGCTCGTTTTCCTCATCTACCTGAATATGTATTATCGGACCCGTCTGCGGATCGTGGATATCCACAATGCCCGCAAGCAGAAATCTGCGCAGGAGGATCCATCTGCACAGAAGCGTGTAAAATAATCAAAAAAATGAGGTCTGGCAATTTACAAACGAATCGAAAAATGTTAGAATGAGTGCCAATAAGGGAGTAGTCAGCACAATGTGCGAATCTGGTTCAACATACCCGAATTTCGATTCTGGCCGGGTTCATAAGTGACGAGACTTATAGGAAAGGTTTTTTCTGTGGTCTCGTTTTTTTGTGCGAGATCATCAGAAGAGCGGAAAGGAAAGTCGATATGGAAAAACAGTTTTACCAAAAAGAAACTGCGCAGGTGATGGAGGAACTGCAGACCTCCATGCAGGGCCTGGACGCACAGGAAGCGCAAAGGCGTCTGGAACGTGACGGGCGCAATGAGCTGGAGGAGAGCAAACCGCCGCATCCGTTGATGATCTTCCTGTCGCAGTTCCAGGATCTGCTGGTCATCATCCTGATCGCTGCGGCGATCATCAGCATGGTTTCCGGCGAGGTGGAAAGTACGGTCGTCATCCTGGCGGTCATCACGATGAATTCCATCCTGGGAACCGTACAGACGATCAAAGCGCAGAAATCGCTGGATGCCCTGCGTCAGCTGTCCACGCCGAGCGCGCGGGTGATCCGTGACGGCAGAAAGATGGAGATTCCCAGCCCGGAGCTGGTGGTCGGTGATCTGCTGCTGCTGGAGGCGGGCGATGTCGTCAGTGCGGATGCCCGCATCCTGGAATCGTATTCGTTGCAGGTCAATGAAAGTTCGCTCACCGGTGAATCGGAAAGCGTGGAGAAACAGATCGATGTGATCGACGATCAGAGTGCATTGGGCGATCAGAAGAACATGGTGTTCTCCAGCGGACTGGTTACGTATGGACGCGGTGTCGCCATCGTGTGTGCGACCGGAATGGATACGGAGATCGGAAAGATCGCTACATTGATGAATCAGACGAAGGAGCGCAAGACGCCGCTGCAGAAGACGTTGGATGACTTTGGCAAGAAGCTGAGCCTGGGCATCATCGTCATCTGTCTCTTCGTGTTCGCACTAAGCGTATTCCAGGGAAATGAAGTGCTGGATGCGCTGATGTTTGCCGTTGCGCTGGCAGTCGCAGCCATTCCGGAAGCGCTGTCCAGCATCGTGACGATCGTACTGGCCATGGGAACGACCCAGATGGCAAGAGAGCATGCGATCATCAAGAACATCAATTCGGTGGAAAGCCTGGGCTGTGTGTCGGTCATCTGTTCGGATAAGACCGGAACGCTGACCCAGAATCGCATGAGCACTCAGCAGTTTTTCAGAAACAATGAGCAGCTGGACGCAAAAGAACTGGGAACGTCCCGCATCGATCAGCTGCTGGAATTGGGCTTCGTATTGTGTAACGACTCGCAGAGTGCCGGCGGACAGCGCATCGGCGATCCGACGGAACTGGCGTTCGTCGATCTGGCCCACCACTTCGGCAAGGATGAGCTGGCCTTGCGTGCGCAGTATCCGCGCATTGCGGAGAACCCGTTTGATTCGGATCGCAAGATGATGTCGACGCTGCATCAGATGGACGACCGTCAGGTGCTGATCGTCAAGGGTGCCTGCGATGAGCTGCTCAAGCGCTGTGAGCGCATCGAGAGGATGGATGGCGTACGTGACATTCAGGAAGCAGACAAGCAGACGATCTTGGCCAAGAACGAACAATTTGCGGAAAACGGTCTGCGTGTTCTGGGATTGGCATATCGGGTCATGGACGGACATTCGACGATCTCTCTGGAAGATGAGGCGCATCTGACCTTTGTCGGACTGGCTTCGCTGATGGACCCGCCGCGGGAGGAAAGCGCTCAGGCGGTCGCAGACTGCCGTCAGGCCGGCATGATCCCGGTGATGATCACCGGCGACCACAAGGTCACTGCCTGCAGCATCGCACGTGCGATCGGAATCTATCACGACGGCGATCTCTGTCTGGATGGCATGGAGCTCAATGCGTTGAGCGATGAGCAGCTGGACGCCTGCCTGGAACAGGTGCGCGTCTATGCGCGTGTCGCTCCGGAGCATAAGATCCGCATCGTGGAAGCATGGCAGCGCAAGGGCAAGCTGGTTGCGATGACCGGCGACGGCGTCAATGATGCGCCGGCGCTGAAGCAGGCGGATATCGGTATCGCCATGGGCATCACCGGTACCGAGGTCAGCAAGGATGCCGCCAGCATGATCCTGACAGATGACAACTTTGCGACGATCATCAAAGCGGTCGCGACCGGACGCAATGTGTATGCGAACATCCGCAATGCGATCATCTATCTGCTGGGCGGCAACCTGTCCGGTATCATCACCGTGCTGTGTGCCTCTCTGTTTGCGTTGCCGGTGCCGTTTCTGCCGGTCCATCTGCTGTTCATCAATCTGATCACTGATTCCTTGCCGGCGCTCGCCATCGGTATGGAGCGCTCTTCGCAGGATGTGCTCAAGCAGGCTCCGCGTGATCCGTCGCAGGGCATCCTGGACAAAGGAACGGTCAAGACGCTGGGCTTGCAGGGGATCCTGATCGCGATCGTAACGATCAGCGCTTATTTCATCGGCCTGTCCCATTCTTGGGCTGAGGCGACGACGATGGCCTTTGCGGTCCTTTGCCTGGCACGGCTCTTCCACGGCTTCAACTGCCGCAGCGCCTATTCGCTGCATCACATCGGTCTGTTCTCAAACCGCTATTCGATCGCGGCCTTTGTGGCCGGTGCAGCATTGCTGGCGATCATCCTGTTCGTACCAGGCCTTCACGGTCTCTTCTCGGTCACGACGCTGGCGATGCCGCAGATCGCCATGATCGTCGTGCTGGCCATCTTACCGACCATCTGCATCCAGATCATCAAGATGTGGCAGGAACGCAGATAACATTCGAAATTCAATACAGGAGAATCTGTTATTCGATAACAGGTTCTCCTATTCTTGTTTTGATGTGAAATCGTGTGGAAACACAAATCATGGTTGTTTTTGTGAAAACACGTGTTATAATGACAAAAAGGAAGGGGCGAGGATATGGGGAGTCTCCGACATACGACGAATGAGTTGCTGGTAGGATTGTTCAATTACATCCTGTATATAGAAGAACGCAATCTGAAAAAGCGTGGGATCAAGCTTTCGATGAACGACGTTCACATCCTGGAAAGCATCCAGAAGGCGAGCGACAACAGCATGTCGCACATCGCTGCCCGGATCATGGTAACACAGGGCACACTGACGACCAACGTGAACAAGCTGATCGCAAAAGGATATGTCGAGCGTTACCAGGATGAGAAGGACAAGCGGATCAAACGGCTGCGGATCACCGAGAAGGCATTGCCGATCCTGGCCATCCATGAACAGTTTCACGAAGAGATGATCGACAAGGCGATCGGAAAGCTGGGATTGGAAGAAAACGAGCTGCTCAACGAGACGCTGGAAAATGTGCTGGCGTATTTCCGGGAAGAATACCGGGAACAGGCAGGCATCTGAGTCAGATATGCACAAGCTGCATATCTTTTTTTTATGGCGAAAGGATCCTTTTGGGAACGAATCGGGACTCTATTTTTGAAAATTATTTACAAAACGTGCAGGATAGCGCTTTCTTCATCATCACATGAAAAAAACATAATCTTTTTATTATCAAAGTATTTACTTTGAGTTTCAAAAGGTGTATAGTCTTACCTGTAATCTTTGATACTCAAAGTTTTTAAGGAGGACAAACACATGTTGGAACAGATCAAAAAAGTGCTGGTAGACGCACTGAATATCGACGAAGAAACCGTTACGCCGCAGGCAAACCTGAAGGATGACCTGGGCATCGACTCACTGGCAGCCGTTGAGCTGGCACTGGAGCTGGAGACTGAGTTTGACATCCGCATCGAGGATGAGGAGCTCGCCAAGCTGGAAACTGTGCAGGATATCATCGATATCATCGAAGAAAAGCAGAAATAAGACAATGTGTGAGCTAAGAGATCTTAGCTCATTTTAAAAAGGGAGTGAAGAAACATGGATACCGGCAAGATCAAGGAGATCATTTCAATATTTGAACAGTCGACGCTGTCCACGATGGAACTGGAAGGCGATGATCTGAAAATCAAGCTGAGCAAGGATGGGGC
>DWYK01000194.1 GCA_019118705.1 Candidatus Merdibacter merdigallinarum | reverse complement strand
CGCCATGGATGTGGTGATCAGCGCGACATCGAGTCCGCATTATACGCTCACCTGCAGCCGGCTCCGCAAATGTATGCGCACCGACAAGCCGAGGGTGTTTGTGGACCTGGCGGTGCCGATGGATATTGAGTCAAAGGTGACGTCGCTGAGCGGCGTGGCGTATTACAATATTGATGATTTCACCCGCATCGCGAAGGAGAACAATCAGAAGAAGCTGCGGGAGGCGCAGGCGGCCACCTGTATTCTGGAGGAGTACGAGCTGCAGTTCGAGCAGTGGATGGTTTTCCAGAAGTCTTTGCCGATCATGGCGAAGGTGCGGGATAATTTTATGAAGGTGACGGAACATAAGGGCGTGGAGAAAGCCTTTGACCATCTCTTTTACTGGGTGCGGGAAAATAACGACCCGGAAGATCTGGAGATGTTTTTCCGGTGCCTGAATCACTGACGCCGGGCGGATGTCCGTCGGGGATATAGAGAAACGCCGCGGCAGGGCGTAATGCCGGAATAATAAAGAAACGCCGCGGCAGGGCGTAATCTGCCGGAATAATAAAGAAATGCCGCGGCAGGGCACAATCTGCCGGAATAATAAAAGAATTTGCCGGGCGGGTGCGCCGCGGCAGATAACGGAGGAAAGTAATGGGTAAATTATACGCAGTGGGTTTTGGCCCGGGCGGTTATGAACATATGACGGCGAAAGCCATTGATGTGATAAAAAATGCGGATGTCATCACGGGATATACCACGTATGTGGAGATGTTAAAGAAGTTTTTCCCGGATAAGGAATATGTGGCGACGCCGATGACGAAGGAAATGGACCGGTGCCGGATGGCGATTGATCTGGCGGCGGAGGGAAAGACGGTCGCCATGGTCAGCTCCGGTGACAGCGGTATCTACGGCATGGCGGGGATCCTGCTGGAGATCGCCAATGAGAAGAAGGCGGATGTGGAGATTGAGACGGTGCCGGGTGTGACGGCGGCCAGCGCGGCGGCTTCGGTGCTGGGCGCTCCGCTGATGCATGATTTTGCGGTCATCAGTCTGAGTGATCTGATGACGCCGTTTTCTCTCATCATGAAGAGAGTGGACTGCGCCGGACAGGGGGATTTCATCGTCTGTCTCTACAATCCGAAGAGCAAAAAGCGGGTGGATTATGTGGAGAAGGCAGCGGATATCCTCATGAAATACCGGAGTGCGGATACCCCGGTGGGCGTGGTGCGCCATGCGGGCCGGGAGGAAGAGTCTTCCTATATCACCACGCTGGGGGAACTGAAAAATGCGCCGATCGATATGTTCTCGATTGTGATCATCGGTAATTCCAACACCTATGTGCGGGATGGAAAGATGATCACCCCACGGGGATATGAGGACAAATATGGATTTGCCAATATTGACTGACAGGAAGCAGTAAGATCACGGCGGGGGATCCGTTACGGGGGATCGGAGACCGCCGGTATCCATGAATCGGAGGCATTTATGAAAAAGACTGTTAGAATTGGAACCAGAAAGAGCCTGCTGGCGCTGGTTCAGACAGAAATAGTAAAAAATGCGCTGCTTCGTGCTTTTCCGGAGACGGAGATAGAGATCGTGAAGATCGACACGAAGGGCGACCAGCTCCTGGACCGCTCTCTCGCTGCCTTTGGAGGCAAGGGGGTGTTCACGGTGGAGCTGGAGGCAGAGCTGTTATCCGGCGCTATTGACATTGCCGTACACAGCGCCAAAGATATGCCGATGCGTTTCCCGGAAGGGCTTGGCATCGGGGCGGTGCTGGCCCGGGCGGACGCCAGAGATACTTTTGTGAGTCTTGACGGTACGAAGCTTGCTGAGCTGACGCCGGGCAGCGTGGTGGGAACCAGTTCCCTCCGCCGGGAGCTGCAGATCAAAGCGATGAATCCGCAGGTGCAGGTGAAGATGCTCAGAGGAAATGTACAGACGAGACTGCGCAGATTAAAGGAAGGCCGGTATGACGGCATCATCCTTGCGGCGGCCGGGATTGAGCGTCTGGAATATGAAAAAGAAGAAGGATTCTATTATGAATATCTGGAGCCGGAGACATTTCTTCCGGCGGCCGGTCAGGGGATTCTGGCGGTGGAGAGCCGGACGGACGACGCGGAGATGGCAAACATGCTTGCCGCCATTCACGATGCGGAGGCAGCCTGCCAGCTGGCGGCGGAGAGGGCCTTTCTCACGACCATCGGCGGAAGCTGTAACGCGCCGGCGGCGGCTTACTGCCGCAGAGAAGACGGACGTTTTGTCATGGACGCCATGTTCGTAAAAGACGGCGTGCATCTGCGCCGGGCGCATCTGGAAGCGGATGCGGCGCAGGAAATGACCGGGCAGGTTGATGAGACCGGCAGAGGTATCGGTACAGTGGATGCGGCGCAGAGAGTGGCCGCGCGGCTTGGAAGAGATATCGCGCGGGAGGTAAATAAAGGAATCGTGTATCTGGTGGGCGCCGGCCCGGGAGATGAAGACCTGATCACGCGGAAGGCGCTGCAGGTTCTCCGGGAAGCGGACGTTGTCGTGTATGACAGTCTGGCGTCCAGCTCTCTGCTCAATGAGGTGCGGGACGACGCGGAACTCATCTTTGCGGGCAAGCGTTCTTCCCATCATTTTAAGAAACAGTATGAGACCAATCAGCTTCTGATCGATCTGGCAAAGGAAGGAAAAAATGTAGTCCGGTTAAAAGGCGGCGATCCGTACATTTTCGGGCGCGGCGGCGAGGAAGGACAGGAACTCCGGGCGGCAGGCGTGGATTTTGTGGTCGTGCCGGGAGTCTCCTCCTCGTATTCGGTGCCGGCTTACTGCGGGATTCCGGTGACGCACCGGGATTACGCTTCTTCTTTCCACGTGATCACCGGGCATGAGGGCAGTCATAAAAATGGCGCCACAGTGCTTGATTACGGCACGCTGGCCAGAGAAGAGGGAACGCTGATCTTCCTCATGGGACTGAAAAACCTGCCGAATATCGTACAGAGTCTTATCGAGAACGGCAAAGACCCGGAGACGCCGGCGGGCGTGCTGCAGGAGGGAACGACTGCAAGACAGAAGATGGCGGTGGGAACGCTCTCGACCATCGTGGATGTGGTGAAACGGGAGGGCATCAAAACCCCGGCGATCACTGTGGTGGGCGATGTGGTCCGTCTTGCGGAGGAACTTTTCTGGTATGGCGGCAGGCCGCTGTCCGGAAAACGGGTGCTGGTGACGGGCAGCCGTTCCATGGTGGAGCGGTTATCTCCGCTCTTAAAAGAAGAGGGAGCGGAAGCCATCTCTTTCAGTCTCATCCGGACGGAACCGATGGAGACGCCGGCGTTTGCGCAGGCGATGGAAGAGATTGACAGCTACACCTGGATCGTGCTGACCAGCGCCAACGGTGTGGAATGTTTCTTTGAAAGATTAAAAATGATGCGAAAAGATATCCGTGATTTTCAGGGAGTGCATTTCGCGGTCATCGGCGACGGGACGAAGAAGGCGCTGGAGAGCCACGGCATTTACAGCGAGCTGATCCCGACGGCGTATTCGTCAAAAGATATGGCGGCGGCCATGGTGCCGCACATGAAGCCGGAAGACAGAGTGCTCCTGCTTCGGGCGGAGGAAGCCAACGCAGTGCTGCCGGAGGCTCTGGAGGCGGCGGGCATCGCGCATACCTGTGTGTCTCTCTATCACACGGTGATCGATACGCGCAAGGCCGATGAGCTGTCCAGGCTGATCCCGACGGTGGATTATGTTACATTTGCCAGCTCCAGCGCGGTGCGGGCGTTTGTATCCATGGCGGATGACCTGGAAAATGTACCGGCCAGGTACATCAGCATCGGTCCGGTCACCACAAAGACCGCGGAGAAGGCGGGACTGCATGTGGACAGGACGGCGGCGGTGTACACGGCGCAGGGGATCGTGGATACTATTATCGAGGACGTACGGGAGATGCTGGATAAATGAAAACACAGATAAAACGATTTTTGCTGACGCTCGGATTCATGACGCGGATTCCGGTCAATGTGGATCTGGGAGAGGTCAAAGATGAGGATATGCATAAGGGCTTCCTCTACTACCCGGTGGTGGGGCTGATCATCGGCCTGATCGATATGGCGGTCTACCTGCTGGTCTGCCTGATCCTGCCGGAGATCTACGGCATCATCTTTGCGCTGCTGGCCAACTTCTTCGTGACGGGAGCCTTTCATCTGGACGGGCTTTCGGACACGGCGGACGGGATTTATTCGGCGAGGACGAAGGAGCGGATGCTGGAGATCATGAAGGACAGCCGCATCGGCACCAACGGCGGCATCGCCATGTGCTTTGACATCATGTTGAAGGTAGTGGGACTTGCCTGCTGTGACATGCGGTGGCTGATGATCCTTATGATGCCGATTGCCGGAAAGATGGTGCAGGGCGCCATCGTGTACAAGGCGATCTATCCGAGAAAGACGGGGATTGGCATCTATGTGGGTACGGTCAGTCTCGGCACGGTCATCGGGACGGTGATCCTCGGACTCATAGCCATGACTGTGGCCTTCTCCTGGTGGGGCGTCGTGATGTACGCGGTGTTATTTTTGCTGGCGTATCTGTTCCGGATGTACATCACCGGAAAGATCGGCGGCATCACCGGAGATGTGATGGGCGCGGGCAGCGAACTTTCTGAGATCGTTCTGCTCATGCTGGTGCTCATCATCACGAGATTTGCCGGATTCCCGTTGGGATTATATACATTTTTTGGGTGAATCCCTGCCGCGGGAGGTTATAGAGCGTTGCTTATATGCCGCGGCGCGGCAGGAGCCCCGGCAGCCAGACAGGAGACGGTACAGTGGCGGGAGCAATCACGCGCTTATGCGCCGCGGCGCGGCTGGAGTCCTGGCAGCCGGCACAAACACGGCCGCAGTAGAAGGGATCAATAATTGGGAAAGGGATGATTGAGATGACGCTGGAAGAAGCGATAAAAAAGATACAGCCTCTGGATAAAGAAGCGATGGCGTACACCCACGCCCGCTGGAATACGCTGGGCAAGCCGCTCTACAGCCTGGGACGGCTGGAGGAGATGGTGACGCAGTTCGCCGGGATTTACGGGGACAAAAATCCGCATCTTGGCAAGAAGGCGGTCATTGTCATGGCGGCAGACAACGGCGTGGTGGCGGAGGGCGTCACCCAGACCGGGCAGGAAGCGACGAAGACGGTCACGGAGAATATGACAAAGCATAACGCGACCATCTGTATCATGTCCGCTATGAGCGGGGCCGATGTGATACCGGTGGATATCGGTATCGCCACGGACTGTGATAACCCGGGTGTGCGGAACCATAAGATCAAATACGGTACCGACAATATGCTGAAAGGTCCGGCCATGAGCCGGGAGGAGGCGGTGCGTGCCATCGAGGTGGGTATCGGTATGGTCGAAGAGTTGTCCGCGCAGGGGTATAATCTGTTTGCCACCGGAGAGATGGGTATCGGCAATACGACGACCAGCAGCGCGGTGTGTTCCGTGCTCCTGCATCAGCCGGTGGAGAAGGTGACCGGAAAGGGAGCGGGTCTTACCAGTAAGGCGCTGGAACATAAGATTGAAGTCATCAGGGAAAGCATCGCCCGCAATCAGGTGGACGCCGCCGACCCGCTGGATGTATTGTCCAAGGTGGGCGGTCTGGATATCGCCGGTTTGGTGGGATGCTACATCGGCGCGGCGGCATGCCGGGTGCCGATCTTTATCGACGGATTTATCTCCTCGGTGGCAGCGCTTCTGGCGGTGCGTCTCGCCCCTGCGTGCGACCCGTACATTTTCCCGTCCCACTGTTCCAATGAGCCGGCAGGCCAGATGGTACTGGACGCCCTCGGCAAGCAGCCGTACATTCTCGCCAACATGTGTCTCGGCGAGGGAACCGGCGCAGTCATGGGCTTTACCATCGCGGACTACGCATTTAAGGCGTACTGGGAACTGCCGAGTTTTGAACAGACAAACTTCGGGACATACGAGGATCTGAACGATAAATGATGTCGCAGCGGTCGGGGAACCGGCGAAGGCATCATGAGAGAGAAATGCGATGCCGCAGTGGTAGGGAAATTGACGGAAGGCATCATGAGAGAGAAGTGCGATGCCGGAATGGTCGGAAAATCGGCTGACGGTATCGGGAATCATAGAGAAATAAACCAGAAGAGGAGAAACTATGTTGGATAAGATTGCGATTGTAAAACCGGAAGATATCGAGAAGCGCAGCATGGAGATCATCACCAGCGAGCTGGGGGGAAGAACCTGGCCGGAGCCGGAGTTTTCCATCGTAAAGCGGTGTATCCACACGTCTGCGGACTTTGATTACGCGGATAATCTGTGTTTCTCGGAAAATGCGGCGCAGCTGGGCGTGGAAGCGCTCCGGCGGGGCGCGCATATCGTGACGGACACGAGGATGGCGTGGTCCGGGATCAATAAAAAGAAGCTGGCATCCTTCGGCGGCGAGGCGCACTGCTTCATGTCCGATGAGGATGTGGCGGCGGAGGCGAAGGCAAAAGGCTGCACCAGAGCGGCCATCTGTATGGAGCGGGGAGCTGCTCTGCCGGGCGAAGTGATCTTTGCCATCGGAAATGCACCGACAGCTCTCATCCGTCTCTATGAGCTGATGGAGGAGGGAAATCTCCGGCCGTCGCTCATCATCGGCGCTCCGGTAGGATTTGTCAACGTGGTGGAGTCGAAAGAGCTGATCATGGAGATCTGTGAGAAGACCGGCGTGCCGTTCATCGTGCCGAAGGGCAGAAAGGGCGGCAGCAATATTGCGGCGACGATCTGCAACGCCATGTTGTATCAATTATGAAGAAGTTGAGAGAAGGGTTCTCCACCGGCTCCTGCATGACCGGCGGCGCGGCAGCGGCAGCGCTGTGGCTGACTACCGGGACATGCCCGGAAGTGGTGGAGGTGGAGACGCCCATTGGAAGAACGCTGTATCTGGATGTGATCCCGAAAGAGAAGGGTGTCTGCGGTATCGTCAAGGATGCCGGGGATGATCCCGATGTGACAAACGGCAGCGAGGTCATCACGAAGGTGGAACTGCTGCCGGAAGACGGGGCGATCACCTTTGTGGGCGGCGACGGTATCGGTACTGTCACCGAGGAAGGTCTGAAACTGCCGGTGGGAGAACCGGCCATCAATCCGGTGCCGCGGCAGATGACGGAGCGGGCGCTCCGGAAGATCATCGGAGACCGGGGCGCAGTGGTGACTGTCTCCATCCCCGGCGGAGAAGAGCTGGCAAAGAAGACATTTAATCCCCGCCTCGGTGTGCTTGGCGGGTTGTCGGTACTCGGGACGACGGGCATCGTCCGTCCCATGAGTGAGGAAGCCATGAAGGATTCCCTGCTGGTGGAGCTTGACATGTACGCCAGACAGGGACATCACGCTATTTTGTTTGTGCTCGGCACAACAGGAGAAAATGCGTTGAAAGCACAGTACGGCGAGTTTCGCTGTATCCTGCAGGTCAGCAATTACATCGGCTTCATGATTGAGGAGGCCGTGGAGCGGGGCTTTACGGACATCCTGATCGGAGGCTTTGTCGGCAAGTTGGTGAAAGTGGCGTCCGGAACCATGAATACCCACAGCCATGTGGCGGACGGACGACTGGAAACAATCTGCACACATGCGGCGCTGCACGGCGCTTCCCGGGATGTTATCGAAAGGATTTATTCCTGCGTCACCACGAAGGCTGCCATGAAGATCGTGGAGGAAGAAGGTCTCACGGATATCTGGAAGGATATGGCGGAGAGAGCTTCCGCCCACTGCCGGAAGACCGCCCACGGGATGGCGAGAGTCGGCGTCGTGTTTCTCGACGCGGAGAACCGGGTATTGGCGGAGAGCGCAAATGTGCCGGAAGTTCTGAATGCTGTGCGGCGGTAAAGCATGCCGGGATTGCTGCGAATCGAGGCACAGTGGAAAACGCCGGAGACATTTCCG
>DWYK01000193.1 GCA_019118705.1 Candidatus Merdibacter merdigallinarum | reverse complement strand
TAAGACTTGATCCTTAATTCCATTTTCTACTTGCAATTCAGGCAAAATGCATCAAACAGCCATTATTTTTCATCGTTCCCGGAGAAAGGACGATGTCCCTTGACCGCTCTATGGCGTTTCGATTGCTCAGGCGTTATGCTCTGCGTTTCGGATCTTTTCCCCCACCCGTTTGCAGTCTTCCTTTCATAACACAAAAGGATCTGTACCGCACAAGAAAAATGAGCCATCCCGATCAGTGGCTCATCGTCTCGTTCCTTTTTTATTGTTTGATCCACACACACAGATCTTTGCAATAATCCTCCAGCAACTGTTCCTGATAACCGCTCTTTTTCTCAATCAGCAATCGTTCTTTGATTGGCACGAGTTCTTCCTGCGTCACCTGCGCCAGCATGGATAAACGGCTGTCACGGATCGTTTTCTGTGAACGGCAACGCTCATAGTCTCTCACTTGATAATGCCAGAGGATCAGAGTCGGATAACGCTCTTTCAACCGCTGTGCGATGCAAAGACCTTCCGGATCAAAATCACCGGCATAGAACATCTGAAATCCCGCTTTTTCGATCAGATCCAACAAGACATATCCACAGACATTCAGCTGTCCCGCCGTGCAAACAAAGCCAATCGTTGCAGCAGCATGTACTTTTCCCCATTGCGAAAGCGCACGAAAGATCGAAGGGTTCTCGACGATGATCACCGTATCGATCCCTGTTGTCAGCGATGTGATCTCGCGCAGGTTGTACAGGCTGACGTTCCATGCCTCATATCGCTGCCAAAAGCCATCCCATCCAGGATGGGTCATCTGACCGGCACAGGCGTTGATATGACAGATCTGACAGGAGTTGGCCAGCTCCTCCTTCAGCAGACCGGCCTCAAACAAGGTGTGATTGTTTTCAAGCAGGTCTCCCTCTTCCTGACGATGCATCAAAAAACAGATGCCTTTCAACAATAAGCGCGCATAGATGCCATGGTCAAAAAAATGAGGATCTTTGCTCAATCGTCCGGCAAACAATGACAGGCTTTCTCCTGTTCCCTCAGGGAGCGGAAGCTCTTCCATCGCGCGAGCGAGGACGCGCATCCCTTCGGGATCTTTTTTGATCTGCCGTTCGATGGTCTTCGCGAGGAGAGGATCGTTTCCCTGACTTTCCTCATGCCATCGCTTCAGCTGTTCATTTCCTTTTTCACAAAGAAATTGGTCGATCTTTTCCCGGCGTTCGCGGCTGGCAGCCGCTCGCTGTGCCGTTTTCCATACCAACGGCCGAGAGCCATTGTACAGCGTCAGGGCCCTCAGCAGATCACATCCTGCAAAACGGCTGTTTTCCATTGCTTTTTCAAATTGTGCATACCGGATGCGGATCTGTTTCACATGTCGCAGATCCTGACCTAAAAATGTACCCAGCGCCTCTCGTTCGCTCTCGCTTGGCTGTTCGATCCGCACGCTGCCGCCCAAATGCCCCAGACGCTCATACTGGCAGATCCAGCCGTCAAACAGACGATGCAGACCGGGTCGTTCACGGACATAGCGGATCAGTGCTTCTTCGAGGTTCATCGTTCTTTCAACCTGCGCTTTCTTCCGTTCCACGCATAAGGAATGACCGTTACATAATGCGCATTCTCCGGGCGGAACAGCTCATAGATCGCCAGATGGCGCACGGTCGGATAATCGCCCCAGAGCACCTGTGAATTCATGATGTAGTCAAATCCAAAGCGCTCGATCAGATCGAACATGATGCTGATATTCTTGTCATCCACACCGGCAAACGCCTCATCCAAAGCAATCAACAGCGGCGCATCTTTCCTGGTGCCTGCCATCTTGGCAGCCATTGCGGAAAACAGCGGCACATACATCGACATGGCCTTTTCCCCGCCGCTGTAAGAATAAAACAGATGATTGGTCAGTTCCTTCCTGTTCTCGTTGTTCTTCTGCGTCAGGATGCGAAATTCAAACCACTGACGGTAATCCATGACCGTGCGCATCAGCTGGTGAAAGCTCTGCTGATTCTCCTGTTGATCCAACAGCTGGCGGGCCGTATTGATCTTGGAACGGAAATGAGCAGACAACCGTTTCAGATCGCTGTCCTTCAGCAGACCGACATCTTTCTGCAGCAGCGCGATCAGCTCTCTGGTATCCAATTCCTGCTCGCTCTCTGCCTTCTTCGGTATCCATCGCAGGCTCAGACGCAGAGAACTGCTGCTGGCCGTCATCGCTTCCATATAACGGTTCATCGTCATGACCCAATGCTGACTGTCCTGAATGCGAAGACGGATCTGCTTGCTGATGATATTCACCAGGATATCTTCAAATAAATGGCGATCCGAATCTTCCAATAAGCGCTTCTGAGCATCGATATCCTGATCCAGCTGCATAGCAAGTTCATGAAACGTAATCTGTTTTCCCCGATAGCGCGCATGTAGCATCAACCGTGGGAGGACGCCTTCCACCTCACTGAATCGTGCATCCTCACCCATCGTCAGCTGGTATTCCTGCAAGCTGCCTCGCTGCGCATAATACTGGCTCTGCACCTCACCTTTTAAGAGATCCGATCGTTTGCTCACCGGATCGGATCGCAAAACGGCGTCGACCGTTGCCAACATCGTCGCTTCCTGCCACTCAGGCAAGGAAAGAGGAGAATTCTGCAGCTCTTGTGCCAGGACCTCTGCATAGCGATGCGTTTCCTCCTGGTGCTGCTGATGCTCCTGCTGGAGCTTTTTTTTCTGCTCGTCCGCCTTTTTCAACGCGCTGCGCAGAAAACCGATCTTCTCATAACAGTCATTGATCTCCTTTGGCAGCTGCTGCAGCCGTTCGCTGATCTGGCGAAGCCGCTCGGTGAGAGCCTGCGCTCCCATCGTCTGCAGCTGTTCTTCGATGGATGCGGACCGTTTTTGCAGTCGATCCAGCATCTTTTGCAGCGAAGCCTGTTCCTCCTCCAGCAACCGGACATCCCCTTCCAGCTGATACAAGGAATCTTCCGTGTGTACGACCAGTTCCTGACGGTGCAGCATCTGCGGATACAGCCGGCGCAACGCATCAAAACATTCTTGATACGCTTCCAGCGTACCTTCATAGGCCTCAAAGATATCCAGCTGCGCAGAAAGCTGCAGCTCCTTGGCAATTGCCTCGATGCGCATCCAGACGACGGCCATCTGTCCCTGTTGCCATGTAACACGCTCTTTGGCCTCCCTGCTGAACTGTTCTTTTGCCAAAAGCGACCGTTGTGCCTGTTGCCACGCATGCAGCGAATTTTTTAGCTCCGCTTCTTTCGGCAAGGCGTTTGCCTCCGCCTGCAATCGCTCCAGCCGCTGATTTCCTTCATCGATCGATGCACACACCATCTGTTCCTGCTGATACAGCGATGCTCTCTCCGCCTCTATCTCTTCGATGCGCTGCAGACGATAGGCTTCCCGCGCCTTCGTGCCGATAAAGCGCGATCGTTTTGTCGTCGCCAGTGTCGCATGAAGCACATCGAGAGAAAATGAGTTCTCTGTCATCTGCATGCGAGATCCCTCGGCACCGATCGAATGTAAAAACAGCTGAAACGATGCGGACAGTTCCTGCATATTCGCACCTCGTAATTCCCAGCTCTCGATCGATGCGGGTTCTTTGTCGACAAAGAGATAATTATCAAAGCTTCCCGCTGGTTTCTCCGATACGGCCATGCGGTGGCACTGATGAATGAGCAATGCGTTGAGCCAGCCGCTTCGCTCCAGGATCTCCTCAAAACGATCGCGCAGCGGACCGCTCACCTCGTCTCCATACTCCAAAAACAGATACAGCGGCCGATTCGGGATGTCTTTTTCCTGCAGATAGCGGCGGGCCTCCACCTGTCCATCTTCCAGCGCCGGTGAAGGATCCCGCCTGTTTTTCCATGCATACAGCTGCTGGTCACACGCGTCCAGCTGTGCGTGGAGCGCTGTTTTCTGTGCCTCCCAGGCCCCTTGCATCTCCAACAGGCGCTGCAGCTGCTGCTGATATGCACGTTTGACCATATCCTCTGTCTGCAGAAAGTTTTCCTTTGTCTCATAGTTCTGCAATTCTCTGGCGATCGTTCGATCCCCATCCGATGGCAGCTTCATCTCCTGCAAGGAGGCCAGCCAGCGGCTGAAGGCATCTTGCATGTCTTCCAGCTCTTCATCATAAGCCGTTTCTGCTTTTTTCTGCTGTTGCTCCTGCAGGCGCACTTCGTCCAACGCCTGCGCATAACGATCTTCCAGCTGGATCAGAACCTGCTGTTGCGCCTGATGTTCCTGCAGCTGCAGGATACCCTCACGGAGATGGTGCATGCGTTCTTTCAGCTGTTGTGCCGTATAGGAAAGATCCAGTTCTTGCCCAAACCGTTCCTTCAGCTCCTTCATGAACAGCGCATGTTCCTCAAAATGCAGATCCGCCGCCAGCGTCTCCATTTCCTTTCGCTGCCGATCGATCGCATGACAAAGATCCTCATACTGGTGTTGTTGTTTCCGATGTTCCTCGCGTGCGCGGATCTGCTGTTCCTGTTTCGATCGCAACTGCTCTTGCTTACGCGCCAGCGCATCCGTCTGCTTCCCCATTTCCTGATGGAGACGCTGCTGCTCCTCCACCATACGCAGCTGATCGCTGTTTTCCAGATCGGCAGCCTCTGCCTGCAACAGCTCCAACGACTGCTGTTTTTCCTGCTGTTGCTTTCGGTTTTGCACCAGCTGTTCATCATCATCGGCGATCGTTCGTTCCAGCATTTCCAGTTGTTGCCGGCATTCCTGCTCCTGCCCAAGCGCCTTGCGATACAGCGACGCTTTCTCCTGCAACAGTGCGCGAGCATAGTGTTCATAGACCTGCAGGATCACGGAAGCTGCCTGTCTGCTCGCTTTCAATGCATCCAGCTGATCTTTCAAGGCATCCATGTTGGCGATCGCTTCGCTCATCGGCCGCAGATCCTCCTCGCTCAGCGGTCGTAAAGAAGCGTTGAGGATCTCATTGATCGCACTGGGCCGCAGCGAATTCGAGAGCTTTGGCGAACGCAGCTGCAAGATCAGATCGATCGCCTCCAGATAATCCTCGATCCGTTCAAAACCAAACAACGCCTGATTGACCTTTTCACAGTATTCTCGCTGAGAAGTATACAGCTGATCACCGATCTGATTTTTGAGCACCTGCCGCGTGATGGTCAGTCCATCCTCCATCAACCGGAGATCGATACCGATCCTGCGCTGATCTTCGATGACAAAATACCAGGAGTCCAATGGTTTTCCTCTTCTGGCATGCAATCCCATGCCGATGGTCTTATAGACCTCGCTCTCTTCCCGTTTGAATTCCAGATACAGATAACCGATGCGGTCGTCCCTGTCGCCGTCCTCTTCCAGCAGATACGTTTCCATGCGGCGGGATCTTGTTCCAAACGTATCCAGGCGCTCACTGCTCTTATTGCCGTCCAGCAACAACGGCAAAAAGCTCTGCAGCGTGACCGACTTTCCGCTGCCGTTGCTGCCGCGCAACAGCATATGCCCATGATCGAAGTAAAACTCCTGCTCATTATAGTACCAGAAATCCAGCATCCCCATCCGATGCATATGCCAGCGGCTCTTTGGCTCCATCATGCTTCCTCCTCTCGATAGGCGGCGCTTCGTTTGGCCACGACAGGGAAAAACAAACAAGTGTGTTCCCTTTGTTCCATAAAACCATATGACTCCATCAATGACAGCAGCTGCTCACACAGCTTTTTGGCACTGATGCTCTCTTCCTGATATTTTTTCGGCAACATCGAACGATTGGCACGGATGACCTTCTGCACCATCCGTTCACAGGCATCTATTTCCATCTCGATCACTTCATTAGCCGAAAGCGTCAGTGTATTTGCCTGTACCCGCTTTCGCAGCGCCGCATGCACCAACAGGATCAGATCATGCAGCGCATGATTTTGAGGGAAGACATTCCCAATCGTATGCTCCCTGTCCAGCACGAGGAACGCAGCCGAAGAATACACCTGCAGCTCACAGGGAAATAACTGTTCCAGATCGCGGGCGATGTGACCGCGATAGTTCCGGATATAAGCGAAATCTTCATCTTTCTCTTTTTGGGTGTCCGGATAGACCCCACAGGAAAGCAGCAGCTTGCGATAAATGCGCTGGCGCCGAACGATTCCCCGATCTTCTTCCATAGCGAACCACTCGCTTCGCGAAAACTCTTCCGGTTCCTGGAAATGCATGATATCCTGCATAAAATTACGCACAAAGTAACGCGAGATCCCGCTGTTCTCATAGAGCACTTCCTGCTGCTCGTTGCGCAGAAATCCTTCGCCATCCCCGTCGGTGACCTTGATCAGCCCGCTTTTGACCGCATATTGCAGCACATGGATCAGCTGACGGCGGCATTGATAGGAATTCCAGCTGACTTCTCCTTTCGGGAAACAAAGTGCGACGTACTCCGTCAGCGTGCTGAGGATGAACTGTTCCTCGATCTCCTTATCTTCCAAAAACATCAACAGATAACAGAACATCTGATACTCCCGAATGCTTTCAAATGCCTGAATGCCCATCCAGGCCTGTGCCTGTCCGGGAATCTTCTCCAGTTTTGCCAACAACGGATTGATGATCAGCGCATAACCAAATTTGTCCTGAAAACGACGGCGCAGCTCTTTTTGATGGTCTTTGATCTCATAATACAACTGTGGATCTTGACTGCGCAGTATCCATCGTTTCACCAACAACTGTTCCTGTGCGTTCATTCGACACCTTCTTCCTCAAATACGATCTCCAGGCATGGCATGACCAATGTCCCGTCACTGAACACCACGCTGCATTCGCCTTCTTTCTCTTTGCGAACCTGATAGATCTTCCCTTGATCATTGCGCGAGCGATGATCGCTGTTGCCCATGGCGCGCGAGATCCATCCCAGCAACACCTTTCGCAGATCCTCATCCAGTTCCGGTAAACGGGAAAATACGATCTTGCCGTTCTGGATCAGCGCTTCCACCTGCCGCTGTTGTTCTTCTTGTTTTGCAAAGATCTCCATCTGCAGGATCTGCTGTTCCAAAGAATGGTCCTGTGCCCGTTTGCGAATGCTCTTTTTACGGGCGACCCGGGCCCGTGGCTCCAGGATCGACACTTCTCCCTTTTCTTCATATACGCCCTGATAAATGCTGTCGCTTTCCCGTGCCACATCGCTCTGCAGATGCAGGATGCTCTCGCAGCCGAACACCTGTGCGCTGAAACAGTGCGCCTGTTGCAGATCCTTGCATTTTCCAAACATATCGGCAATATGACGATATTCTTCTCGTCGATTGCTCCCCTGGTGATGAAACTCACCGATCTGCAGTGCGTACCGGGTGATCCGCCGGATGATGTCATTGGTGATCCCGTATAATCGATCGACCTCATTTTCACCATTCTCTCCGACAAACCAGTCATACAGGCTCTTCCATTTGCCTTCATAGGCTTCCTGTACCTGTTCATAGCGCAATGTCTCGCCCAAGCGCGGGATGGACAATTCATAGCGTACGATCTTATCGAACAACGCTTCCCGCACCGGTTCCTCTATGTTCTTCAGCAGTCCTTCGATGATCAGCCCCTGCTCTTGCAGACGCCGGACAAACGAGCGCAGATACATGATCAGCTGATCCTTGAAGACCAAAAACTCTCTCGATTTCATCAGCTCCTCTGCACGGGCGCTGTTCAGTGTTCGGATATAGTCCTGATAGTCTTTGTTCAGACGAAGGAAGTCATCGCTGAGCAGTTGCCACCAGCCATGCGCATCCTGTGGGGAAGCAGTCAACTGCTGTTCAAACTTCTCTAATTGCTGACGGATGCGTTCCAGCAGCGTAGGCTGCAGAGAAGCGCCTTCGATCTCCATCTGTTCCAGTTCGATCGTCATCCGCTCGATGGCCACACTGTATTCACTCAGCTGATAGCGATAGCGTTTGTTCTTGAACTCCTGAATGGTGGAAGCCTTGCTCGTATCTTGATGTGCGGTCAGGTTGCCCCATTCATTCAGCGCCTGCAGATCATTTTGACACTGTTCCATCGTATAATCCGCAAATCGCCGCTGCT
>DWYK01000192.1 GCA_019118705.1 Candidatus Merdibacter merdigallinarum | reverse complement strand
AGAAATTGGCAAACCGGGTTTTCTGCTGGAAGCCCTTTCCCTCCGGCTTGAGTTCCATCGACGTGACGGTTTCCCCAAACTGCGCCGCCCACGAATCAAAATGGGTAAGCTCCAAGCGTTCCAGCGTGTCGTACTGCAAATACCGCTGCATGGTGTACATCTCGGCCATCGAGTTGGAAACCGGCGTACCCGTGGCAAAAACCACGCCCTTGTTGCCGGTGAGTTCGTCCAGATAGCGGCACTTCATATACAAATCGGAGGCTTTTAACGCCTCCGTCTGCGATATGCCGCCCACATTCCGCATTTTGGTGTAGAGGTAGAGGTTCTTGAACATATCCGCCTCGTCGATGAACAGGCGGTCAACGCCCAGTTCCTCAAACGTCACCACATCGTCCTTGCGGCTTTGGTCGTTCAGCTTTTTCAGCTTGGCTTCAAGGTTTTTCTTGGATTTCTCCATCTGCTTGACGGTAAACCGGGAGCCTTCCTGCCTTTTTGCCGCCGCAATCCCCGCCACGATCTCCGCGATCTGCTTCTTCAGCATGGCCTGCTGGCGCTCGGTGGAGAGAGGGATTTTTTCAAACTGGCTGTGGCCGATGATGATTCCGTCATAATCCCCGGTGGCGATTCTGGCGCAGAACTTCTTGCGGTTCTGCTTTTCAAAATCTTTCTTTGTGGCCATCAGGATATTAGCGGAGGGGTACAGCTTCAGGAAATCCGAAGCGAAATCCCCAATGATGTTATTCGGCACCACGAACAGGGATTTGTTGGACAGGCCAAGCCGCTTTGCCTCCACTGCGGTAGCGATCATCTCATAGCTCTTGCCAGCCCCCACCACATGGCCGAACAGGGCGTTGCCGCCGTAAATTGCCCGGGCTACTGCGTTGCGCTGATGGGGGCGCAGCTTTATTTCCGGGTTCATCCCTGCAAATACGATATGGCTCCCGTCATATTCGCGGGGCCGGATGGAATTAAACTTCTCGTTGTAAATCCGGCACAGCCTATCGCGGCGGCTTGGTTCCGCCCAAATCCACTCCTGAAGCTTCTGCTTAATCAGGTCTTGTTTGTCCTGCGCGATGGCGGTTTCTTTTTTATTCAGGACACGCTGCTCATGCCCGTCCGCGTCCTGCACGGTATCGAAAATCCGCACGTCCCGCAGATTCAGGGTGTCCTCAATAATCTTATAAGCGTTGATCCGCTGTGTGCCATAGGTGTTGTAGGCGCGGATATTGCTGCGGTCAATGCTCTTTTCCGAAACATTCCATTCGCCGGTGACCTTGGAATAGCGGATATGGATGCGGCGTTGGCAATGCCAAGGCGTTCCCAAAAGCTCAAAGGTAAAATCTTCAATCACATCTTCGGGAATCCACGTCGTACCCAGCCGCACACCGATTTCCCCAGCGGTCAAATCCTTGGGCTGCACCTTTTCCAGCGCCTCCACATTGACCGCATAGGCGGGGTCGCGCTCTGCCGCGCGTCTGGCGGTTTTCAGCTTTTCCCGCACCCGGCCGGAGAGGTATTCGTCGGCGGTCTTCCAGCCCGTAAGGGGGTCGTCGCCGGATTCCGGATCTTTGAAAATTACCCCGGCAAGGTCGCGCTTGATCTGCTCGATTTTCTCGCTCCCGCCACCCATAAGGCTTGCCATAAAGCCCAAATCCACGCAGGCTTTTTCCCCGATGGAAACCGCAAGGGCTTCGGAGGCGGTGTCCACCCGGCTGACTGTGATATATGGCTTGATGGTGCGTTTGCTGAACATGGCGGCCTTGCGTTCCAGATTCCCGTTTTCATCCAGCACTTCGAGGGAACACAGGATAGGAAAGCTGCTGTCCGGGGAAAAAGCGGTGGTGTTGGCGCGGCTGTTCAGCAGCCCGTATTTTGCGGTAAAGCTGTCGTACAGGCGGTTCAGTTCCCGCTGTTCCCGTTCCACAATCTCGTCCGGCGCGCTTTCCGTCTGGTATTCGATCAGCCGCCGCACACAGTCGCGGATGGCGATCATACCCTTTACGCGGCTCTGGCCGGTAAGGGACTGCTCAACAGGGAACATCCGGCTATTTTCCCGATAATAGATGGCCCCGTCCACCAGCGTAAAGCTGAAATTACGGACGTTTGGGTCGGCGGGGATGGATTTATCTTCTTCCTCGCCCTCCAGTTCCTCGATTTCGTAGTCGGCGTATTCGGCATGAAGATTCTGCACAGCCTCCGCCAGCAAATCCGAAAGGCTTTCGTCCTCAAAGGGCTTGCAGGTGGTTTCCTTGGCGTTGCCATACATCATGTCGTCAAAGGCCATTTCGCCCAGCACCATCTCCGGGTGGTCGATAAAATACTGGTTGATTGGCACTCCGTTTTCCGTCTGCCCGAGGTGCAGCCATTCCAAACCGGAATCCGCTTCCGGCATACTCACGTCGATCAATTTTTCACGCTTTTGCAGGAAGATGACGTCTGTTGTTACCTTTGTCCCGGCGTTAGCGTAAAAGGCGTTGTTGGGTAAACGGATTGCGCCGATCAGTTCGGCGCGTTCCGCGATATATTTGCGGACATTGGGGTTTTGCTTATCCATCGTCCCCTTGGAAGTGACGAACGCTATAAGCCCGCCCGGGCGCACCTTATCCAATGTGCGGGCGAAAAAGTAATCGTGGATCAGGAAATGGTGCTTGTCATACCGCTTGTCGTGAAGGGAATAGCTGCCGAAAGGGACGTTCCCGATGGCAAGGTCGAAAAAGCTGTCCGGCAGTTCGGTATCCTCGAAACCCTGCACCGCGATACTGTTCTGCTGGTAAAGCTGCTGGGCAATCCGCCCGGTGATGGAATCCAGTTCCACGCCGAACAGCTTGCTGTCCTTCATGCTCTCCGGCACCAGCCCAAAGAAATTGCCGATCCCGCAGGATGGCTCTAACACGTTGCCGGTACGGAAGCCCATGTTTTCCACCGCCTGATAGATGGCCTTGATAACGGTGGGAGAAGTGTAATGGGCGTTTAAGGTAGTGCCTCTGGCGGCTTTGTATTCCTCCGGGGAAAGCAATCCGTACAGCTCGGTAAATTCTTCCGCCCACTGTTCGTTGTTCTCGTCGAACGCCTGCGGCAAGCCGCCCCAGCCCACATAGCGGGACAGGATTTCCTGTTCCTCCGGGGTGGCAAGGCGGTTGTCAAACTCGATTTCCTGCAAGGTGCGGATAGCGGCGACATTGTTTTTGAATTTGGTCTTTGCGCCGCCCTCGCCCAAATGATCGTCGGTAATACGGAAGTTATGGCGGTCGCTGCTGGGGATTTCCGGGTGAAGCACAAAGGGCGAAACCTTTTCCCGGCGCGCAGGCGGCGGGGCGGGCAGTTCTTCTTTTTGGGCCGGTGTTTCTTCCTGCGCCGGTGCAGTCAAATCAATGACAACAGAACGCAGTTTGACCGGCTCATCCTGTTTTGGCGGTTCCTGCTCCGCAAGCAGCCGCCGCACTGTGTCAATGTCCTCAATACGGTTGATGGGAAAGCCTACGCTTTCCTCAAAGGTCAAATCCCGTAAACTGGCCTTGCCGTCATGGACGTTCTCCACCACGAAGCGGCGTTCATCTATTGAGATTTCTTTTCCAAGAATCTCGTCATTTTCCCTTTCGGGGGAAACCGTCATTTGCTGTTCATAGCGGTCAATATCCTGCTCCGAAAGCCATTCCGGTTTTTTAGGAAGTGCAGCATACAGCTCCCGCATTTCAGCGATCTGTTTTTCAACGCTTCCCGCCCAAAGATGTTTTTCTGACCGTCCGCCAGCGCCCAAATAGTAATCGCAATCTGTTCGCAGCCGGTCTAACAAGCGATAGTCATTAGAATAATCCCGGCGTTCCGACTGTTCCCGGATATGGCCGCTTCGCAGATTGTTTTCAAATTCTTCCCGCCGCATGGAAACAGGGGCCTGCTGGGGAAGATCGGGGAAAGTGTACCAAACCTCGTTTTCCCCGATACGGGTGAGGACAAATTCGGAACTGCCTTTCCCGTCCTCGCTGAAAATGGCAAAGCGGTCGCCTGCCGCATATTCCAAGGGCGGCAGCTTTGCCCGTTCTACCGCAAGCCATTCGGCGGTTTGCTTTTCGCTGACTGCCTTTTTGACTTCCTCCAGATAGGCTTGCGCCTGCCATTCGCTGGTGAACTCCTCGCTCACGCCCTCGTCGTCCACATAAATGGCTTCGGTTTGATCGTCCCAAACCGCATAACCGTCGTCGGTTTCAATCAGGAAAAACCGTTCCTCCGGCGGCAGCGCGCTGGCTGCGGCGATTTGCTCCGCCTGACGCAGCATTTCATCGGCGCGGGAGGCCGGTTGCCGGTTTTCGTACTGTTCCTCCGCAAAGGCGATCATTTCGTCAAAATCGAGATTGGCAAGATATTCGTTGAGGTCGCTCAAATCCTTGCAGGAAATCGTGCTGACGGTTTCTCCGTCCACCTGATACACCAGCCGGGAATCCACAAGGTCGGCGCTGATTTCAACAGTGTGCTTTCCATCATGGCTTCCGGCCATAGCCAAATCAACGTGATGAAGGTCGGAAAAATCCGCTTCCTGTTCAAATACCTCCATACAGTAAGCGTTGATAAGGCGCTTTGCTTCCATGAGGGCGGGCGGCTCCGTTTCCTCCGGCACAATCAGGTGGTCGTTCATGGGATTGTCCCGCACCTTTGCGTCAAATTCTGCCCGTGGCAGCACCTTATTGATTAGTGGAAAGCCAACGTCAAAGAGCCTGACTTCGTTTTCGTCAAAGGCAAGGATTTCGTATTCCTGTGCGCCAAGATAGACGGTATCGCCCAAATGGTATTCGTACCGGGCGTTTTCTTTTTTGGCCGGTGCGCTTTCCTGCGGGGCGCGGCTTAAAATCTCTCGCGCAGCCGCAGCTTCGGCGGCTTCCCGCCGCATTGCCTCCGCCTGTTCCAGATAGACGGGGTAATGCTCTTTTTCCTTGGGGGAAAGGTAGCGATCAAGCTGTATCAGCTCCGCAATCCGCTTGGACGCTTTATTCCACGAAAGCGTAACGCTCGTATTGCCTCTGCTGATTTT
>DWYK01000191.1 GCA_019118705.1 Candidatus Merdibacter merdigallinarum | reverse complement strand
ATTAAGGGAATTCTCGTAATTCTGACAACAGCAGGTGTATTGACAAGTACGGATGGTACATACCTTGTACTCTATGCCGCAGCAGACGCAATCTTCTATTTCCTGCCGATCGTGGTCGGATTTTCCTGCGGAAAAGTATTTGACTGCAATCCTTATGTAACGGCGGCTGTAGGTGCTGCGCTTGTTTATCCGAATCTGGTAAGCGCGGTGGCAGCTGAGGGTGGAATTACTTTTCTTGGAATTCCGGTGGCAAACGCGACTTACGCAAGTACCTTCCTTCCGATTGTACTGGCGGGATTTGTTGCGAGCAGACTGGAACATCTGGCGAAGAAGTTTATTCCGCAGATGCTTCAGCTGATGCTGGTTCCTGTATTTGTACTTGCCATAACCGTACCGCTGAGCTGGCTGGTAATCGGACCGGTTATGAATGAACTCTCTTCTCTGCTTTCCGGCGCAGTATTTGGTATCTTTGGAATAAGCCCGCTGCTTGGCGGTCTGATTCTGGGAGCATTCTGGCAGATGGTTGTACTGCTTGGTCTGCATGCGGCGTTTGTTCCGATTTTGATGAACAACATCATTACGCAGGGCTATGATCCGGTAAATGCAGTTCTTGGTCTGACAGTATGGGCTCTTGCAGGTGTGGCGTTTGGATATGCTCTGAAGATGAAAGATCCTGAGAAACGAAGCATTGGATTCGGTAGTATGGCATCCGCGCTCTGCGGTGTGACAGAACCGACTATTTATTCCATAGCGCTGCCGAATTTTAAACTCTTCATTTGTGCATGGATCGGAGGCGGAGTTGCAGGAGCTATAACAGGTGCTCTTGGAATTAAGATGTACACGCTGGCAGGAGATGGATTCTTCCGAATTCCGGCAATGATCAATCCGGCAGGACTGGATATCAGCTTCTATGGATTCATCGCCTGTGCGATTCTGGCATTTGTTGTATCCGCGGTGCTGGCGTTCATCTTTGCGGGAAAAGAGAGTAAGAAAAAAGCATAATTAATAATATGAAAGGCTGTAAAAGGGCCGTATAAGGGGGGCTGGAATGCCTCCCTTGTGCAGCATAAGGAGGATATGACATATGGGAGGACTTAAGAACATTACGGGAAAAGAAATGGAGAATGTACTCTATCCCTTTTTCTGGCAGCACGGGGAGGATCACGCCGTGCTCGCGGAATATATGGATAAGATCGCAGGCTGCGGGATGAAAGGCGTCTTCATCGAGGCGCGCCCGCATCCGGATTTCGTAGGAGACGGGTGGTGGTCGGACATGGATCTGATTATAGAGAAAGCCCATGAGCTCGGGATGAAGCTGTGGATTCTGGATGACTCCCATTTCCCGACCGGTTTTGCGAATGGAAAAGTAAAGGAGTGCTACCCGCAGTATCTGAAAAAATATCTGGACATGAGGCGGTTTGACGTGCAGGGGCCGATCCGCGGAGCCCGCGTTGATTTCCAGCTCCTGAAAGGCAGACCGTGGGACAAGCCGGACAACAGCGAGGAGATTTTCGGCGTATACCTGGCGAAGAGGAGAAATCAGAGAAATGACGCAGGGGATCCGGTTCTGGCGGAGACTTTTACGGATATCACTGACCGGATGGATATGGAGAAACGGATTCTGAAGCTGGATGTTCCGGCGGGAGCGTACAGTATCTTCGTTGTCTATCAGACACGAAAGGGCGGCGAGGAATCCACGAAGGATTATCTGAACCCGCTTGTGAAAGAGGCGACTCAGGTGCTGATCGATGAAGTGTACGAGGCGCACTACAGACATTATAAGGATGAGTTCGGCACAACGATTCAGGGATTCTTCTCCGATGAACCGAGGTTCGGGAATGTAAAGGGAACAGAAGGAAGAATCGGAACCGATATGGTTCTCCCATGGCGGGAAGGGCTTGAAAAAGAGCTTGGATTCGAGGCGAAATATCTGCCGCTCCTCTGGGTGAATGCTGACGGCGAAGAGTCACAGATCCGGCTGAAATACATGGATACGGTGACAAGGCTGTACAATGAGAACTTCACAAAAGTGATCGGCGACTGGTGCCGCGCCCGCGGAGTGGATTACCTCGGACATACCATCGAGGACAACGGAGCACATGCACGTCTGGGATACGGGACAGGACACTTTTTCCGCGGTCAGGAGGGAATGGATTTCTCCGGAATCGATGTGATCGGCGGACAGGTGGTGCCCGGCATGAATTACCATCACGATGCATTTAACACAGGCGGAAGCAACGGTGAGTTCTACCACTACGCGCTTGCGAAGCTGGGAACATCCGCGGCACATCTCGACCCGAAGAAGAAGGGGAGAACCATGTGCGAGGCGTTTGGCGCGTACGGATGGAATGAAGGACTTAAGACAATGAAATGGATCGCGGATCATCTGCTTGTGCGGGGCGTCAACTATATCGTGCCCCATGCGTTTGACCCGAAAGCGTTCCCGGATTTTGACTGCCCGCCGCATTTCTACGCACATGGGAAGAATCCGCAGTTCAGATACTTCCCGGTATTTACATCCTATGTAAACCGGATCGCGTCCCTGTTCCGGGGCGGATCACATCCCGC
>DWYK01000190.1 GCA_019118705.1 Candidatus Merdibacter merdigallinarum | reverse complement strand
GGACCCACTCACCGTCGATTAGGACATCCAAACATTCGCCACAGTGTAAACCACCATAGTAATCGAGTAACCCAAATCGAATATCCATTCGGCCACTATCTTCATCGGTGACCATAGTACCTTGTCTTTTCATAAGCTCCTTTCCGGAATCGTCAGAGGAGTTTTTCTCCAACTCCTTCTTGTATACCTTTCTTAAATATTCATCAAAAATAGTTCTTCGAATCAAGGCCTTCTTTCCAATTTTATAGACCGAACCGGCTTCACGTGCCATACGTGTAAACACCTTCAGGCCGAGTCCATAATAATCGGCGCCTTGATATAGTGTTATAAAATCATGCTTCTGCATCTCGATATCTTCGTCGTCAAGCATATCTGAGAACATCCAAAGGTTTCCACTCATACTGGTTCCTCCTCGGATTTCAAGGTGCTTGGCTCATGAAACCTTTCCAAGTATTCCTCGAAGATATCACGATTGATCAAAACAGTACCATCCATACGGTAAATGGCTCCGGCTGCACTGGCAAGTTCTAATATTTTTTTGTGTTGCAAACTATAGATGATTTCGGCATCTTTATATCGCAGGAACTGTCTGCGAATCCTTTTAGCACTCTCCCTTACATCGTTACGTTTTTTCAGGTCATAATATGCTCTTGTCTCTTCACTAATCATTGTCTTTGTTCCTTTCGGTTTTAATTTTGTCATGACACAAGCAGACCTAACAAAAAAAGAGAACACTTTCTGAAATTACTTTCAAAAAGTGTTCTCTATACAGCAAGTACTGTATTGTGTTTTATCCTGTCAACTATTCATTCTGCTTCACAATTCTTCAAAATTATATGAAAAATTGTTGTCAATTTGTTGTCAACTCGGATTTGAGATGCCGAAAACCCTTGATTTTACTGGATTTTTTAGTCCAGAGGCTTCATTGTGGGGAAGAGCAGCACCTCACGGATGGTGTCCTGGTTGGTCAGCAGCATCACCAGACGGTCGATGCCCATGCCGACACCGCCGGTCGGCGGCAGGCCATACTCCAGCGCTTCCACGTAATCCACGTCCATCTCATTTGCCTCATCGTCTCCCAGATCACGCAGCTTCAGCTGATTCTCAAAGCGTTCGCGCTGATCGATCGGGTCGTTGAGCTCAGAGAAGGCATTGGCGTATTCCTTTCCGTTGATGAACAGTTCATAACGGTCCGCAAACCGCGGGTCGTCCGCATTCTTCTTGGCCAGCGGTGAAATGGAGACCGGATGTCCGTACAGGTACGTCGGCTGGATCAGCGTTTCCTCCACATACTTTTCAAAGAAGAGGTTGATGATATGGCCGACGCTGTTGTGCTTCTTTTCCACCTCGATGCCATGTTCCTTCGCAATGGCACAGGCTTCCTCATAGCTCATTTCCTTCCAGAAATCCACGCCGCAGGCCTCTTTGATCGCATCGACCATGTGCAGGCGCCGGAACGGTGCCTTCAGGGAGATCTGCTTGCCCTGATATTCGATCTCTGTCATGCCGCATACTTCCATGGCGACCGATTCCAGCAGACCCTCGATCAGATCCATCATGCCATTGAGATCCGAATACGCCACATAGGCCTCTACCGTCGTAAATTCCGGGTTGTGGGTCGCATCCATGCCCTCGTTGCGGAACAGTCGGCCGATCTCATAGACACCCTCCAGACCGCCGACGATCAGTCGCTTCAGCGGCAGTTCGGTTGCGATGCGCAGGTAGAGCGGCATGTTCAGCGTATTGTGATGGGTGATGAACGGACGGGCCGCCGCACCGCCCAGGATCGGCTGCAGCACCGGTGTTTCCACCTCGACAAGTCCCTGTCCGTCCAGATAACGCTGGATGGCACGGATAATCTTCGGACGAGTCAGAGCGATGCGCTTCGCCTCTTCGTTCATGATTAGATCGACATAACGACGGCGGAAACGCTCTTCCTTATCCTGCAGGCCATGATACTTTTCCGGAAGCGGACGCAGCGCCTTTGTCAGATGTGTATAGACCTGTGCCCGTACCGACAGCTCGCCGTGGTTGGTGCGCATGACGACGCCCTCGATGCCGACGATATCGCCCAGATCGCTCTTTTTGAAGACCTCATACGCCTCATCTCCGATCTCATCCTTGCGAACGTAGATCTGGATCTGTCCGTCGAGGTCCTGAATGTGCATGAAGCCCGCCTTTCCCTGACGGCGCTTGGTCATGATGCGGCCGGCAACCTTGACCGTCACATTTTTCTCTTCCAGCTCCTCCTTCGTACACATCCCATATTCCCGGCGGATATCTCCGGAACGGTGTGTGCGCGCATATGCGTGTCCAAACGGGTCAATGCCCTGTGCGCGAAGATCTTCCATCTTCTGCCGGCGAATCACTTCTTGTTCTGTCAGCTTTTCCATACAAATTTCCTCCTTTGCGCATCCATAAAAAAACTCTCATCCGATAGGGACGAGAGAGCATCATCGTGGTACCACCCTAATTCATGAACAGATCGCTCTGTCCATCTTAGTGACTACATACATAGCCGCTCTTATGCCGCGAGCTTCACGTTTCGACTCCGGATCTTTGATTCGCCTGACAATGCTCCATGGTCTTCTTCTCAGCTACCGAAGACTCTCTTTGCACTTCTGCATCCGCTACTGCATCCTTCTGCGTCTCTTATTCATTTGCGAGACAATTTTACCCATTTTCCGGGTGTTTGTCAACCGCCGAAACCACATCCTCACCGGTTGTTTTGCTTTTCTTTTTGAAGATCGCATCGCAGAGCGGACAATGCCGCAAAAAGCGTGTTATAATGATGACACGAAACGATAACAGCAGAAAGAAAGGATCGAGAATGATGCGAAGAAAAGACCGAGAGATCACCGATTTTGATGCGATCGTCCAGATCATCCGGGCATGTGATTCGTGTGTACTGGGGCTCAATGACGACGGGTTTCCTTACCTCGTTCCCATGAACTTCGGCATGGACATCGAAGAAGGGCAGCTGTACCTGTACTTCCATTGTGCCAACGAGGGCAAAAAGCTGGATCTGATCCGCAAGGACAACCGTGTCACCTTTGAGATGGACTGTGAACACAACTTCATCCTGTATGAAGAGCGCATGAGCTGCACGATGGGATTTGCCAGCGTGATCGGCCATGGAACGATCTCATTCGTCCCTGAAGAGGAGAAGCTGGACGCACTGAAGATCCTGATGCGTCAGTATCACGCGGAGGACTTCCGGTTCAATACCGATATGGTTCCAGCCACGACCGTGCTGCGGCTGAAGGTGAGCGACGTCATCGGAAAACGGCGAAACAACATCCA
>DWYK01000189.1 GCA_019118705.1 Candidatus Merdibacter merdigallinarum | reverse complement strand
CGCCATGTCCGTCTTGACGAAGACCGCCATGGAAACGATGAACGCCACATAGATCGCCACACCGCCGATCCGCACGATCTTCCCCGAATGTACGGTGCGCTCATTGACCTGCGCAAACGCATCCAGCCGATAAGCGATGCGCTTGACCAGCGGTGTCAGCACCAGGGATATGACAAAGGGAAGAACGACATACAGGATATCATTCATAAAAAGACCTCAGACGGACATCAGTCGACCAGATGCAGGTTTTCCAGCAGGATGCCGGTCCCTTCCGCCACACAGCGAAGCGCATTGTCGGCGACGAATACCGGGATGTGCAGCTCATCGCGCAGCAGCTCATCCAGGCCCTTGAGCAGCGCACCGCCGCCCGTCAGCACGATGCCGCGAGTCACGATGTCCGCCGCCAGCTCCGGCGGTGTATTCTCCAGTACGGTGCGGCAGGCGTGAACGATCTCTGCCAGACGTTCGCTCAGGCATCCCTGGATCTCCGCACTGTTGAGCTCGATGCTGATCGGCAGACCGCTGACCAGATCACGGCCGCTGACTTCCATCACATCCTGTGCGGAGCCCTTCCATGCCGTACCGATCTTCTTCTTGACTTCCTCTGCCGTGCGATCACCGATCAGCAGCTTCTTCTCTTCCTTGCAGAACTTGATGATCTCACGGTCCATGGCATCACCGGCCACCTTCAGCGAAGTGCTGGTGATGATCTCGCCCAGCGAGATGACCGCTACATCGGTCGTACCGCCACCGATGTCGAGCACCATGCAGCCGCTTGGACGTCCGATGTCCAGACCGGCACCGACGGCAGCCACCTTCGGCTCCTCTTCGATGTAGACCTTCTTCGCACCGCTGCGGTACGCAGCGTCACGGATCGCATTGCGCTCCACGCTGGTGATGTTGCTCGGACAGCAGATCAGGATGATCGGACGCTTGAACATTCCCTTCAGCTCCAGCTTCTTGAAGAAATAGTTCAGCATGATCTCCGTCACTTCAAAATCCGCAATGACACCGTCCTTCAGCGGACGGATCGCCATCATCTTACCAGGCGTACGGCCCAGCATCTCCTTTGCTTCACTGCCTGCCGCCAGACACTTCTTTGTCTCCGCGTCGATGGCGACCACGCTCGGCTCGTCGATCACGATGCCCTCGCCCTTCACATACATCAATATATTAGCTGTTCCTAAGTCAATTCCAACTTCTTTTGAAAACATGAACATACCTCCAGACTACGATTTCAATTATCATACCACACTCTGTCAACCTTATCCATAAAAATCCGGATCAACAGCGCCTATATTCTATCACTTTTTCTACGAAAAACAAAGAGCATCTCCGGTCAAGCGAACATTTCACATTTTTTTGCACCCGCAGGTGTTTTCCGCTGTCTTTTCCTCGTGAACAACGCTCCTGCGGCCGGCTTCCTTTGATGAACGGTCATAAAAAAAGCAGAGAACGCTTTCTTTTGATGATACGGTGAAAACGTTCGCTGCCCTGATCAAAACCAGGCGCTTACATCCAGGAACAGCATGCTTTTCTTGTCCGTGTCCGTCACCTGTTCCGCATAATGATCGTATGTCACTCTCTGGTCGTTTCGGCGGGTCTCGATCAGCCGGATCCCCGGCCGCAACTGCACCTGATCGCCCAGTTCGGCCGCGATGTCGTTGAGAAAGGTCAATACCCGCTGCGGGATGCGCGCCTCAAAGGTTTCGATGATCTTCCCTTCCGGGACAAACAGACCATGTCCCCGTTTTTTCTTCAGCGTCTTCCTTTCCAAGGCAAACGGCGAGCTGCTTTTGGATCCGTCCGGATAGATGACAGCATAATGCGTATCCTCCTGCGCATCATAATGGACCCCGAATACGCGCAGCTCATAGTCGGCCACTTTTATGTTCACCTTGTTTACGACGGTGCCGTTCCTTCTTTCCCTGGTAAAGTTGCCCTCATTCACTTCCTTGATCAACAGTTCCGTGATCTTGTTCGCAAACGCCTTCACGCTCTTTCGATAGGCCTGTGCGTTTTTCTGTTCTTCCTCCTGGGCGATCTGTTCTTTCGTCTTTGCGTTTTCCCGCAGCTGCTGTGCCAGATTCATCGCTGTCCTCCTCCTTTTCCTCTCTTATCCAGTGTAAAGCATCCTGCGGGCATTTACAGCCATGACCGCATCAACGGCAAACAAAATGGAGCGAACCGCAAACATCGATTTTCCTCCTTCTCGCCTGTGACAGATAAAAAGACACTCCCGCAGGAATGTCCGCCAAACGCATCAGTCCGCCGCCATCGCTGACAGCTCTTCTGCGCTCTTGTCATAGATGCTCTGTGGATCCACCAGCCGACCGCCGACCTCGCTCACCAGATGCAGATGGTTGCCCAGATCCTTGCTGTAAACACAGGTACCGGCCGTACCGATCGCTTCGCCCTGTTGGACGCTGTCGCCTTTGCTGACGCTCACTTCGCCCAGGCTCTGCAGCGTGACGGTCAGCTCACCGCTGGTAATGACGACCGTGTTGCCAAACAGCTCATCCTCTCGGACGTCGCTGACCTCTCCGGACATCATCGCCAGCACCGGGAACGGCTCATCGTTATACGTATAATCGATTCCCTGGGAGGAACGATAGACATCCTCAAACTTCGTGAACGCATCCACTTCACCGCTTTCGCCATCGAAGTAATCCACCGCGATCACCGCTTCTACGGAAAACGGACGGTTGACCGTCTCTGTCTGCGCTGCCTGTGGCAGCGTCAGGATCACCTGGTCGCTTTCCGCCACCGTCGGTTCGCTTGGGGAGGACTGATTCATCACCCATGTCAGCGTTCCGACAGCGATCAGCAGGAACAGGGACAGGATCACGATCCCGCGTTTTTTCCATCTGACAGCTTTTCTTTCATAGCTGAGCATTTCATCACCTCTATCCCCATTATGCCCATGCCCTTAGGAATTATACACATCGGCAAACTGGATCCCGGTGTAATAATGCTTCAGGATCTCCTCATAGCCATACCCTTCCAGCGCCATCCCCTGCGCCCCTTCCTGTGACATACCGACACCATGGCCGAACCCTTTGACCGTAAAGGTGATCGTATCGCCGTCCACAGCGATGGTAAAACAGCTGGATTTCAGCTGCAGTGTCTCCCGGATCTCGCGGCCGCTGAACGATACGCCGTCGATGGTGACGCTTTGTACATAGCCGCTATCATAGCGAACGGGATCCTCGATCACGGAGATGGGAGCGTTGAGCCCCAGGGCATTGGCCAGTTCTTCCCGCGAACACTGGAATTGTGTCACATAATCACTGTCCACCTCTGCATCCCAGGGCGACTCCACGCTGCGCAGATAGGAGAGCTCTCCGCTGTAATAATCCTCGCTGTTTGCGGTCTTTCCGCCGCTGGAGGCAAAGAAGAACGCCGTGATCGGTTCTCCGTCCACGACCATGATCTCTCCCCTGGTCGCATCGACCGCCGCAGCGACACGCTGCTGACTTTCCACATAATCCTCCTTCCAGGCGGCCCGCAGCTGGGAGTCATCGAGATAGACCTGCGAAGAGGTCGAATCATCGACCCGATAGTTCCGGGAAGCGACAAAGGTGCGGGCTGCCACCGCCTGTGCCTTCAGCGCCTCCATCTCATAGGAAGGGGTCATCTCTGATCCGACCACACCCTTCAGATACTCCTCCAGCTCGATTTCCATGCGCTCGCCATCCCGCTCCAGCGTCACCATCTGCACATCCGCTGTCTCATCCTCTGTTTCTCTGACCAGGATCTCACTGACACAGGCGGCGAATTCCCCGCCCGCTCCCAGCCACAGAAACAGGCAGCCGATGACGAGCGCGAGCGCGGCCGCCGCTTTCCATTCGACACGCAAAAAAATCACATCCTCATCTCACTATATGAGAATGTGATCGTTTTATGACCTTCGCTCCCGCAGACGGCGCCGATAGTCCCGCGGTGTCATATCATGATAGCGGCGGAACACCCGATCGAAATAAAAGGGATCCTCATAACCGACACGTCTGGCGATCTCGCGCACGGACAGATTGGATTCATTGAGAAGCCACAGTGCTTCCTTCATCTTTTCCTCATTGATATAGGAGACCATCGTCTTTCCGACCTCCTGTTTGAACAGGCGGCTGGCATAGCTCGGCGATACCTGGAAATGAGCGGCAACCTCTTTCAGGCTCAAGGAGCGATGCAGATTGTTCTGGATGAATTCCAGCCATTCCCCCACATCCCGGCGATACCGCGGACGGCTCTTTTCCGCGATCCAAAGCTCCGCTGCTGTCCAGATCCGTTTCATCTCCTCCCGCAGCGTCGCCAGCGTCTCGCACATCTGGATGACATCGCTCACATCCTCGAAAGGAAAATCCTGCTGTTTCATGCCGTAGGCGATCTCTCTGCCCTCCACATTGTGCACGACGAAGCAGCAGTACGACAGCACATCGCTTGGCAGGATCTGATGTTCTTCCATGTAATCGAGCATCTGGGTCTGGATGCGCTGCACACGCTCAAAATCCTGGGCGACGGCCGCATCCAACAGTTCCTGATGAAAGCGGATCTCACCGATCTGCAGATGCTGAAACTGCGGCGGACGGCTCCCTTTCAGCTGCAGGATCTGTTCCTGTTCATAAAAGCGGTCACGGCTGCAGGCCAGCAGACGGTCATACTGTTCCATCATCTCCGCCGCCTTCGTAAACGGCTCGCTGAAAATGGTCGTCACCTCATAGTTGAGCAGCTGCTGGATCTGTGTGTGAACATCACGGATCGCAAACTGCGCCTGCGTCACATCATCTCCGCGAAAGAGGATGATGACGCTGTGCTGATTCAAGAACAGCCCGAGCGCATCCGGCGGTGCCAGATGATGATCCCGCAGGATCTCCTCCAGCTGACGGCGCAAATGCTTTCGGTCGATCTTTCGCTGATGGTGGATCAGATGGATCTGGTCGATCCGCAGATAGGCCATCCGTGCCCCTTCCCGGATAAAATCATAGAACGGATGATCCAGCACCTGTGCGAAATCCGCTTCCTCGCTGGAATGATCCTCCTTGCGCAGAAGCAGGCACTGCTGCAGCTCGCGGATGAGCCCGTCGACCACCGCGTCGTGATGTCGCTGATGCTGACCCGCCTTTACGCCGGCCTCCGCCAGCGCCGCCTGCAGTCCCTCTGTTCCCAGCAGTGGGAACAGCAGCAGATCGCTGATCCCGCTGCGGATGTAGGAACGCACCCGGTAATAGGAAAAGCCCTCCATCATCAGCAGGATCTGTACGCTCTCATCGACACGGCGGATCTGATGGATGAGCGGGATGCGATCCAGCCGCTTTCCGCTCACGCCGATCAGGATGATGTCCGGATGCACCTCCCGATACAGCCGATACGCATCCTTATTATTCTGCGCAAAAGCGACCAGTTCACAAGACAGCGCATGCCAGTCGACCAGATTCTTGATATGCAGCTGGCGGCGCATATCATCGTCGATGATGATGACCTTATGCAGTTCACAGGCCATTGTAGATCGTCAGCTCCAGCAGAAAGCTGCCGCAGAGATAAGCGAGCGCCATCGCCAGCACCAGCAGCAGCACCTGTGCCTTCATCGGCTGGCGCACATTGACAAAACGGTCAAACCGCACCCCGCTCAAGGCAAACAGCGAAACAAGGAAACACAGCAGATAGACCGCCAGCTTTACGATTGCATATTCCATCAGCATCCCTCTTTTCTCCCTCTATTGTAACGGATGACGACTGCTTTTTCAAATCTGCAAAACGACCGGATCCTTCCTCGTCAAAAAAAAGGACTGCCCACCAACAGGCAATCCTTTTCGGCCGTCCAAAAGAACAGCCGTTTCTCCCTCTTATCGTTCACTTGTTTCGCTGATGCTCATTCCGGTATTTCCTTCTCTCTCCGGCTGGCCGCCGTTGTTGACGTAGATGGCGCTCGCAGAGAACACCATCAGAAACAGCATGGCGGTCTGGATCCAGTTGATCGTGTAGTCGGCGATGCCATGGATCAGCACGGTCAGCAGAAATGCGATGATCAGCGCGAACAGCGGCACATCGTAGCGCTCGGTGTATAACCGTTTGACCTCCTTGAGGTTGACCCAGAAATAAGACAGGATCAGAAGGACACCGACGATGCCGTGACTGAGCAGCGGATCGAGGAGGACATTGTGCGCGTGCCG
This sequence comes from Candidatus Merdibacter merdigallinarum, assembly GCA_019118705.1. Lineage (GTDB taxonomy): Bacteria > Bacillota_I > Bacilli_A > Erysipelotrichales > Erysipelotrichaceae > Merdibacter > Merdibacter merdigallinarum. The sequence goes on along the minus strand of DWYK01000189.1, from coordinate 17,384 downwards.
GGCCCTTCGCCCGTGATAGAGCGGATAGAAGAGCTGATAGCACTGTGGTCCGCCGCCGAAGAAAAGGTGGTCCTTGATGGCCAGGATCGCCGTCCACCAGATGCGGCCTCGCACGATGAAGGAATCCAAGAACCCGCTGCGCGGCAGCAGACCAGGATCCGCCAGCACCGCCAGCACCCCGCCGCCGATCAGCGTCATCGACACAGCGAACGACCGCCAGTGTCTGGTGATCAGAAACATCACCGGGATCGCAGCGACAAACGAGAGCCACGCCGTCCGACAGCCGGTCAGATACAGAGCAAACAGATTGAGGATGATGATGCACCAGTAAAACAGGATGCGGCGCAGCGTCTTGGAATACAGCAGCTTGTAGACACAGCACAGCACCAGAAACTCGATCATCATCGCATAGAGATTGGCGTTGTAAAACGTGGAATTGACCCGCCAGCGCGGCTCATCCTCGACTTCCAGCGCAAAGAAGCTGTAATCGAAATGATCGATGATGCGGAAATACTCCATGATCGCCCACACGAAGCAGAAGATCGAAATGATGCAGCAGGCATCGATCAGCAGGATCAGCAGGCGCTTGTTGATGATGCTGCGATAAAACATGTAATAGACAAAGATCAGCAGCATCACGAAGGACTGTGCCATGCCGATCGAATTGTGATAAAGAGCAGAGACGATGAATGAGAGCAGACAGAAGGCGAACGCGAGAAAGGCCCGCGGTGTCTGCCGAATGATCCTGACCAGCTGATGCGTGAATGCCAGATAGCCCAGCGTAAATCCGATGGCCGCCACCGAACAGAAGTACGGCAGGAAGATCGAACAAGTGACAAACATGATCAGATACTCCTCAAAGGTATAGCCATCCAGCTTGCGATGATAAAATGCCTTGATTCGTGTGATCCATTCCATAGCGTTCCTCCTCTATCCCTTGCGCTTTACCAGCTGGGCAAAACAGCCCATCCTGCGATAGTGTTCCTTCCATGCGCACAGCTTCTCGTGGTCACGGCCGATGGCAAACACGGTCGACCCACTGCCGGACATGAGCACACCGTCCGCTCCCTGTGCCACCAGGCTCTCCTTGAGCGTTCGTACCTGCGGGTTCAGCAAAAAGGCGCTGTACTCCAGCGTATTGCCCAGGGCATTGCACAGGCCGGCATAGTCATCCTGTACGAGGCAGCGCTCGACAAGATCGATATCCGGGTGTGTCACCTTTTCGAAATCGAGCATCTGATAGGCCTGTCCGGTCGATACGCCGCTGTCCGGCTTGACCAGCAGGATCTCAAAGTCGCAGGTATCCGTGATCGGCGTGACCTGTTCACCGATGCCCTCCACGCGTGCGCTTTGGTTGAGGACGCAGAAAGGGACATCCGCTCCCACCTGCTTTGCCCCTTTGGCGATGTCCGCAAGCGGCGCATCGATCCCGGCGAGCGCTGCGGCCGCACGGATGATCGCTCCGGCATCGGCGCTGCCGCCGGCAAGCCCTGCTTCCATGGGAATGTGTTTTTCCAGCACGATGTGGAAATGCGCATCCATCCCCCACTCCCGACGCAGATAGGCCAGCGCCTTGAAGATCAGGTTGCGTTCATCGAGCGGGACCTTAGGATCGCTGCAGACCAGCGTATCCTCTTCTGCCGGCGTTACCTCCAGCACATCATGCAGCGTCAGCGGCAACATGATCATCCGCAGGTCATGATACCCGTCACTCCGCCTTCGGACGACATCCAGCGAGAGATTGATTTTCGCGTTTGCTTCCACTTTCATGTTCATATACCTCATACAAATGTAAAAAAGCGTCCAGCGGCAGCTGTTCACTGCGCGTCGATGGATCGATGCCCGCACGGGTCAGCAGTTCCATCGCCTGCGCCTTGTCTTCACAGCAGCCGGTGAAGTTATTGAGGATGGTCTTGCGGCGCATGGCAAAACAGGCCTTCACCATCGCAAAAAAACGCTCCTCATCTGCCAAAGGCGCATGCTCGATAAAGCGAAACTGCAGCACGGCGCTGTCGACGTTGGGCTTTGGCAGAAAGACGTTGCGCGGCACCTTCATCACCGGGTGCACGCTGCAGCGAAACTGTGTGATGACGCTTAAGGCATTGTAATCTTTGCTGCCGGGCCTTGCGTGAAAACGATCGGCGACCTCCTTCTGCATCATGACGGTGATCGCGGCGATCTCCGCCTTTGATTCAAAGATCTTAAACAGGATCGGCGTCGTTATATAATAAGGAAGATTGGCAGCGATGACGACACCGTATCCCTGTGAGCGATACCGGTCGACCCACGCCGCCAGATCGACCTGCAGAAAGTCTTCCATGACCAGCGTAAAGTTGTCTGCATCCTGCAGGGTATCGGCCAGCACGCTGCGCATCCGCTCATCGATCTCAAAGGAAACGACCTGCTTTGCGTATGCGCACAGCCACTGGGTCAGCGCGCCGATGCCGGGTCCGATCTCAAACACGACGCAGTGGTCGCTGATGACGGCATGCCGGGCGATCTTCTCCACGACCCCGCTGTCGACCAGAAAGTTCTGCCCATAGCTCTTTTTGGCGAACAGCGAATGCCGTTCCAATATCTCTTTGGTAACCGAAGGTGTGGCAATCACCTTTTTCATGCAAATCCTCCCTTCGCCAGCTGCGCGCGCACTTCCTGTGCATCCACCTGCAGCAGATTCAGCCGTTTTAACAGTGTCTTGGCATTTGGCTTTCCCAGATGATAGCACATCCCCAGCCATTCCCGCCGTCTGGCGCTGTCTGCGCGCCCTTGCAGCCCCAGCTCCAGCATGTCCTCCATCGTCATGGTGACGGCCAATGTCTCTGTATAGGTAAAGCAGTGCTGCAGCGCTTCCTCCAGATCCTTGCGGCGGGCATGCTCAACGCCCACCTTGCGCGGGGTCTTCGCCTTGTTCTTTGCGATATAGGCATTCTTGCAGCCCCTGACGGCCTCGTTGATGCGCCGGCGGATCGTTTCTCCGGGGTGATCGGGATCCGTGAAGATGATGACCCCACAGCGATCTCTCGCTTCTTCGATCAGACGCAGCGTTTCCTCGCTGAGCGAAAGACCGTTGGTCTCGATCGTATCACAGTCAAAATACTGTTGAAGCGCGCTGGTATCATGTCGCCCTTCCACGACGATCACTTCCTTGATCTTCATCACACGACCCCCTTACTTGTTGGTATTATCGCACAGAATCCTGTTTTTTTGAATAAATATTTCACTTCTGTAAGTGTTTTGCGCCCGCCGCAAACGGCTTTTTGGGCCTTTTGCCATCGATCTGCCCGCTTTTTTACATCACCTGATCTCTTTTTTACATGATGCGCCCGGTATGATTCTGTGCACCCTGCCGCTTCTTTATTCCAGCCAAAGGCGTTTCTGACAAAAAAGACCCGCCTCTCGACGGATCTTTCGCTCCTCATACTCGCTCGCCAGCAGCTGCTGATCATCCTCCTGAATGATTTCCTCGTACGCGTTTAAAAATGCCTCCTTCTCTTCAAAAGGGATCCACAGCCGGTTCTTTTCTTCCCGCAAAAACAGCCCATATTTCTGCAATGCGTCCTGCAGGATCCCGATGTCATTGCGCAGTGTTTTTTCTCCTATACCGCCCAGTTCGCACAGCTCTTCACAGGTTGCCCCGAAATAGCTGGCGATGATCTCCCGCAGGCACTTCTTCTGTCTGTTTCGCATAGCTTGATCATACCATAAACCGATCAAAGATGATCCTGCTTCTCGACATTTTGTGACCGCTCGCAGCATCTGCTTCCATGACGACAGGGCGCCCTGACGGACGCCCTGTTTCTTTCTGTTTCTTACAGCTTATGTGAAAAGCGCAGATCATCGACAAAGTGAAGGGACAGTCCCTGGATCACCGCATCGACGATCGCAAAGTTGTCCTCCTGCAGATATTGCTGCGGAGCATGCACATCCAGTCCGTAGATCACCGAATTGCCTTTTCGTTCGACGATCTCCCAGAAACGGCGGTACGGATATGGAAGCCTCGTCTCCCTTCCCAGGGTACGCTTTCCATACTTGATGCCGCCCAGGTTGACTTCCAGGACCGCATTTGCCTTCAAAGCCGCATCACAGATCATCTCTGTCGCCATCTCACAGGTTTCATTCCACTCCCGGCGGCCGAACATGAAGAGATCGGGATGAGCGACGATGTCCGCCAGTCCTTCCTCCAGCGCTTCCTTGATCTGCCCGGCATACAGCAGGACATGCGCATCATCGTTTTCCACATAATAATCACCGACGGCATTTCCATCCCGCAGCGCCATGGAGTGCTGACCGATGATACAGTAATCCAACATGTCCCGGTACTGCTTCAGTTCCTTTTTATAGGCCTGATAGTTCTCGATCTCCATGCCGATATAAATATCGATCTGTCCCTGATACTTCTGTTGCAATTCCTTTATGGAACGAATATAATCGTCCAGCTCGCCGACATCCATCCGCTCCTGCGCATGATACTGTCCCGGATATGGCGCATGATCGCTGAAACCGATGATGGAATAGCCGGCCGCGATGGCTGCCTGCACATATTCCTCATCTTCGCCGACCGCATGCCCGCAGCGTTTGGTATGTCCATGATAATTAAAGTTCTGTTTCATGCCGTTCACCTCTTAAAAATCTTCTTCCTCATAGGTAAATCCCAGCCCGTGCACTTCATCCGTATCTGTAACGATGATGAAGGCATTCGGATCCACCTTCAGCACTTCATGTTCCAGCAAAGGATATTGCTTTTTCGATACGACGACCATGATGACCGGACGATTTTCCTGTGTAAACCCGCCATGTCCCTGTAAGATGGTCGTTCCTCGGTACAGCTCCTGATGAATATAGGACAGCATCTCCTCATAGCGTTGTGAGATGATCATGCAGTTCTTTGATTTGATCGCTCCCAGCGTCAGCATCTTATCGATGGCCACGCTGCTGAGGAACACCGAGATGATCCCGACCAAAGCGGCCTGAAATCCATAAGTGGCCACGCCCAGCAGCACGGTCAGCGTATCGGTGATCAGCACCAGGGTCGCCAGCGGGATATGTGTAAACTTATGGAGGACCAGCGGAGGGATGTCCATGCCGCCGCTGCTGGCTCCGCAGCGAAAGATCAGACCGACCCCGCACCCCATCAGGATACCGCCGTAGATCGTTGCCAGATACCGGTCCATGATAAAATAGTTTTCAGGAAACTGCGTATCCACGACCCATGCGAGCAGGGAAAGAAACAGCGGATAACAGATGGTGGAGACCAGCGTCTTCAGCGCAAACCGCTTTCCCAGAAACAGCCATCCGACAAAGAACAGTGCGACCGTCATCACATTGATCACCAGCGTCGGTTCCACATGGATCACCGGCTCCAGTGCGACCGCGATACCGGTCAGTCCCCCGGTCAGCACATCATTGGGAAGGATGAAGACCGTTACGCCCAACGCCAGCACGAGATTTCCTATGATTACCAGTACGATTTCCTGGATCGTCTCTTTATTCGCCAAAGGGATCCCTCCTTTTCGTTGCGCTCATCTGTTTCAATTATATCATTTTCAACAAAGAAGAAAAGGAAAAGCGTCCGTGTGCAGGACCGATCACTTTGAAAAAAACAGCCCAAAGGCTGTTTTAAGAAAACAGAGAAGCAAACCAGGATCTCGGCTCCACCTCTGCCACACAGGCTTTCCACTTTGCCAGCGTTCCTTTTACTACGGCTCCCTTGCCATCGCCCTGCCAGACCTGCAGGGTCCCCTGCTGCATTCGTACACGAACATCCTCGCTTTCAAACATAGAAAGGTTATGGATCAATACCGTATAGCTGCTTTCCTCTTGTATGCCCTGCATGAGCTGCTCATATGTTTCCTGCAGCTGCTGCTGCAGAGGATAGGTCTGGATCGTATCGCTGTCAAAATGGATCTCATAAGCGACCCCCTCTTTGTTTCTTGCTACGGCCCCGCCGCTGAGCAGACAGAGCCAGACCATCGTCAACAGCACACATTTCTTCATCATGTTCACCTCACATCTGAATTATGGCAAGATCTGCGGCCTTTAAACCATCGATCGCCCCTTTTTCTCCATTTGCACATGTATCGATCTGCGATCCTCTGCTATAATAAGACCATCGACTCTAAGGAGGGATCTTGATGTATTTACTGTTGAGCGATCATACGATCACACTGCCTGTACAATATGCAGATGTGGTATCCATCGATCTGTCCCGTTGTACGATTGCCGGGTGCATCGGCTGTTTTTCCTGTTGGGTCAAGACGCCCGGCAAATGCATCATACGGGATGATGCGACCCGCATCTATCCGCTGATTGCCAAAAGCTCTCATATCATGTACATCAGCCGTATCCGTTATGGCACCTACGACATTCCCGTCAAAAAGATGCTGGAGCGCTCCATTCCCATTCAGCAGCCGTTCATCCATCTGGTGGACAGAGAAACGCATCATGTTCAACGGCAGCCGATCCGCAAACAGGCGATCGTCCTGGGCTATGGCGCTACGGATCCAGAGGAAGAAAAGGTATTTCGCTCACTTGTCGACCGCAATGCCAAAAACATGAATTTCCGATCTTGGAAGACGATCATCGCCGCTAAAGAAGACATCCCTTCGATCGTACAACAGGAGCTCCAACGATGGAACAGATCCTGCTGATCGACGCCAGCCCGCGCGCGCCCCATTCAAATTCTCATGGATATGCGGCGATCTTCATGGAAACCAGCCGCGCGGCCTGCACCTATATCGCATTGCGCAAAAGCGATCTGACACAGACCGTTCAAAAGATCGAACGATCCTCTGATATCATCTTCGTCTGTCCGCTGTACGTCGACAGTCTCCCGCTGCCCTTGCTGGAGCTCTTTCAGAAGATCGAACATTCTGTTATGACACAGAAGCCCCGCATCCACGTGATCCTCAACTGCGGGTTTCTCGAGCCATGGCAAAATGACACGGCACTGGCATCGGTGCGGCTGTTCTGTCGGCAAAACGGCTTTCGCTTTGGCTCCTGCTTGAAGATCGGCGGCGGAGAAGCGATCTTGCGGACACCTTTTCGTTTTCTCGTCCGACACAAGATCCGGCAGTTCAGCCAGGCGGTCCGATGTGAAAACTTCGTGGAGCTCTCTGTTACCATGCCTGTCAGCAAGCGGATGTTCCTGCGTGCATCGACACGCTATTGGATCCGATACGGAAAGAAACATCGGCTGACACGGGAACAGATGACCACATCTGCAATCGAAAAACACACCGGCCAATGATTGCCGGTGTGTTCATAATGGCTGGAAGATGGGCCGCATCCGTTCAAAGGTACAGAAATGAGTAAATCCGATCGTTTTGAGCGTCTTCTTCTGTTCCTCGATGCCAGTTCCCAGATGCGCAGGTGCATGGGAATCGCTGCCGATCGTCAGGATCGTTCCGCCCAGTTCCCGATACAGGCGCAGGATGCGCTCATCCGGCAGCAGGCTGTCTAATCCATAGCGGACAGATGAGGTGTTCAGTTCGATTCCCTTCCCATCCGCAATGACCTGTCGCAAGATCTCGGTGATCAGATCCTGATGATGCACAAAGCCATCATATCCATCTTTATCATCATAACGCTTCATCAGATCCAGATGTCCCAGAACGCTGTATCCCTTATACTGTCGGATGACTGCCAGCAGTTCCTCATAATAGGCCTTATAGTACTGTTCCTCGCTCTTTCCTTTTTGAAATTCCCGCAGGTGAAACTGCTGATCGTTCACCTGATGGATGGAAAGGATCACAAAGTCCAGCGGCCACTGCTTCTGCAACCGTTCAAAAGCAGCGATGGTATGCGTCTGCATGCCAAACTCCAGTCCCTTGCGGATCGTGATCTGTCCCCGATAGGCTTCCTGCAGCGCTGACAGCTGTGCAAAATAGCGGGGATAATCCACATTGAGCACGGTGTTTGCCCGCATCTCTTCCTCCAGATCCATCGGATCCAGCTTGACGCCGTAGTCCACATGGTCACAGAAGCAGATCTCGTCCATGCCCATGTCGATCGCGTCTTTGACACAGTCTTCCATCGGATAACAGGAATCGTCGCTGTATCTGCTGTGGACATGATAATCGCAGAACATATGTGCTGTGTTCCCTAGGCCAGACGCGAATACAGACGATAGCTACGGATAAAAAAGCCCCAGTAGATCAGCTGAACGATCGTCGCCGCGATCAGCATCAAGCCAGCGATCGTCGCAAAGGCCGGCTGCTGCAGGAGCGCCAGCAGATTGGACAGGATGACCAGAACAGCGACTGCCTGCCACAGTTGCAACAGCCGATGGCCGCCCAGATCACAGCGATGCGTTTTCTCCATCTCCAGCACGCCCTTGGCAAGGCAGTAGGTGATGAACAGCTGCAGGATGGCAGACAGGATCAGCAGCAGAATGACCCAGAAGATCGTCTGATAAAGGTCGCTGACCACACCGCTCCATTCGAATGCCGTCGTCAGGCTCATGAGATACGACCAGACATTGATGACGGTCATGACGATCGCTGCCGGCAAGATCCGCCGAAAATAGACACTTTCCCTCTTCAGCTGAGAAGATCCCAGCGCGATCAGCAGATAACCGACGAATGATGGAACGACCTGGATGTCGTTAATGTTCAGGTTGATAAAGATAAAACCCAGACCGATGGTGATAAAAAGCATGACCATTCCCCCTTATAGTTAGATTATACCTTATTTTTGTATGTTGTGACAGTGGATGATGTCATTGGGATCGCTCCCAGTGTTCTCCATCCGTGCTGACCAACGAAGAGCCATCGCTCATTTCCACGCAATAGCGTCCTGCTTCATCCTTGTATGGCAGCTGCGACGTGCTGATCCGGTCGGAAGTTTCCATCGGATCGATGCCCATATGATCCTGCAGCAGATAGGTGAAATGCTGCCCGCCATCCGTGCTGATGGCACAGTCCAGCTTCCAAGTGACCATCAGGATCGTTCCATCCTGCATCAGAGAGGCCCCATAGATGTTCATCGTCGACGAACTGGAAGCCGCATCCGCAAAATAGGCCGGCTGTGTAAAGGTCCACTCATACGCATCCCTGCTGCTGCCCAGCGTCACGAATCCGCCCTGTGTCACCATGAGCAGGCGAAAGGTCCCATCCGTGTCCCGGGCGATCGACATCTGCAGGACCTGCTGATCCAGCGTATAACAGACATCCTGCCAGCTGCCCAAGCGATCACCGACGTACAGGTGCGGCTGTCCGTCTTCGCCCAGCGCTGCCACCAGCGCGATTTCCTCATCCGCATAATAGCTCTGCTCGCCCATCCGCAGATACGGCAGCCAGTAGTCCTGCAGGGTCCCTGGTAAAACCGGAACGGCCAGCCAGCTGGCACCGCCGTCCCCGGTGATGTGGACATGACCGTTTTCGATCATGAGATCGACACGGCTGCCATCCGGCGCCCGCTCGATCTGTGCATCCGTCTCTGCCGGCGTGTCCGCTCCTTCCATCGCGGTCGTTGAGAGAACGGTCGGTGCGGCGATCGCCTGCGGGAGCTCTGACGGTTCTTCGATCACCGGCGCATCGTCACCAGGAAGCGCAACGGATGGCACCGTCTCGCTGTGAAAAAGCGGCGCACAGGCATACAGCACCAGACAGATGACCAGCTGTCCCGCCAGGGCCAGCCCGATCCATCGAAACGTCTTCATCGTGTCGCCTCCCCTTCCAGGATCGCACGGGCCTGTTTTGGCAGTGCCGTGCGTGAAGCGAAGCGATCGAGCCAGGCGAGCTGCTCATATGCGCGTTGATCGTCTCCCTGCGCATGATAGAGCACAGCCAGCCGTTTGCGGATCAGCATGCGAGAGCACAGCGTCATCGGCTCGCTCAGCAGCGCATCCTCCAGACAAGCGATATAGGCGTCCGCCGTGCCGGTTCCTTTCCGATCGGCCAGTTCCCATTCCAGATGGGCAAACGGCACTGATATACGCGAACGGGTACGTGCCGGCAGGTCGTTCCAGATGCGCTTTGCCTGTTGCAAAGAGGCTTCCCCCTCTTTCGTCCGACCGGCCTCCAACAGCAGCCAGGCCCGATTATAATACAGGATGACCTGCTGTGGGGCACGAGGATGAAGCTGCAGCGCCTGTGCATTTTGATCACAGCCTTCCATGGGATGGCCTGCCAACCGCGCTGCGAGCGAAAGAAGATTGCGGCCTTCCAGCGTTTCGGCCAGTGCCGGCTCCTTCGCAAGCGCATCCTGCAGCCCCTGCGGATCCAGCGCTTCATCGATCCGGCGATTCCATCCGGCAAGCGCCTGCTGCGCACGCTGCAGCATCTTCAGTGACAGCATGCACACGATGAACGCTTCCAGCAGCACGACCGCCAGCAGCAGCGAGATCGATGCCCGGCTCCACGCCAGGATGAACAGCCAGACACTAAAGGTCAAGAGCACGGCGATCAGCGCCTTCCACTGTGCCGTTCTCCGCATCAGACGATCCAGCATCTTCCTTTCCCTCCTTCCATTCTCTTCGATACGCTTCGGCCCGTGAACGGACATCTGCGAGCTGTGAGACCCGCAACAGCCGTTCCACATCCGAAAGGGCCCGCTGTGGCTGCAGCGGATGACGCAGTGAAGCCAGGACGAGCACGGCATACTGGCGGACATACAGCGCATCGATCTCCTCTGTCAGGGCATCCATGGCAAACAGCGCCGAACGCGAAGGATCCTTTGCAAAGTCCTGGATCTGTGCGCACAGCTCGATCAACTGCGCATCCGCTTTCGCACAGGGGCCATGAGCAGCCAGCGCCTGTGCCGTCAGCGGTGTGTGCGATACCGTCTCCAACAGCAGCAGCTGTGCACACAGCTGCCCTTTTCTGTTTCCGCTGCGGCCATTTTCCGGCAGTTCCATCGCCAGCGACCACGCCTCTTGGAGCGCCGCAATCCCCTGTTCGCCGCGCTGATCTGCAAAAGCGGACAGACCGATGAGCTGCAGCCGCCGGATGTTCAGCTCCTTGCGCAGGGCGAGCGCCCCCATCCGGGAAAGCTCCTGTTCTTTTACGTTGCGGCCCTGCCGCAGCAATCCATCAAACTGCTGTTGCAGGCGCAGGGCATCCAGCACCTTGACGAAGATCCCCAAAGCGAGCAGCAGAAGGGCCAAAAATAAAAGCAGGCCGCTCATGGCCGCATCCGAAAGCAGCACTGCCACAGCCAGCGACAGCGCCGCCAGGATCCACAGCAGGAAAAACACGAGCGCATAACGTTTATATAATACGCTGATCATTGACTCACTTCCTTTTCCCTTCCAGTATAGCACAGTTCCCCAATGCATCGCCGTCCGGTTTTCCCCCGAGGGGAAATTTCATGACGGGAAGCGTGCGCTCTCCCGTCTTTTCCGCTATAATAAAACCAGTGTAAATGAGGTGATCGGATGTCCATAAATGAAGAGCTTTCCTTTGGCTGTGTCGTCCTGGTCGACGACGCCCTGCGCCTGCAGCTGCAGCAGGCGCTGCTGAAAGGGAAAAACGGGCTGCTCGGTGTTTCCTTTCTCTCGCTGTCCACATGGCTGAAACAGTTTTCCCCTGCGGCCTGCAGCGAGGAGCAGCTGCTGTTCGCCTGCCGCAGGACGCTGTGCGCCCAGGCAGAGCGTTTTCCCATCTTTCGTTCCCAGCTGGAAGACAGCGCTTTTTTAAGCCAGTGTGCACGGTTCGTGCAAGAGCTGAAGCTGTATGCGGCCCCCACGGATGCATTGCCCCAGCGCTCAGCCAGTGAACGGGAGCTGAAGGAGATCCTTGATCTGCTGTCCACACTGGATGCCCCTGCCGATGCCCGCCGCCAGGCACTGGAAGCACTGCGCGCGCTGCCGGATGCCTCCCATATCCGCATCTATCCATCCTTCTTCTCCCTGTTTGAACAGCAGGTCGTCGATCTGCTCATCGAAAAAGGGGCAAAGCTGCTGGAGCGAAAGCAGGTCTGTACGCAAGCGGAGCTGTTTCATGCGGTCAACATGCGACAGGAGATCGAGGGGATCGCCCAGCAGATCATCGCAAGAGATCTGGATGCGGACGACATCGCGCTGTGTGCCCTGGACCCCTTCTATGAATCGCTGGCGGCCCAGATCTTCCGGCGTTATCACATTCCATATACGATCCTCACACGCCGTACGAAACCAAAGCTGAGCATGCAGATGCAGGCATGGCTGCGTTATGTGTCCGCCCCAGATGAGCGAACGCTACAGGAACTGCTTTCCTGCGGGGCATTTGATCTGGAAAATGATGCGCTCTTACAATATCTGCAGCTGTTTTCCTGGGATGTGTTCGAACCGATCGAACCGCGTCTGCACGCGATCACACCGGGCGCGCTGTTTGATGCGTTCACCCTGTCACAGCTCTCCCGTCTGGAGGAAGATGCCATCCAACAGCAGCAGCGTGTCGCCAAAACGCTGAAGGCGGCACTGGCCTGTTCCCCGAAGGAGCTGCTCTCCTTTTTATGCGATTTCTTCATCGAGCGCTATCCATCCCCGACGCGGGAACAGGTCCGCTGCATGCAGAAGATCCAGCAGCTGTTCACCGATGTGTTCGATCAGATCGCGACGATGGCCGATCTGGCCTTTCTCGCACAGCGGGTCGGTGAGCTGCGACAGTCGGATGGCAGCGAACAGCTGGAGGGCGTGCTCATCCATTCGCTCGAACATCTCAGCTATGAACGGCCCGTCCGCTATCTGTGCGGTGCCGTGATGAACGCCTGGCCCGGCTTTACCGCCCGCAGCGGCATCTTCGATGAACGCTATTGCGAAGAACTTCCGCTACCGTCCATGGATGTCCGCTACCAGCACCATCTCGCACAGTGTGAAAAGCTGTTTTCCGCACAGCAGCAGCTGATCGTGACCTACCCGCTGGGCAGCTATGAGGGAAAAAGCAACGAGGCCTCGCTGGAGATCGAACAGAAGATGGCCGCCTGGGGCGTGCAGGCCGCTGCGCTCCCACTTCAGGCGACGCATCAGACGAAACGGATGCCGCACGATCTCGATGGATCACTGGCCAGAGCGCTGTATCTGCAGGATGGCGGTCTGCGCGGTTCCATCTCCGCACTGGAGCGTTACCGCCTTTGCCCGTTCTCCTATTTTCTCCGCTACGGCCTGCGCCTGAAAAAACGACAGGCGCCGATCGGGCAGGCACAGATCGGCTCGCTCATCCACGAACTGTTGCAGCAGCTGTGTGAAACCTATGGAAAAGCCTACGTCAAGACGTCGGCACAGGAACTCCGCCAGCGCATCGAGGCGCTGCTGCAGCCGCTGCATGTCCTCTTTCCCAAACAGCAGGCACAGCTGCACCAGCTGTCCCGCCGGCTGTGTCATCAGATGGAAGTGCTGCTGGAAACGCTGGATGCCCTGGAAGAACACAGCCACCTGCGCGTAAAGGCACAGGAACAGCCCTTCCGCTACACACTGCCGTTAGCAGAAGGTGAACTGCGCATGGAGGGCGTGATCGACCGCATCGATGTCTCCAATCACATGGCCGTCGTCCTCGACTATAAGAGCAGCCGCAAGACCCTGAGCCCGACAAAGGTGGCCAGCGGACTGCAGCTGCAGCTGCTGACCTATGCCGTCGTCCTGCAGAAGGGCCTCGTCGAAGGACTGGAGGACATCCGGGACGTGCTGGGCGCCTTCTACATCTCCACCCGGATGGAAAGCGTCCAGCAGCCGGCCATCAAGATCAGCCGGCAGAAAAAAGAAAGCCGCATGTGGACAGAAGAAGACATGCGCGAAGAACTGGAGAAGAAAAAACGGCTGACCGGCTGGATCTTTTCTGAGAACATCGATCTTTTCGATGATGATGCCACCCATGTGGCCAATCTCAAACAGGCAGAGGGAAAGGTCGTCGGCCGCGACAAGAACGCCATCCGCTCCCTGTCAGCGCTGGGAGACGGTCTGCAGGAGATCCTCACCTATCTGGGTGAGAGCATCCTACAGGGAGCGATCGCCTGTGAACCGGGCGAAGGCGCCTGTGACTTCTGCGATTATCACTGCATCTGCCGCTACCGCGGACAGCCATGGCCAAAAGCGGCCATCATCGATGAACAGGGGGAGCGCTGCCTCTCCCTGCCGAAAGAACCCATGCGAAAGGAGGATGTCGATGCCGAACTGGAATGAACAGCAGCGCCGCGCCGTTGAGATCCGCGATCACAATGTGCTCGTCTCTGCTTCTGCCGGCAGCGGCAAGACGACGGTCCTGGTCGGACGGCTCATGGATCTCGTGCTCAAGGACGGGATCAGCGTCGATGCGATCCTGGCGATGACCTTCACCGAAGCCGCTGCCAACGAGATGAAAAAGCGGCTGTCCGCATCCCTGCAAAACGAACGGGATGCCAGCAGCGACGCAGAGGCCCGCGCCTTTCTGGATCGTCAGATCACCCTGCTGCAGAACGCACAGATCTCCACCATCCACTCCTTCTGTCTCTCCATCCTGCAGTCTTATCCTTATATCATCGGCTGCAGTGCCCGTCAGGTGGAGACCATCGCCGACAACGCCATGACGGAACGATTTCGCACGATGGCGATGGATGCCGCGCTCGCCGAACACCAGGGCGAAGCGCTCAGCGCACTGGCCCAGATCTTCTCCCCGCGGGTGGAGGAGAGCGGTGAACTGCGCAGGACCATCGCCGATCTCGCCACGCTGGCCGCCAGCCGTCCCGACCCGGACCAGTGGCTGAGCAGCTGTCTGGATCCATATCAGCGTTCCTCGATCGAAGAGCTGCCAAACGAACTGCTGGACTCCTTCTTTGCCTTCCTCTCCCTGCAACACACCCAGATCCTGCAGGCGCTGGAGGAACTGGTGACGCTGTTCGTCGATGACTACCCGGACAAGACGGCACCGCTGGAAAAGATCCGGCAGAAACAGGACCTGTATCTGCAGGCCAAAGCATACCTGGACGCCCGGGATCTGGAGGGCTACCGTCACGCCTTCCTCACCTGCAGCGCCCTTGCGCTGCCACGCACGCCCAACAAGGAGGACCCGCGCTTTGGAGACGGCAAACAGCTGCTCATTGACAGCGAGGATGCCATCGCGGCCATCCTGTACGACCGGGACACCCTGTGCGCCGACATGCACAGCGCACTTCCTTTCATCACGACGCTGGTCGAATGCACCCGCAGCTATCAGCGCATCTACCGGCAGCTCAAACAGGATGCCGAGGTCATCGACTTTGACGACATGGAGCACTTCGCCCTGGCGATCCTGCAGGCGGACAACGGTGCGATCGCCGATGCGTACCGCCGGCGCTTCTCGGTCATCATGGTCGATGAATTCCAGGATACCAACGATATCCAGGATGCGATCATCTCTCTGATCGCACGGGAGAACAACGTCTTCCGCGTCGGCGACATCAAGCAGTCCATCTACGGCTTCCGGCACGCCCGCCCGCAGATCATGCAGTCGTACATCGATCATCCCAAGGCGCAGGATGCCGTCATCTACCTCTCCAACAATTACCGCTCCAGCGAGACCCTGGTGGAATTCAACAACGTCTTTTATGACAAACTGATGAACCTGGACTACTTCTCCAGCGCCTACCGTGCCCAGGACCATGTCTCGATCGGCGGAGAATGGCAGAAAAAGGTCCAGGAGCCGGTGCAGTTTCACTGTCTGCTGATGGATGAGATCAAAAGCGGCAGCGAAGAATTCGCTCACATGGGGCGCCACCAGATCAAGGCGCTCTGGATCGCCTCCCGCATCAAGGCGATGCACGAAGAACGGCATCTGCACTGGAAGGATTTTGTCGTCCTCGTCCGCAGCAACCACAGCAAAGATGACCTGCGTACGGCATTCGACCGTCTGCAGCTGCCTTACTTCATCGAGATCAAGCATGGATTCTATCAGTCCAGTGCCGTCGAGCTCATCCTCTCCCTGCTGCGCTTTCTGCGCGACCCGATGGATGACATCGCCTTTACCGCCATCGCCTTATCGCCCCTGCTGTCGCTGGAGGAAAATACGCTGGCATCGGCCCGGCTCTCTCGTCGGCCGAAAGAATCCTTCTACGCCTATTTCTCCCGGCATCCCTTTGCGGGCTTTGACGCCCTGCAGGCGCTCTTACAGAAACGCTTTGCCCCGCTCAGCGAACTGCTGTGCGCCGCCTATGACCAGAATGACTACTACACCTGCCATACCTCGCTGCAGGAAAAGACCAATCTCGATCTGCTCTATCAGCAGGCGGTCCGCTTTGAACAGGAGCACGGCGGCGATCTGCATGCCTTCATCGACCACATCGATTCGATCCGGGACGCACAGAGCGCCGAGGCCAACCCGATCTCCTCGGATGAAGATGTCATCCGCGTCATGAGCATCCATCAGTCGAAGGGCCTGCAGTTTCCGATCGTCTTTTTGTGGTCGAACGAATCCCAGGATGCGCTGGACTTCCGCTCACCGTTCCTGTTGGACGCAGACATGGGCATCGGCATGCGCGCCATGGATGCACAGCGCATCCAGCGGCCGACGCTGGCCCGCATCGCCATCCAGCACAAGAAGGACCGGGAACAGCTGGAGGAAGAGATGCGCATCCTCTATGTGGCGACCACCCGCGCCCAGGATGAGATGATCGTCGTCGACTGTGTGCGCTCCATGGAGAAATACCGCCGGGAGCTGACCAGCGCCGCCGTCTTTTCCCGTTGCGGCTACACCGGCTGGCTGCTGCGCGCCTTCGCCAACACCGCTTCTCCGCTGTTCGTCCCGATCCTCGTACACGAACCGTTTGACCTGACGCCGCTGCCGCAGCCAAAGCCACGGCCTTTCACATTTCAGCGCTATCAGCGAGGAGGCCGCCGCATCGATGCGACGAGCGCATCGGCCCGCAAACAGGCAGGGGCGCTGCCGGCCTTTTCGACGGACTCCAATGAAGGAGCCCGCCGCGGTACCCTGCTGCACAGCGTCGTCGCCCAGCTGGCCCCGCCGTTTTCTTCCGATGCGATCCGGGCGATCTTCGCGCAGGCCGGTGTGGAACCAAAACCATGGGACCTCTCCCAGCTGCTTGCACTGGGCGAAAATGCCGACTATCAGGCCTGGCATGCGTTTCCATCCTGTTACCACGAACTGCCTTACAGCGTGGAGCACGACGGACAGCTGTTCTATGGCTACATCGACTTTCTGGCGATGGACGATGCACGCATCATCGTGCTGGATTACAAGAGCGATCGCTTCGATGATCCTCAGACATTTGTCGATCATTACAGCGAACAGCTGCACACCTATGTACAGGCCATGCACACCATGTATCCAAACCACACGATCGAAGCATGGATCTATTCCTTCCACCTTGCGAAGATGATCCCCGTATAATAGAGTAGAGGGAAAATAACTAGTATTTTCGCCCCTCTCATTGCACCGTACGTACGGGTCTCGTATACGGCGCTACATTTATATGTTGATTTACGACTTATCTTAGATAGT
>DWYK01000188.1 GCA_019118705.1 Candidatus Merdibacter merdigallinarum | reverse complement strand
TGACTCTCAAGGAAGGGATCCGGTGATGATGGCGGAGTGGACACACCTGTACTCATACCGAACACAGAAGTTAAGCACTCCAGCGGCGACAATAGTTGGGTCTGCCCCTGCGAAGACAGCACGTTGCCGGTCCCTTTCATTTCCAGCGGTCATCTTTTGATCGCTTTTTTTCTGCTTTTCATGTATAATGTCCATGATATGCAATTCTGTGAGAACGTGCATAGGAAAGGTGAGACATTTATGGATATTCGTACACTGGCGCTGGAACGCTGTCCCATTCGCTTTGGCGGCCGGCGGAAACAACGCTTTCTGAAGGAACTGGATCCGATCTTTGAAGAAGCCGGTTATCCTTCGCATACACTGGAAAAGCGCGGATTTCGTGGAAAGACGAGAAATCAGATCTATGCCTTTGAAAAGACGGCAAAGCTTTACATCGCCGTCCCTTATGATACGCCGGAGCGTCTGTTCTGGCACAAGTCCGAATATTATCCGCTGGACGGCAATCGTTCCCTGAATAAGAACATGCTGGCAACGTATGTACCGGCGCTGCTTTTTTATGCGCTGATCCTGCTGTTCGTCATGCTGGTGACACCGCAGGTGGATGATCTGATCCTGCAGGTCATCGCCAATCTGGCGGTCCTTGGTGCGACCCTTCTGCTGATGTGGCTGTTGTTTCACGGGGTGGCCAACCGCCACAATGCCAACCGCAATTCTTCTGCTGTCATCGCGGCCGTCGATTTCATGCGGACGTTGGATCGGGAACAGAAACGGCGGATCGGCTTTGTGTTCGTCGACCGTTGTGACCGACGCTGTCCGGGAGCGGAACTGCTGGCTTCCTATTTCGAGAAACAGAAGAAGAATCCGGACATCATCTGGCTCAACTGTGTCGGGGACGGGGATACGATCGGCATCGGCTATCGCACCCATGGCAAACGTCTGGCCTCTTCACTGAATGCCGGTAAGAAGCCGGTAACGGGCATGCTGTTTGACATGAACGGCAACCGTTGTCTGCAGACCGTGATGAACTATTTTGACAAAGGTGTGATGATCGCAGCGGGAACGGTGGATGCCAAAGGATCGTTGCTGGTGCGCAATACACAGCTGTCCAAAGACCGGCAGATCGATGAATCGATGATCGCAGCAGTATGTGAACTGCTGAAGAAAGCCATACCACGCAAATGATCGAATCGTTGAGCAGCGAGGAGGGATGACATGAATCTGAAACGCATCTTGAGCTTCTTTAAGAGCAAGCTGTTTTTTGTCGGCCTCATGATCATCGCACAACTGCTCGTGCTGGTGGTGTTGATCGCACTGCTGAGCTATCAGTTTTACTGGTTTTATCTGTTTTCTGTTCTTCTTAGCTTCATCGCCAGCGTCTATATCGTCAACCGGGAGGACAATCCCAGCTTTAAGATCCTGTGGGTGCTGCTCATCATGACGGTGCCGGTCATGGGCGGTCTGTTCTACATCCTGTTTGGCGGACGTAAGGTCCCCAAGGAGCTTCGGATCCGTGATCAGCGCTCGTTGGAGGAGCTTCGGCAGGTGATGAAGCAGAATCAACCGATGATCGATGCATTGCGCAAGATGCAGCCACAGGCGTATAAGCAGGCAAATTACTGCTGGCACAGCGGCTACTTTCCGGTCTATACCAACTGTGAGGTTACTTATTTTCCACTGGGCGAGCAGAAATTTCAGGCATTGGTCGAGGAACTGAAGAAGGCAAGGCGTTTCATCTTTCTGGAATACTTTATCATTGCGGAAGGCATCATGTGGAATACGGTGCTCGACATCCTGAAAGATAAGGTCAAGGAAGGCGTGGATGTCCGCCTGATCTATGATGATGCCGGCTGTATCACGACCCTCCCGCCTCGTTATCATGAGACGCTTCGCCGCTATGGGATCAAGGCTAAGGTGTTCAATCCGATCGAACCGCATCTGGCGATGCAGATGAACAACCGGGACCATCGAAAGATCGTCGTGATCGACGGGGAGGTGGCGTTTACCGGAGGGGTCAATCTGGCCGATGAGTACATCAACCGTTATGAGCGCTTTGGGCATTGGAAGGATATGGCCGTCATGGTGAAAGGGGCAGCCGTACAGACCTTTACGGTGCTGTTCCTGCAGTTCTGGAACTTCGATGAACCGGTCAAGAGCGATCCGCTGCAGTTTGCATCCCAAGAGCAACGAACATATCCGGAAACCGGTTATGTGATCCCGTTCTGTGACAGTCCGACCGATGAGGATTATGTCGGTCAGCAGACGCACATCAACCTCATCAACAGCGCCAGCCGCTATCTGTATGCGACGACCCCGTATCTGGTCATCGATCAGGAGACGCGCATGGCACTGACGCTCGCTGCCAAGAACGGTGTGGATGTCCGCATCCTGGTACCGCACATCCCGGATAAGAAGATCGTCTTTGAGGTGACCCGCAGCAACTATGAACGGCTCATCCAGAATGGTGTGCGGATCTATGAGTACACACCGGGATTCGTGCATGGCAAGGTGATGCTCGCGGACGATCAGAGCGCTGTCGTCGGAACGGTCAACATGGATTATCGTTCCTATTATCTGCATTATGAATGCGGTGTCTGGATGTATCAGACCGGCTGCCTCAAGGAGATCCGCAAAGATCTGGAGGAGGCGTTTGCCATCTCGCATGAAGTGACGCTGGAAGAATGCCGCAACATATCGATCCTGCGCCGTTTCATCCGGGCATTTCTGAACATCATCTCACCGATCATGTAAAAGGAGAACCATATGAAAGATATCGAATTTTTAAATGAAGTCAACGATCGGGTCGTGCTCAGCGTGGATGAGCCGATCTATCAGAGCACGGAGCGTTTTATCCACACGATGAGCGAACAGCTGGAACTGTCGCCGCAGCAGATCAAGGACGCGCTGGATTTCCAGTATCTGGCCAGACGGCAGCGACAGCTGGCAAGACCGTTGATCGAAGCGTTTGTCCGGTCTCATCCGTATGCGGAGGGAATGCCGGCTGCGCAGTATGCACAGGAGCTGCTGCAGGCACATCCGGGCATCAATGCATCCATGGTCGAAGCATATTTCCAGGAGGCGTCCAAAGCAGCGGATGTCGCAACGGTGGAAACACCAGAAGCGCCGGCAGCGGAAGCAACGACAGAAGAAGCGGCTGTGACGCCGGAAACCGTGTCATCCGAGGCATCGCCTGCAGGCGAAGTCCCTGCATCGGAACCGACGGATGCTTTGGAACAGGAGCCGGTCACAGAGGTAAAACCGGAAGCGGTGCGCACAGAGGAAACTTCCGCTTCAAAAACTGCGGAAGCGACCCAGTGCAGGAGCGCAGAGCCGCCGGCTGTCAAAGAAAGCTGGAAGAAGCTGGCCCACGCCCTGCGCATCAGCGGAAAGATCATCTTCTGGCTGTGTGCCATCATCGGCTGCCTTCTGGTGCTGGCGGCGCTCATCAATTTCTTCAGCTCTTCCATGATCTATTATTATGGAGCGAACTACACGTTGGGCGTGCTGCTGGGGCAGCTGGTCCATGCGGCGCTGTTCCTGTTTGTCGGATATGTCATCGTGCTGGTGCTCAATGCGCTCGCCTGTCTGCTCGATCAGGGAGAGCCGCAGATCCCGTTTCATCATTTCTAAAGCAAATGCCGAAGATCCTGCTGTCTTCGGCTTTTTTTGACAGAGCAGACACTGTGGTGAAAGCCATGCTTCATCGGTGTGCATCGCTGCATGAATGAAGCGACGAAGACAGACGATCGTTCACACGTTGGGGCCGCTCTGTTTTGAACGATGATCCGCTCCTCAGCGGTTCTTTCCATACAGGGGGGGGACAGGATCATCGAGCGCACATAGGAAAAGGGCCGTGAGACCTGGATGGGCATCCAAGGTGTTCACGGCCCTTGTTGGATGGATCAAATCGACGCGATGGGGCAAATGGGTCATCCGCCAAAGATCTGTACCCAGTGATACATGCCGTCTTTATCATAGCAGGAAACGCCGATCTTCGTATAATGGCTGTTCAGGATGTTTGCACGGTGTCCGCTGGAGTTCATCCATGCGTTCATGACCACAGACGGAGAGGGCTGACCGGCAGCGATGTTTTCTCCAAGTGCTGCATAATCTTGCCAATTGGAGATGGCAGTGAAACAGTCTGTTCCATCCGGTCGTGTATGGGAAAAGAGAACGATCAGTTCCTTTGAGCGGATGTTTGCGGCGCTGGCCAGGGAAGGATCCCAGGCGAGCGGATCCAGACCTGCAGATGCCCGCTGTGCGTTGACGAGCTCAGCGACCTGTCGGGCATAAGCG
Organism: Candidatus Merdibacter merdigallinarum; assembly: GCA_019118705.1. Lineage (GTDB taxonomy): Bacteria > Bacillota_I > Bacilli_A > Erysipelotrichales > Erysipelotrichaceae > Merdibacter > Merdibacter merdigallinarum. The sequence goes on along the minus strand of DWYK01000188.1, from coordinate 13,177 downwards.
GTATGGTAGGATGCCGCAGGTGTTTCCGGTTCTTGAGGCGTAGACGGTTTGGATGATCCACCGGATGATCCACCGGATGATCCGCCAGATGATCCGCCAGATGATCCGCCGGACGATCCGCTCTGTCCAAAGCTGCCGCCGGAGGAATTGCCTGTCGATGGCGTCTGGTTTGCCGTGTTGGAGGAACCGCTGTTTCCGCTCTGAGCCGAACCGCCAGACGATGATTTTTTCGGTTCGTAGACCGTCAGCTTGCATTCTTTGCTGATTTGATTGTCGCTGGCATCTTTGGCGATGACCGTGATCGTATAGTTTCCGGCCTTTGACAGATCGTAATCTCCCTCGATGGAAATGGAGCACTTGCTCAGGTCCTTGCACTGAAAATGCTCTCTGAGCTCTTCTTTCTCACTGCCTTTTTCCAGGCGAAGCGTTTTAGGGAAATCGACCCATTCCGGTGCGGTCGTATCGGTGACGAGCAGATGAACGGTCTCTTCTTCCTCTTCATAGCGCAGATGCAGATCATACTCACCCACATTGAGCATGTCCAGCGGATTTCCTTTTTCATCCGTACTGCGCAGTTCCTGCTCTTCAATGAGCGTGCCTTCCTGTTCCACGCTGACCTCGACCGCGTCCAGGATCGCTTTGTCCGTTTCTTTCAGATAATCGGCCGGATCTGCGGAAACCGCTTCACCGTATTCAAAGGTCCTCTCATTTTCTTTCAACGTGAGATGGTCATTGGTGGCGCAGCCGGTGAACAGCAGGCACGGAATCAGAAGTACATAAGGCTTTTTCATTTTATCACCTCAAGGGCATTGTACCATGTAACCAGACAGAATTGGCTAATAAAATACACCCTTGGACAGAATATCCCCAAATTTCTGAAGAAATAAAGCAGAAATTGTCAATGCGCTTCAGAATGATGCAGAAATACAGCAAGAACGGGACATCGTTGCCGGATGAGGGAGGGCAGGAAACCAAAGGAAGAGGCAGATGCAACCGCCGGTTGACAGATTGAAAGCCGGACGTTCTGGTGCGCAAAGGACGGATATGCTAAGATAGAAACAAAGAAGACAGGAGGATCAACCAGATGATGTTTGCGGATAAACTGATCCGGCTGCGAAAGAAGGCCGGATGGTCACAGGAGGAACTGGCGGCGAGGCTGCATGTCTCCAGACAGGCGGTATCGAAATGGGAAGGGGCACAGTCGGTTCCGGACCTGGAAAAGATCGTTCGTCTGTCGGAGCTGTTTGGCGTCAGCACCGATTATTTATTAAAGGATGAGGTGGGAGCGGAAGCCTTTTTAGCCGGAGAGGATGGATCGGCAGGTCGAAGATCTGTGTCGATGGAAGAGGCAAACGCCTTTCTGGAGGTAAAGGAACAGACGGCAGATCGGATCGCCGGCGGTGTCTTTCTCTGCATCGTTTCTCCGATCGCGCTGATGTTGCTGGGAGCTATGAGCGAGAGCGGTGACTATGGCATCAGTGAAACGGCTGCCGGCATGATCGGGTTGATCGTATTGCTGGTGTTGGTCGCTGTTGCCGTGGCATCGTTCATTTTCTGCGGCAGCAGGAGCGAACCTTATGAATATCTGGAAAAAGAGGTCTTTGAAACGGAATCCGGCGTGGAGCGCATGGTCAGAGAGCGAAAGGCACAGTATCGGCGCACCTATACCAGAAATGTGGTGACCGGTGTCTGCCTCTGCATCCTGGCGATGGTCCCTTTCTTTGCGGGAGCGATCGTTCACGAGGAAGAGGATGTATGGATGGTCGCGCTGTTCTGTCTGGCAATCGTGATCGTTGCCGTCGGCGTCGTTTTGCTCGTGCGTGTGGGCATCCGCTGGGAAAGCTTTCAAAAGCTGCTGCAGGAGGGGGACTATACCAGAGAAAAGAAGGAAAAAGATGCGAAGGTCCATCTGGCAACACTGATCTACTGGAGCGTCGTGACCGCTTTGTATCTCGTGATCTCCCTGCCGAGCAGGGACTGGCAGAGGACGTGGATCGTGTGGGTCATCGCCGCTGTCTTATATCCGGTGTTGTTGGCCGTGCTCCGGCTGTTTGCAGATAAAAATGAGAAGTGACCGTGCAGGGCTCCTTCTGCGTGTGGGATCGATTTGAGAAACCGCGCGGAAGGAGCTTTTTTTCATGCGAAAACGCCGGAGGGCCGGTGGGGAAGCGGATGGGACAAAACAGTGGAGTTCTTATGTTTTTTCTTGACAAATCGTCCGTTTCCACATATAGTTAGCTTGCGAATTATTAGAGTGCTAACTATAAAAGGGGGAGAGGGCATGAAAAAGCCATTTCATCTGATGATCTTTCGGGTCTATCAATCGCACCGAAATCATCTGCGGCCGCGCATCCGGGAGATCGGACTGAGCAGCGGGCAGCCGAAGATCCTGCTGTATGTGCGTGATCACAGAAACTGTCGTCTGAAGGATGTTGCCCGGCATTGTGAGATCAAGCCGGCGACGACCTCCCGCATCATCGACAAGCTGGTCGAAGACGGATATGTGACCAAGACGCTGACCTGTGATGATCGGCGGGCAATGTGCCTGTGCATCACCAGGGCAGGCGAAGCAGCGCTGGAAAAGTGGGTGCGCTGCTGCGTCTTTGTCGAGGAAGAGATGCTCAGGAATTTCAGCGAAGAGGAGCGCCGCCAGTTTTATCACTATCTGGATCGCGCATATGAGAATCTCAACGGGAATCAGAAAGAGGTGGCCTTATGCGAGAACTGAAGATGATCTTTGCCAGCATGCGCCCTTACCGTGCGGCCTTTGTACTGGCGATCCTCTTTGTCATCATCGAAACGAGCTTCGAGCTCGTCATCCCGATGATCATGGCGGACATCATCGATGTCGGTGTCGTTACGCAGGATCTGCACTACATTTTGATCAAGGGCGTACAGATGGCAGGCTGTGCCCTGCTGTCGCTGATCACGGGACTGCTGTATGCCAAGTATGCGGCGATTGCTGCCAACGGGTTTGGCGCACAGCTGCGCGAACGGGAGTTTGCCTGCATCCAGCGGTATTCGTTTTCCAATCTGGATCACTTTGACTCTTCATCGCTCGTCACCCGCATGACCAGCGATGTGACCGTCATGCAGAATGTCATCAATGCGGGCCTGCGTCCGTGTGTGCGCGGTCCGGTCATGCTGATCCTCGGGCTCTTCATGTCTTTTCTCATCAACGCTCAGCTGGCGCTTGTCTTTTTGATCTGTGCACCGGTCCTGGGGATCATCCTGGCGCTGATCGTTCGCCGGATCGCACCGATGTATGGCCGGTTGCAGCAGGCGGTTGATCATGTCAATTCCATCGTATCGGAGACGCTGACTGCGATCCGTGCGGTCAAGGCGTTCGTGCGCGGCGAATATGAAGAAGAAAAGTTTCGTACGGTCAATGAAGAGCTGATGACGATCGGAGAGCACACCTTTCATGTGGCAGTTCTCAATCTGCCGGCCTTTCAGTTCACCATGTATGCGGCCATCGTGGCCATCCTGTGGTTTGGCGGACAGCTGATCTTCATCGGCGGCATGCAGGTGGGTGAGCTGACCGGATTTCTGAGCTATGTTTTGCAGATCATGAATTCGCTGATGATGCTGTCGAATGTGTTTCTGCTGCTGACGCGTTCGCTTGCCAGTGCCCGCCGCATCGCAGAGGTGCTGGAGGAGCGCTCGGACATCACCGATGGCGAAGAAGGGCTCACGCTGGAACACGGAACGGTCGAATTCGATCATGTAAGCTTTAAATATCGCAGAGAAGCGGCGGAGTATGTGCTTTCCGACATCAGTCTGAAGATCGAAGAAGGGCAGACCGTCGGCATCGTCGGCGGCACCGGCAGTGCGAAGAGCACGCTGGTCCAGCTGATCCCGCGTCTGTACGATATCAGTGAAGGCTCGCTGAAGGTCGGCGGCCATGAGGTGAGCGACTATTCCCTCTCTCATCTGCGGGATGCGATCGGGATCGTCCTGCAGAAAAATGTGCTGTTCTCCGGTACGATCCGGGAAAATCTGTGCTGGGGCAACCAAGCGGCCAGCGATGAGGAGATCCGTGCGGCCTGCCGCATCGCCTGTGCCGACGAGTTCATCGAACGCTTTGAGAAGAAATATGACACCATGCTGGAGGAGGGCGGCGTCAATGTGAGCGGCGGACAGAAACAGCGCCTGTGCATCGCCCGCGCCCTGCTGAAGAAGCCCAAGATCCTCATCTTTGATGATTCGACCAGCGCCGTGGATACGGCGACCGATGCCAGCATTCGGGAAGGTCTCGCACAGCTGAAAGATACGACGAAGATCATCATCGCACAGCGCATCTCTTCACTGATGCACGCCGATCAGATCGCCGTGCTGGAAGACGGACATCTCAACGCCGTCGGTACGCATGAACAGCTGCTGGCGGGCAATGCGATCTATCGTGAGATGTATGAATCACAGATGGAAGGGAGTGAGCACCATGGCAAAGCCGATCAGCAATAAACGACCGGACAATTTCTGGAGGACGCTGCGCAATCTTCTGCACTACATGGGCAATCATCGCTTCCTGCTGCTGTTGGTGGCCATTCTGGTCGCCATCAGTGCGCTGGCCAATCTTCTAGGCACCTATATGCTGAAGCCGATCGTCAATGAATACATCGTTCCCAGAGATGTGCAGGGACTCTTCTTTGCGGTCCTGGTGACCGCCGGTATCTATGGCGCCGGCGTGCTCGCCTCATTTGGCTATACACAGATCATGGTCGTGGTCGCGCAGAGGATCATCAAAGAGATCCGGGAAGACCTGTTCCATCGGATGATGACGTTGCCGTTGCGTTATTTCGACACCAATCCCAACGGAGATACGATGAGCCGCTTTACCAATGATGTCGATACGATCTCGGATGCGCTCAACAACAGTTTTGCGATGTTGGTGCAGAGCTTCATTCAGATCGCCGGCACCTTGACACTGATCTTTCTCTTGAACTGGCAGCTGTCGATCATCGTGCTCCTCTGTTACATCCTCATGTTCGCCTATATTCAGTTCAGTGGGAAACGCAGCCGTTATTATTTTGGTCATCAGCAAAAATACCTCGGAAGCCTGAATGGTTTTATCGAAGAGATGATCCGCGGACAGAAGGTCGTCAAGGTGTTTAATCACGAAGGAGAGAACATGGAGGAGTTTCGCCGTCGCAACAAGCGTCTGCAGAAGGCGGCAACCAGTGCGATGTCGTATTCTTCCACGATGGTGCCGATGGTCGTTTCGCTTTCCTATATCAATTATGCGATCGTTGCGGTGCTGGGCGGCATCATGGCGATCAACGGCTGGACCGATGTCGGCTCTCTGGCGAGCTATCTCGTCTTTGTGCGGCAGACGGCCATGCCGATCAATCAGTTCACCCAGCAGGCAAATCTCATTCTGGTCGCGCTTTCCGGTGCGGAACGCATCTTTACGATGATGGAAGAAACGCCGGAAGTCGATGAAGGGAAGGTCACGCTGACCAATGTCGCCCGTCACAAGGATGGATCATTGTATGAATGCCGGCACAACAGCGGGGAATGGGCATGGCGTCATCCGCGCAGGGATGGCAGTGTGGAGCTGGTGCCGTTAGCCGGCGATGTGCGCTTTGACCATGTGCGCTTTGGCTATGAGCGCTCCCGGGTGATCCTCGATGACATCTCTCTGTATGCCAAGCCGGGACAGAAGATCGCATTTGTCGGAGCGACCGGTGCCGGCAAGACGACGATCACCAACCTGATCAACCGGTTTTACGATGTGGATGCCGGCAGCATCACCTACGATGGCATCGATGTGCGTCTGATCGCCAAGGATGATCTGCGCCGTTCGCTCTCCATCGTATTGCAGGATACACACCTGTTCACCGGTACCATCGCGGACAACATCCGCTATGGAAAGCTCGATGCCTCGATGGAAGAGGTCGTCCGGGCGGCGAAGCTCGCCAATGCGGATTCCTTCATACGGCGTCTGCCAAAGGGGTATGAGACGATGGTCAGCGGGGATGGAGCCAATCTCTCTCAGGGCCAGCGACAGCTGCTGGCCATCGCCCGTGCAGCGATCGCCGATCCGCCGGTGCTCATCCTGGATGAAGCGACCAGCAGCATCGATACCCGTACGGAACGTCTGATCGAGAAGGGCATGGATTCTCTGATGGAAGGGCGCACCGTCTTTGTGATCGCGCATCGACTGTCCACGGTGCGTAATGCCGATGCGATCATGGTGCTCGAACACGGACACATCATCGAACGAGGCAGTCATGAAGAGCTGATCGCCCAGCGCGGGCAGTATTATCAGCTGTATACGGGCATGTTTGAATTATCGTGAAAATTATACAATCCAAATGGATTGTATAGCGGAAAAGAGATCGGATTCTGTTATAATGCATCCGGATGCCTGTACCCTTTGGGAAACGGTCATCTGAGGGAGGGAATTCGCATGAAACTGACACTGATCGTACTGCTGGCCGCCACCTGTCTGGACAGCTTTGTCGTCATGATGGAGAGAGGTTCTTCCATGCGTGAGATGAAGCGGACGAAGGGGGGCTGTCATGCGCTGATCTTTGCGCTCGTCAATACCGTCATGCTGTTTGTGGGAATGCAGTTGTCCGGCGTGATCGCTTCCCATAACATGATGGAGGCCGACCGACTGCTGTCCGCCCTCATCTTTGTCGCCCTGGCGACCTTCCTGCTGATGAAGGTCGTCAGCCGCAAACGCTATGAGGAACATCTGGACCTGGCGTTCAGCTATCGCAAGAGCCTGGAACAGGCCGTTTTTACCGGGATCGATACGATCGTCCTGGGAACGGCGCTCGGCTTTGTCTCAGAGCCGGTATGGGGGTGCTGCGCACTCATGTTCCTGCTGACGTTTCTGGCGACCTACATTGCGCTGTGGGTCGGTTATTATCTGGGGGCGGCGTATCAGCGGGGAATGATCTTCCTCTCCTCTCTGGTGTATTATGCGGCGACGCTGTGGATCTTATTTCCGTTTGGCTGAGAGATAGGAGAATAAGGTATGGAACACCGAAAGCCGAAGATGAAGGATTTTCTGGCAGAGAGCCTGGAGCTGCTCATGCAGGAAAAGCCTTTTGACAAGATAACAATCAAGCAGATCTGTGACCGTGCCGGGGTGATCCGCGCTACCTTTTACAACCACTTTGAGGATAAGTACGCCGCTTTGGACTACATTGCGGACGAACTGCTTCATGAGGAGCAGAAGGTCTTTGTCGCTTCGAAGGACATCGTGCATGTGATCCTGTCGCTGTGTGAGACGATCTATGATCACCGTGCCTTTTTTCAGCGGGCATTTCAGGTGCAGGGACAGAATGATTTTGATAACATGTTCACAAGGCACATCGCGCAGCTGATCGAGGAGCTTTTGGGGGGCGTGCGCGATGACGATGCGACGGCTTCGCTTTACAGCAACGAGGCGCTGTCTCTGTATTTTGCCAATGCCTTCATGTATCTGTGCAAGGAATGGCTGCGGGAAGGCTGTCGTCATACACCGCAGGAGTTTGCGGCTTACAGCAGCGGTCTGCTGCTGCATGGATTAAGGGATTATCTGGGGAAAGAAATGTAAGAACAAATATTTGAAGAGGTGATGGAATGAGCTACCGGATCGGATTTGATATAGGAAGTACGACAATCAAAGCTGTTGTAATGAATGAAAACGGCGAGATTCTTTACAAGAGCTATGAACGTCACAAAGCGCAGATTCGCGAGATGGCGCTGGCGAAGATCGAAGAACTCAAGGATCTGCTGGGGGATGAACCGTTTTACTTTGCGCTGAGCGGCAGCGCGGCCCTGGGCATGAGCCAGGAGGGCGATCTTCCATTTGTTCAGGAAGTGTTCGCCAGCGCACAGGCCGTGCGCAAGCATTATCCGCATGTGGATGCGGCGATCGAACTGGGCGGAGAGGATGCGAAGATCCTGTTCTTTCAGGGAGCGATCGAACAGCGCATGAATTCCACCTGTGCCGGAGGGACCGGAGCGTTCATCGATCAGATGGCGTCGCTGCTCAATCTGGACCTGGCACAGATGGATGAGCTGAGCCTGCAGTATCAGCGGCTGTACCCGATCGCATCCCGCTGCGGTGTCTTTGCGAAGAGCGATGTACAGCCGCTGATCAATCAGGGCGTGGATAAGGCGGACCTGTGTGCCAGCATCTTCCAGGCGGTCGTCGATCAGACGATCACCTCGCTCGCACAGGGAAGAAAGATCGAAGGCAATGTGCTGTTTCTGGGGGGACCGCTGTTCTTCTTAAAGGGACTGCGGCAGCGCTTTATGGAAACGCTGAAGCTGGATGATGCGCACGCGCAGTGTCCGGAGATCGCCATTCACTTTGTCGCATTTGGCAGCGCATTATGCGCCAGCGAGCGGTTTACTTATGAGGAACTGCATCGCAAGCTGGAGGCGCTCAAGAACATGCCGGTCAAGGAAGAGGAGAGCGAGCCGCTCTTTGTGTCCGAAGAAGAGTATGAAGCATTCGTGGAGCGTCACAAGCGTTCGGATGTCCGCTATGGCGATCTGTCCGCTTATCAGGGAAAAGTGTACCTGGGGGTGGACAGCGGTTCCACCACGACCAAACTGGTCCTGATCGGAGAAGATCAGCAGCTGCTGTATGAGGCGTATACCTCCAACCAGGGCAGTCCGCTGGATGTCGTGCTGGAGCACTTGAAGAAGATCTACGAACAGGGGGGCGACCGCATCGAGATGGCCGGCAGCTGTGCGACCGGTTATGGCGAAGAGCTGATGCGGCATGCCTTCCATCTGGATGAGGGATCCGTAGAGACGATGGCGCACTATGAGGCCGCAAAATACTTTAATCCGGATGTGGATTACATACTCGACATCGGCGGTCAGGACATCAAGTGTTTCCAGATCCGCGATGGCCGCATCGATGATATCGTCCTCAACGAGGCGTGCTCCAGCGGCTGCGGTTCGTTCATCGAGACATTTGCGAAGAGCCTGGGATACAGCGCTCCGGAATTTGCACAGCTGGGCCTGAAGGCACAGCATCCGGTCAACCTGGGGACCCGCTGTACGGTATTCATGAATTCCGGTGTCAAACAGGCGCAGAAGAACGGAGCGACGATCGAAGACATCTCTGCCGGTCTGTGCCGCAGCGTCGTCAAGAATGCGCTGTATAAGGTCATCCGCGCCAAGCGCAAGGAGGATCTGGGCACGCACATCGTCGTGCAGGGTGGAACGTTTCGCAACGACAGTGTGCTGCGCAGCTTTGAACAGGAGCTGGGCATGCCGGTCATCCGTCCCAGCATCGCACATCTGATGGGGGCATATGGCGCGGCGCTGATCGCCCGTCGGCATTCCAGGGGCACTTCCCGCACATTGAGCGCGCAGGAGCTGGAGACCTTCTCTCATACCTCCAAGGGCATCGTCTGCAACGGCTGTACCAATCACTGTTCGCTGACGGTCAACATCTTCTCGGACGGAGAGCGGCTGATCGCCGGCAACAAGTGTGAGAAGCCCGTCCTGCGGACAAAACCCAAGGAAGAACTGCCGGATCTCTATAAAGTAAAAAACGACCTGCTGAACAGCTATCGTGGAAAATATCATCATGAGACGAAGATCGGGATCCCGTTCGTGCTGAACATCTATGACCTGTTGCCATTCTGGAGCGAGTTCTTCCATCAGCTGGGCTACGAGGTCCTCCTCTCCCCGCCGACGAGCAAGCCGATGTATCATCAGGCGCAGCACTCCATCCCAAGTGATACGGCGTGTCTGCCGGCCAAGGTCGTACACGGTCACATCCAGTGGCTGCTGGACCAGAAGGTGGAGCGCATCTTCTACCCATGCATGACCTACAACGTGGATGAGAAGATCAGCGACAATCACTTCAACTGTCCGCTGGTCGCCTATTATCCGGAGACGATCGGGGGCAACATGGAGCTGGGCGATGTCGATTATATGCATCCATACATCGTACTGGATGATCTCAAGGTATTTGAAAAACGCATCAGCGCTTATTTCAAAGAGCACGGTCTCGTGCATGAGCGCTCCCGCATCCGGGCAGCAATCGACGCGGGAATGAAGGAATACCGTCATTTCCATGAGGAACTGCACAAGGCACATGAAGAAGCACTCACCTATGCAAGGGCACATCATCACCCGATCGCCGTGCTGTGCGGACGTCCGTATCATGGAGATCCGTTCATCTCTCACCAGATCTCTCAGCTGCTGACACAGCTTGGCTTTGTGGTCGTCAGCGAGGAAAGCATCCCGCTGCAGGAGAAAAAGGATGTCAATGTCCTCAATCAGTGGACCTATCACGCAAGGCTGTATCAGGCAGCGTATTATGCGGCAAAACAGCCGGATATGGAGCTGGTGCATCTGGTGAGCTTCGGCTGTGGCATCGATGCGATCACCAGCGATGAGGTCAAGGCGATCTTAAAGCAGAAAGATCGTTTCTATACACAGATCAAGATCGATGAGATCGACAACTTAGGCGCAGTGAAGATCCGTCTTCGTTCTCTGAAGGCGGCGATCGAGGATCGCGAAGGAGGTCAATAACATGAGCTATGGAATCTTTACCCCGGATATGAAACAAACACATACGGTACTGGTGCCGGGCATGCTGGATATCCACTTCCGTCTGTTTCCGGCGATCTTTAAGACCGCAGGCTATCATGTGGAAGTGCTCTACAATGAAGGCGAAGAGGTCGTGGAAGAAGGACTCAGCCATGTGCATAACGATACGTGTTATCCGGCGCTGCTCGTCATCGGACAGATGATCGCGGCGCTCAAGAGCGGGAAATATGATCTCAACAAAGTGGCCCTGGCGATCACACAGACCGGCGGCGGCTGCCGCGCCAGCAACTACATCTTCCTGTTGCGAAAGGCGCTGGAACATGAAGGCTGGGAACACATTCCGGTGCTGTCCGTCAATTTCTCCGGTCTGGAAAAAGAAAACAGCGTGGAACTGACGTTGCCGCTGGGAAAGAAACTGCTGTATGCGTTTCTGTACGGAGACGCGATCATGTGGCTGAAAAACCAGGTGAAGCCGTATGAGCTCCACAAGGGAGAGACCGATCGTCTCGTTCGGACGCTGATCCAGGAGCTCAGTGAGAAGTTTGCCAATAACCGCTATGACAATGCCAAGCAGTTTTACAAAGATCTGATCGAGCGTTTCAAGGCGATTCCGCGAAGCGACAAAAAGAAGATCCGCGTCGGGATCGTCGGGGAGATCTACATGAAGTATGCCCCGCTGGGCAATCACCATCTGGAAGATTTCCTCATTGAGGAAGGCTTTGAGCCGGTGCTCAGCGGTGTGGCCGACTTCGGCCTGTACTGCCTGGAGAACGCACAGGTCGATCATCGCTACTATCACCGTCATGCCCTGACCTTTCCGTTCCTCTCACTGGCGGAGAACATCCTGATCCGCATGCAGGAGACCTTTACGAAGCTGGTGGAAGAAGATGGGACCTTCCATGCGCCGGATCGCTTCAAGCAGGTGATCAAAAATGCAGACGGCTTCATCGACCAGGGCGTAAAGATGGGCGAAGGCTGGCTGTTGACGGCGGAAGTCGTCTCCCTCATCAAGGAAGGCATCTCCAATATCATCTCGGCACAGCCATTTGGCTGCCTGCCAAACCACATCGTTGCGAAAGGCATGGCCAAGAAGATCAAAGATGTCTATCCACAGTCCAATCTGGTGGCCATCGACTATGATCCGAGCGCTTCCCGTGTCAACCAGGAGAACCGCATCCGCCTGATGCTGGCGAATGCGAAGCTCTCGATGGAAGAACTGAAAGATGCGAAGGACACCGCATACAGCTGTATGAAAACAGAGAATCAATATGCCTGAAACCTGTAGATCATTACAGGTTTTTTTTTGCTCACCGTGTCATGAGCAAAGAGAAAGGGCGTATGATCGGCCGCAGCATGGCTTTACGAAGGTGGGACAATGAACCTGACGGAAGTAGTTGACGAATGGGTCAAACAAGATTAGTATAGTATTGTAAGTGGTTACATTCGCAGTTGATGCAAAGAGAGATAAGGAAAATGGTGTGCGGTTTGCTGGGACATGGCCAAACCCTTTTCATCTTTGACATCTGTGTGGGATCGGCAGTCCATCGATCGTGAAAAAGGAGGTGGCATCTGCAGTTCGTGAAGATCGGATCCATCCCGCAGTGCATCGCGGTAACCATTGAACGCTAAGGGAAAAGAGTGGAGACAATTATGAAAAAATTAAAGAAAATGGCATCAAAGTTTTTTGGGGCAGTTCTGGCACTCGCAATGGCATTGACCGTTGTTCCGGTCATGGAGATCCAGGCAAATGAGGAAAAAATGGTGACGATGACCGTGGATGGAACGGAAATCGACCTGACGAGCTATTTACGCAGATCCACAGACGAAGAGCTATATGATCATCCGTATGTACTTGAGACGGCTCTGAGCGAGAATCCGGAACTGTCCTTTCAGGCAAGTGAGATCGTTGATCAGGTCACGATGCGGTGCGAAGGAATAAACGGAACCAGTGAGTGGAGACTGGCCAGTGATGCAGCGCCGATCACGCATCATGAGAAGTCATTGTTCAACTCGAGCATGTATGGGAACAACAAATATAATATTGCTGTAAGGATCGATCATAAGTTCTACTACTTTTCAATTGAAGTGAAAAACTATACGCTGCCATCGATCGATGCCCTCAAGGCAAAGCTTGCTGAAGCAAAAGCGATCAAGGCGGACGGTTATACAGAAGAGAGCTATGCAGAATTGCAGGCAGTGATCAAATCCGCTTCTCTCACCGTATCCATGAATCAAAAAAAACTGTGGAATGCCGATCAGAAAAAGTTCGATACCCGACTGGCAGAACTGGAACAGGCAATCGAACAGCTGACTTTGGAAGGCGGAGAAGCAGACAAGCAGCGGTTGGTGGAAAAAATAGCAGAAGCCAAGACGTATTATGAGGGCGTGACCTATCCAAATCCAAAGCAAAAAGAGCTTCAGCAATATGTAGAGGAAACCGCACAGCCGGTCGCTGATACAGAAACCGATCAGAAAGTGATCGATCAGACAACGTTCGATCTTGCTGAAAAGATCCTGGATTACGTCGTATATGATGGAGACCTGAAAGCAGCTTCCGGACTGCAGCTTTCTTATGATGACGGGCTCTCTCAGTTAAAAGAAAAGGTTGCAGAAGGAACAGCACTTTTGGAGCAGGAGATGTCAGATGATCTTGACA
>DWYK01000187.1 GCA_019118705.1 Candidatus Merdibacter merdigallinarum | reverse complement strand
GGAGTTTTCACTTTTACAAGTGACATATGGATCTCTTCTCTTCAGCCGTCTGATATCTTTCTGAGCTCATAGCGTTTATCGTTCCTTCCGCTGTTTGATGAAAACTGCTCGCTCTCCCTTCTCCGCCGCTTTCTCCTCATTTCCATTCATCCACTTCTTCCTGCAGTCTTTTTAAGAATTCACAGGCTTCTCTGCCGTCCATTTGAACATGATGAAACTGAAACGAGATCTTCAGCGTTATCTTCTCTCCCTCTTTCTTATATTTTCCCCAGATGAGAAAGGGGTTGTTGTAGATGCCGCTGTACATGTTGATGGCTCCGTCAACTTCGTAGTCCACTAGTGCAGAGGTTCCGATCATCATGCAGTCCTCTGCCGTGAGGTCGCTGCATGTCTCACGTACCGTTTGCGTCCCGTGCAGGTATCGTTCGTTGAATGTTTCCAGATCGTCAGTAAACGGAATGTCGCAGGAATTGATACCATCCTGCGCATTTGCGACGATGACGCTGATGCCGATCTGATCATAGGCCAGCATCCGCTCTCCCTGTGGCAACAGATAGAATTCCTCACAGCACTGTGCCGCTTTCCCGATGCAGTAACACAGCAGCATATTCATCTTATAGCCGCGTTTCTGCCATCGCATCAGATTGGTGATGTCCAGCGTCTGGAAGATCGTCACCATCGGCATCGGTGCCTGGTGGTACAGCTCCCAGCTGCGCCATCGTTTTGTCATCGACGGATCGACTTCTCTCATGAGATCCCCTCCTGTCTTGTTCTCTGTTCCTTCTATCTTATCACATCACCGATCATGAGCGGGCGTCATCGATCAAAAAAGCGGGCCTTTTGTGCCGGGAGGATCCCGGTGCTTCGGTCCGCTTTCTCTGTACAGCGATCTTTCTGTGTATCCGAAAACGTCAGATCGCACGCAGCGCTTCCACCAGTGCCGTCTTCTGTGCAGCCTGCTCGTCTTTCTTTTTGATGACCCTGGCGGGCGTACCAGCAACGACCGTATGCGGCGGGACATCTTCGATCACGACCGCACCGGCTGCGACCACGGCTCCTTCTCCGACGCGCACGCCCTCGATGACGACCGCGTTGGCGCCGATGAGCACATTGTCTTCGACGACGACCGGAACCGCACTGGCCGGCTCGATCACCCCGGCCAGAACGGCCCCGGCACCGATGTGACAGTTTTTCCCGACGATGGCCCGACCGCCCAGGACCGCACCCATATCGATCATCGTTCCTTCTTTGATGACAGCGCCGATGTTGATGATCGCACCCATCATGATCACCGCCCGATCGCCGATCTCCACCTGATCGCGGATGATCGCACCCGGTTCGATGCGGGCGTTGATGTTTTTCATATCCAGCAGCGGAACGGCGCTGTTGCGGCGGTCATTCTCCACCACCAGATCGGTGATCACCTCCCGATGTGCTTCCAGGACCGGCGCAATCTCCTTCCAGTCACCAAACACCACAGGGCCGAATACGTGGCAGTTGGGGAAGTCGATGGCCTCCTTCGCCTGATAATACACCTTGACCGGCGTCGTTTTTTCTGCCTCCTGAATGAAGCGGATGATCTCCTGTGCGTTCATCGTATTCCTCCTATCATATCCTGCATCGTGTAAAATCCCGGTTTCTTTCCTTCCATAAAGGCCAATGCCTTCCAGGCACCGTTCACGAAGATCTGCCGGCTGCTGGCCGTATGAGTCAGGCGGATGGCCTCCTCATCGCCCAGATAGAGCACGCTGTGCTCTCCGGCCACGGTGCCGCCGCGGATGGAGTGGATGCCGATCTCCCTGCCGCGCTTGCCGACGAATCCGTCCCGCTGATGGACACGGGCATACTGATGGGTCGGATCGATCGCTTCCAGCAGCATCTTCGCCGTACCGCTGGGCGCATCCTGCTTCTGGTTGTGATGGGCCTCCACCACTTCGATGTCGAAATCCGTTTCCAGCAGCGGGGTCAGCCATTCGACGAGCTTTGTAAGGACCGCAACACCATAAGAGAAGTTGGCCGAATAGAACACAGGACAGGTGTGCGCCGTCTCTTTCAGCCGTTCCATCTGTTCCTGTGTGAGCCCCGTCGTCCCACAAAGGTAGATGCAGCATTGCTGTTCCACATAGTCACATACCCATGCCAGATTGTCCGGATGCGAAAAGTCGATGACCGCATCACAGGCGAGCGATCCGATCGCTTCTCTGTTGAACCGATCGACCGTGGCGACGATGGCATGCCCCTTTTCTGCGGCAGATGCTGCCAGCCGGGTCCCCATCTTTCCTTTCCCGACGATCATCACTCGCATAGGCCGTAACGCTCCATTACGCTCTTGAGATGTGCATATGTATCCGGCATCATGTCACACAGCGGATAGCGATATCCGCCGACCTCCATGCCCATGAGGTTCATGGCGGCCTTGACCGGGATCGGGTTGACCTCGCAGAAGAGCGCTTCGATCAGATCCAGATACCGCAGCTGTGCGTTCCGGCTGGCCGTCACATCACCGTCATGCCAGCGGACGACGATGTCATGGGTCTCTTTCGGCACGACGTTGGCCAGTACGCTGATGACCCCGCTGGCCCCCAGCGCCAACATGCTGGTGATCATGTCATCGTTGCCGCTGTACATCGCAAAGTCTTCATTCACATAGCGGGCAATGCGGGCCGCGAAGCTGATCGAGCCACTGGCTTCCTTGATGCCGCAGATGTTGGGATGGCGACTGAGCTGTTCGACCACGCGCTCAGAGATGCCGCAGCCGGTGCGTCCCGGCACATTGTAGAGGACGATCGGACAGCTGGTGACATCCGCCACCTGACGGAAATGCTCGATCATGCCTCGCTCGTTTGCCTTATTGTAATACGGGGCGATCATCAAGAGCGCATCCGCCCCCATCTCTGCGTAGCGCACCCCTTTTTCGATGGCGGTCTGGGTACAGTTGCTGCCGGCACCGACGATGACCGGCAACCGGTGTGCGACATGCTCGATGGTCAGTCGAGCGACCGCATCATCTTCTTCATGGCTCATCGTGGAGCTTTCGCCGGTCGTTCCCAGTACGAGGATGCCGTCGGTGCCATGAGCGATGTGCCAGTCCAACAGTTCTTTCAGCTTTTCGAAATTAACGCTGCCATCTTCGTGAAACGGCGTGACCAACGCGACGATGCTCCCCTTGATCGGATTCATATGATCATCTCTCCTTCCATTATGCGGACCGCAGGCCCGCTCATGCAGACATGTCCGTCTGCCTGTATCGTGATGTCCAGCGTGCCCTTTTCCAGGCAGACCGTCGCATGGGCGGACATCTTTCCCAGCCGATGCGCACAGACCAGTGAGGCGCAGGCGCCGCTGCCGCAGGCGAGCGTCACCCCACATCCGCGTTCATAGGTGCACACCCGCATCGTCTCTTCGTCCAGGATCTGCACGAAATTGACGTTGGTGCCATACGCATACAGCGGATGTGCACAAAGCGATGCACCGATCCGCTTTGCGTCACCTGCCGGATCGTCACTGAAGACGACCGTGTGGATCGTCCCCATGAACAGGCTGTACGCCTGTACGCAAACACCGCCATCCAGCGGGATCTTTTGTCCCCAGATGGGAGATGCGATGCCGATCAGCGAACGGTCCTCCTTCGGCATCCCCATATCGATCTCCACCTGGAACGGCGTCTCTGTCCGCACATGCACCTGCTGGATGCCCGCCAGTGTCTGTACGGCATAATGAGCGCGCTGCTCGATCCCCTGATCCCTGCAGTAGGCCGCAAAGCAGCGGATCCCGTTTCCGCACATCGGCGCCCGGCTGCCGTCCTGATTGTAAAAGATCATCTCCAGGGGATCCTCTTTTACGATGATCAGGCCGTCCGCACCGATGCCGGTATGGCGCTCACACAACGTTCTGGCCAGGGCGGCTGGATCTCTGTCCTGCACCCAGGATGCGCGCACCAGCACAAAGTCATTTCCACAGCCATGGTATTTGGCGACCGGTATCCTCATGTTTCCACATCCTCTCCTCTCAGCAGGTCAGCGTAGCTCTCCCGGCGGACCACACAGCGTGCCTGACCGTCCTTGATGAAGACGACGGCCGGCCGGGGCAGACGGTTGTAGTGGCTGGCCATGCTGAAGCCATAGGCGCCGGTGGTATAGACCGCCAGCAGATCGCCGGCCTGACACGGCGGCAACATCACTTCTTCGATCAGCACGTCACCGGATTCACAGCACTTTCCCGCCACACAGGTCCGCACCGTTTTGGGATCGTTCATCCGATTGGCCACATCACAGGCATAGGCGGCCTGATAGAGGGCCGGGCGGATGTTGTCGCTCATGCCGCCGTCCACGAACAGATAATGCCGGTGTGCGGTCTGCTTCTGAAAACCGACCGTGTACAGCGTCAGCCCCGCCTGTGCGACGATGCTGCGGCCCGGTTCGATCAGGATCCGTTCCAGTGCGAGACCATGCAGCTGTTTCTGCCGTTCACAGGCTGCCGTGATCGTCTGACAGAGCTGCGGCAATGGAATCGGCGCATCCGCATCCGTATAGCGTACCGCAAAGCCGCCGCCTACATCCAGACTATGCGCTTCGATGCCATATGTGTGCTGCAGTTCTGCCAGGAACCGTCCCAGGATGGCAATTTCCGTCTCAAACGCCTCCCGTTCAAAGATCTGGGAGCCGATATGTGCATGGAAGCCGTCAAAGACGATGCCCGCGGTCTGCGAAAAGCGCTCGATGAGCCGGACGATCGCCTCCTGTTCATGGATGGAGATGCCGAATTTGCTGTCATCATGGGCCGTCACGATGTATTCGTGCGTATGTGCCGTCACGCCGGGATTGACCCGAAGCAGCACATGCACTTCTCCTTTTCGCTGCGACATCTGCGCACAGAGGCATTCTCCTTCCATGACATTGTCGACGATCAGCGTACCGACCCCGGCCTGCAGCGCTTCTTCGATCTCCCGGGGCGATTTGTTGTTTCCGTGAAAGTAGATGCGTTTTGGGTCAACGCCTGCTGCCAACGCCGTGTACAGTTCCCCGCCGCTGACCACATCCAGCGAGAGATCATGCCGCTTCGCCAGCCGCATCATCTCCTGGATGCAGAATGCCTTGGATGCGTACAGCACCTCACAGTGAAGCACATCACTGTGAAAATAGCGACGATAATCTTCCATGCGTTCTTCGATCGCAAGCTGGTCATATATATAAAGTGGGGTTCCATACGTGGCTGCCAGCACATCCACACCAACGCCGCCGATCCTCAAGACATCTTCCATCGTTCTGCCCTCCTGACAAAAAGACCGGTAAGAATGCACGCTTACCGGTCCAGATACCTGAAAACAAGAAAAAAGATAGCACTCCTACATTTCGTAGACAGTCTGATGCATCTTCTGCATCAGCCCACCGTCCCTTTTCGCCAAAAGAGACAGTTCGGCGGATTTGCCTCCAAAACAGATCCAACGTCTGCCGACTCTCTGCTTCTTCTTCGCTTCCGCGCCTCTATCAATCTTTATTCGTATTATACACTACTTTCATTTATTTTCAACTATATTTTCTTAATTTTTCAATATTGTAATTATTTTCATTGTATATCGGACCGGTTTACGCTAGAATAGGCACAAAGGAGGGATGTGATGTTTTCTACGATCCAGGGCTTTCGCCGGGACCTGCACCAGATCCCGGAGCTGGAACTGCACCTGCCCAAAACCAAAGAATACCTGATCCGACGCCTGCAGTCGTTGCCCTGTATGCTGTCTTCGCCCATCGAAAGCAGCATGCTGGCGTATTTTGACAACGGAAAGGCTTCCACGATCGCTTTTCGCAGCGATATGGATGCCCTTCCCATCGAGGAGAAGACCGCTGTGACCTACCACAGTCAGCACCCCGGCCAGATGCACGCCTGCGGACATGACGGCCATATGGCGATGCTGCTGGGGCTTGCGCTTCGACTGCCGCAGATCCTTGCGTCCCTTCCTCACAACATCCTGCTGATCTTTCAGCCGGGGGAGGAGAATCCCGGGGGTGCCCGACTGTTGTGTGAGAGCGGCTTTCTGGAACGCTTCCATGTCAGACGCATCTATGGCATGCATCTGTGGCCGCAGCTGCCGGCAGGCGTCATCGCCTCCCGACCGGGCGAAATGATGGCACGCTCCAGTGAGGTCAACATCGACATCCAGGGAAAAAGCGTCCATGCGGCCAGCTATGGGGAAGGGATCGACGCGCTGGAGATCGCCTGCCGTTATCTGTGTGATCTGTATGCGATGGAACGCGCGATCGATCCTGCACAGTACCGGCTGTTGCGTTTTGGCGTCCTGCATGCCGGTACCATCCGCAACGTCGTCAGCGATCATGCCCGCCTGGAAGGGACGCTGCGCGCGTGTCAGGAAGCGGTCTTCGCGCATATGAAAAACGAGCTGACACACATCGCCGAGCGATATGCACCTGCCCGTTTTTCCTTTTCGTTCAGTGAAGGCTATCCGGCGCTGATCAACGACCCTGCGCTCTTTCAACAGGCGCAGGACCTGCTGCCACAGCTCATCTGTCTGGAAGGACCCCAGCTGATCACCGAGGATTTTTCCTGGTATCTGCAGCATGTGCCCGGTGTCTTCTTCTTTCTTGGCACCGGCACCGGCATCCCGTTGCACAGCGATCATTTCGACTTTGATGAACACATCCTGATGCAGGGGATCGAAGCGCTCGTCACGCTGTGCCACAGCACATGAGCAAAGCGAGCGGCTAACGGATCTTCTGCCCGCAGTTCTGACAATATCGAGCGCCGTCGACCAACGGCGTTCCACAGTAAGGACAGTAGTGCGCTTCCGGTGTCGGCACAAACGCATCGTGCGTGCTTTCCTGCTCTTCAAACGCGCTGTCCGTAATGTCATACAGGGAATCCCGATTCTTTTTCTTCGCATTGCGAAAGTGATAGATGGCATTGCTTACAGCCAGCAGCATGAACAAAACGCCAAACAGCGTAAAAAAGATCGGAGCGCCGCTCTGCGCTGCCATGAGCGTCCACAGCAGGCCGAACAAAACGGCGAACACACTACTGATCCCGCTTTGAAACGATGGTCCTCTTCCCGGTTTGATGCTTCTCATAACGTCCCTCCGATCTTCTCTCTGCCCTTTCGGCGTCCTTCTTTTCCACAGAAAGGGCACCTTTTTATCAATACCGTTATTTTACCACAAATTTCTCCCCCGGCAAAAAAACAACCGTTTGTCGTATGCAGTTTCTTCTGTTATGATAAACGTAAGGAGGAAGCTTACATGAATTATACGATCATTGGTGACACCGACTGTCCTCTGGTTCAGATCCGTCTGCAGCGGGATGAGACCGTACGCATCGAACGCGGCTGCATGGCGTATATGTCCGATGTGGAACTGACCGGCAAGATGAACACGAACAAGAAAGGGATCGGCGGCATGTTCAGCGCGATCGGACGTTCTCTGACCAGCGGGGAATCGTTCTTCATCACCGAGGCGCAGGGACGCAGTGATGCCGGAAGGCTGGGGATCGCACCGGCCGTGCCGGGCAAGATCATCCCGCTCACGGTCGGCGCAGGAAAGCAGTACCGGCTGAACACCGGCGCATTCCTGGCCTGTGACGACAGCGTAACCTATGTCATGAAGCGTCAGGAGATCGGCAAGGCGTTCTTTGGCGGAACCGGCGGACTGTTCGTCATGGAAACACAAGGCGAGGGCGATGTGCTCATCGCCTGCTTCGGCGACATCGTGGAGCTCCCGATCACACCGGATGCCCCGCTCACCATCGACAATGAACACGTGGTCGCATGGGATGCCTCTCTGGATTATTCGATTCGCGTCGCTTCCGGCACCTTCGGATTCACATCCGGAGAAGGTCTGGTCAACGAATTCCATGGACAGGGAACTGTTTACATTCAGACTCGTAACATCCACAGTCTGGCCGATGCGTTGCGCCCGTTCTTTCCTAGCAGTAGCAGCAGTTGATCGGCCGATATCTCAAAAAAAAGAAGACGTTGCGATCGTCCCGGTCTGAAGTGAACCCAGAAAGTTGGACAACCAACTGGAGGGTTCACTTTTATTATGAAATTAACGTATGAAGAAAAGTTAAGAATTTATGACTTATGGAAAAATCAACACTATAGTCCAAGGAGGATCGCT
>DWYK01000019.1 GCA_019118705.1 Candidatus Merdibacter merdigallinarum | reverse complement strand
AAAGGCCGGGGTGATCCAGTCCCAGGACGGTTCCTCCTGGTGGGATCTGGAGAGCGGCGAGGTCATGTTCAGCGCCTACGCCACCACAGACTCCCTGGAGGAGGTCAGCGGCAGGGTCAGCCAGTTCCAGCAGTCCATTGATGGGTTGAACAGCTATGTGGCCGACCTGACCGAGTCGGTGGAGAGCGTCACCGGGGAGCTGACGGAGGAGCAGGAAAACCTCCGGCTCATCGAGGGGCAGATGTCCCAGCTTCAGCAGTCGGTGGACGGGCTGTCCATTACCATGCAGGAGCAGTACAGCGGCGGCATCAACTTTGTCCGCAATTCCGCCGGCTTAAACGGCCTTTCCGATGACTGGACCTATGCCGGGACAATCACCGCCCAGCAGGGCGCGGAAACCAAGAACAGCACCGTGTCCAACTCCTGCTTCCAGCTTGCCGCCTACAGCACGCTGACCCAGGTGGTGGACAGCATCGTGCCGGGCCAGGCCTACCGGCTGACGGTGAAGGCCAAGAAAACCTCCACCTACAACGCCTATGTCCGGGCTGTCATCAACGGCGATACGGAAATCGACCTGTTCAACACCTCAGACTCCTTTGAGTGGACGGAATACACCGCTCTGCTCCCGGACGTGCAGGACAGCGTCATCACCATCAAAATTTATTCCCGCGATGCCAGCCTGTTCGTTTCGGACATCATGCTGACGGAAGGGGCGTCTCTTCACAAATGGACGCCGGCTCCCAATGAGATTTACACCGCCGAGGTAAAGATCGACCGCCGGGGCATCGAAGTGTCCAATGCGGACTCCGCCCAGCGGACGGTCATCAACAACACGGAGTTTTCCGGCTACTACAACGAGGAAAAGATTTTCTCCCTGAACAAGGATGAGACCATCACAAAGAAAACCACCGTGGACGGTGAACTCACGGTGGGCAAGACGAAGTTCGTCCCCATGGCCACGGCGTCCGAGGGGCTGAACATCGTGATTCTGGACTAAGGAGGTGGAGCAATGGCGCTCAGCGGCACGTTTCAGAATTATCCCGTTTCCAGCTTCGGCCTTTATTGTGAATGGAGCGGCGCACAGAGCGTGACCGGCAACTATACCGATGTCACCCTGAAAGTGTATCTGTCTTACTATACCCTTGATGTTGGGGCGAGAAGCGACTCTACCATCTCCATCAACGGTGTCAGCGAGACCTACACCGTACCCGCCATCGAGGATTATTCCAGCGGCTGGAAAAAGAAGCTGTTGAAGACCAAAACCGTGCGGGTCAGTCACAATGCGGACGGAACGAAATCCGGGGTGGCGCTGTCCGCATCCTGGCGGTTTTCCGGCACCTACTCCGGCGTATCTGTTGGAACCATTACGGATTCCACCACCGTAACTCTGAACAGCATTGACCGCTCCGCCCCCACGGTGTCCTGTTCCGTTTCCGGCATCACTGCCAATGGGTTTAAGATCTCCGCATCCTCCTCAGCCACCGCCGACATCTGGCAGTACAGTCTGAACGGCGGCAGTACCTGGACGCAATTCTCCTCCACGGCAGGAACCAGCGCCAGCGTCACCCTTTCCACGCTTTCGCCCAACACCACCTACTCGGTGCGGGTACGTGCGAGAAAGCGCACCAACCAGGTGTACGGTACCTCTTCCACGGTATCCGCAAAAACGCTGGGCGGTGCGGTGCTTTTGAGCTGCAGCAGCTTCTCGGCGGACGCTGCTTCCATCAGCCTTTCCCTGCGGGTGACGGTGTATAACGCCGCCTACACCAACTACATCACCATCAAAAACGGTTCCACGACCTACCTGTCCCTGGCGGGGCGCATCTGGTCAGCGGGAACAGCCAACAGAACCATCACCCTGACTTCTTCGGAGCGGACAACGCTGCTGAACGCCATGGCCAGCGTCAAGTCCTTCACCGCCACCATCGAGCTGGTGACCAAGAGCGGAAGCACCCAGATCGGCAGCGCATCCACCTGTACCTGCACCATCCGAACCTCACAGGCAAATTCGGGGCCGAGCATCTCCGGCTTCACCTTCGCCGACAGCTATTCTACCACCACCGCCATTACGGACAACGACCAGGTGCTCATCCAGGATTATTCCCGGCTGACGGTCACCCCCGGAACCGCTGCGGCGAGGAACGGCGCGTCCATCGTGTCCTACTCGGCGGTGTGCAGCGGCGTGACGAAATCCAACACCACCGGTGCGGCCCTCTCCCTGGGGACCATCGGCACCTCCGGCACACGGGACATCACCCTGACGGTGACGGACTCGCGGGGATACACCGCGTCTGTTACCCAGAGCGTCACCGTGGTGCCATACTCGAAACCCAGGGTAAGCTCCGTGTCCCTGCGGCGCACCAACGACATCGAGACCGAGATGCAGCTCGTGTTCAACGGCAGCATTTCGCCCATCACGGTGGACGGAACACAAAAGAACAGCCTGCTCTACGCCCGGTACCGCTACAAGCTCACCAGCGCGTCCTCGTACAACAGCTACACCAGCATCCTCGGCTCGGTGACCGCCACCGGTTCCAGCTTCTCCTTTTCCAATCTGGAACTATGCAATCTTGATTCCGAATCGTCCTACGACTTTCACCTGCAGATCCGCGACCAGCTCAATTCGCTGACCTCGCTGGATCTGTATTTCGTTGTCTCCCAAGGCACGCCACTGGTGGCACTTCGCAAGAAGATGGTGGGTATTAATACTCCAAGCCCGGAAACGGCGCTCCATGTGGTGGGAGACACACGCATCGAGGGGACGCTGACCCCGGACGAGATCGACTATCCTTTCGACAAGCCATACTTTGGCACCTGCTCCACCGCCGAAGCCACCCAAGTGAAGGTGGTGAGCTGCCCCGGCTTCGAACTGAAAACAGGTTCCCGCATCGCAGTACAGTTTACCTATGGGAATTCCGCCAGTCAGCCCAAGCTGAATGTCAACGGCACCGGGGACAAGTTCATCTGCAGCACGGACGGGATGTCTGTTATCGCAGATATCTGGAGGGACAAGGAAACGGTTGATTTCGTGTATGACGGGTCATGGTGGATCGCCATTGGCTGTTTATACGCCACCACCGCATATTACGGGCTGACTAAGCTGTCATCCAGCATCTCATCTTCCAGTACTACATTGGCAGCAAACTCCTATGCGGTGAAAAGAGCTTATGACCGAAGCTCCTGGACGTCCATCTCGCTGACCAACGCCCTGGCGATTGCCTACGGCGGCACCGGGGCGAAGAATGCTGCAGCGGCTCGGACAAACCTGGGCATCAGCGCCACATCCCTCTATAACGGGACGCTGACCAGCGGGAGCATCACTTTCAACTACGGAAACTACAACTTCTATGTCATCATCGGCAGGCCAAGCAGCACGGCGTCACGTGCGTCCCTGGTCGTGCCAAAAATCATGCTGACAACCTCTGCGGTTTCCTTCCAGATTGCGGACGAGTCCAACTACAAATCCTTCAACCTTTCCTATTCTGGCTCCTTGGTGACTCTCGCCATCCAAGGCGGTAATGGGCAGATCAACCGTGTATTTGGAATCAACTGAGGTGCGACTATGAAGGTATTACTGAACGAGCAGGGTTATGTGGAAAGTTACGCCCTGGAGGGTGAACTGGTGGACGCTTTGGAAACAGCGGAGCCGAATGACCTCTCCCATTTTGAGAAACACTTCACTTCCTACCGGATGCGGGATGGCACCCTTGTCTTTGACGAAGGCAAAGACGCCCAAGCACAGTCTGAAGCGGCAAAGGCGGAATACCGAAGACGCCGAGAGTTGGAGTGCTTCCCAATCATCAACCGGGGGCAGCTTTGGTACGATACCCTCTCGGAGGGACAGCTCTCGGAATTAAAAAACTGGTACCAGGCATGGCTGGACGGTACCAACACACAAACCATCCCGGAAAAACCGGAATGGCTGACATGAGGACAAAGGCGCTCCTGCGGGGGCGTCTTTTCCATATTCAAAACAAAGGAGGACAAGACTATGAAATCGATCTGGGTCGGCATCCAGGTTGCCTTTTCCGCCCTGGGCGGCTTTCTTGGCTGGTACCTGGGCGGCGTGGATGGCTTTCTCTACGCGCTGATCGCCTTCGTGCTGGTGGACTACATCACCGGCGTGATGTGCGCCATCGTGGACAAGAAGCTGTCCAGCGCCGTGGGCTTCAAGGGCATCTGTCGGAAGGTGCTCATCTTCGTGCTGGTGGGCATCGGCAACCTGGTGGACGTGTATGTGCTGGGTCAGGAGGGAGTGCTCCGCACGGCGGTGATCTTCTTCTACCTGTCCAACGAAGGCATCTCTTTTCTGGAGAACGCCGGGCGCCTGGGCCTGCCCATCCCGGAGAAGCTGAAGGACGTGCTGGAGCAACT
>DWYK01000186.1 GCA_019118705.1 Candidatus Merdibacter merdigallinarum | reverse complement strand
GGCTACGATTTCGCTATCCCTTCTTCTCGCCTATACCTCACGATATAAACCTTGGGAGTCGCTTTAGGGTTCGTCGGCAACTACGCCCCGGTGGACTTTCACCACAGACAGACGGCATGCCCGTCATACATAAAAAGGATCAGTTCCGTGTCATACGAAACTGATCCTGTTCTTCTTTTTGTACAGACCGCCGGACCCATCCGACGATCGAATCATAGAAAGAACGCTTTAGTGCTTGAAATGACGCACACCGGTATAGACCATCGCAATACCGTATTCGTTGCAGACATCGATCGACAGCTGGTCCTTGATCGATCCGCCCGGCTGGATGATCGCCGTCACACCGGCCTTGACCGCTTCCTCTACCGTATCCGGCATCGGGAAGAAGGCATCTGAGGACATGACGGAACCTTTCGCCTTTTCACCGGCCTGCTCGATGGCGATCTTCGCTGCACCGACACGATTCATCTGACCGGCGCCGACACCGATCGTCATGTTGTCCTTTACCAGTACGATCGCATTGGATTTGACATGCTTGACGACCTTCCACGCAAACAGCAGCTGTTCGATCTCTTCCGCTGTCGGCTTGCGGTTGGTCACACAGCGCAGATCCTGAGCAGTGATCGTCTTGTCGTCCATATCCTGTACCAGCAGACCATCCAGAACGTTGGTCACCTTATACTTCGCAGTCGGCTCCAGCGTGGTATCCAGCTGCATCAGACGAATGTTCTTTTTCTTGGAAAGCAGTTCAAACGCATCCGCATCAAAGGACGGTGCGATGATGATCTCCAGAAAGATCTTGGAAAGCTTTTCGGCAACCGCCATGTTGACCGGCTCGTTCAATGCGACGATGCCGCCGAAGATCGAAACCGGATCCGCCTCATAGGCCTTGTCCCACGCTTCTTCGATCGTCGTACCGATGCCGATGCCGCAAGGGTTCATGTGCTTGACACCGACCGCTGCCGGCTGCCCGTCAAAATCCTTTAAGATCTCGATGGCGGCGTTGCCATCCTGGATATTGTTGTAAGAGAGTTCTTTACCGTGCAGCTGTGTGGCATTGGCTAACGAATACTGCGGATGCATGTTCTTATAGAAAGCTGCGCTCTGATGCGGATTCTCTCCATAGCGCAGATCCTGCACCTTGTCATAGGTGATCGTAAAGCTCTCCGGATACTTCTCTTCGGTACGTGCGGTCAGATATTCCGCGATCATCGCATCGTAACGTGCAGTATGACGGAACACCTTCGCAGCCAATCGCTCACGGGTCTTCAACGTTGTCTCCCCGTTTTCCTGCAGCTCGCTGAGCACGGCCGCATAGTCCTTTGGATCACAGAGGACCGGGATCGACTGGTAGTTCTTCGATGCGCTGCGCAGCATGCTCGGACCGCCGATATCGATGTTCTCGATGACCTCTTCATGCGTAACGCCCGGCTTCTGCACCGTCTCCTTGAACGGATACAGGTTGACACAGACCAGATCGATCAGCTCGATGCCCAGTTCCTTCAGCTGTGCCATATGGCTTTCGTTGTCACGAACGCCCAGTAATGCGCCGTGTACCTTCGGATGGAGCGTCTTGACACGCCCGTCCATGATCTCCGGAAATCCCGTCACATCCGAGATGGAGATGGTGGAGATGCCGGCTTCCTCCAATGTTTTGCGGGTGCCGCCGGTGGAGATGATCTCATAGCCCAGTTCCTTCAGACCACGGACAAAATCGACCAGTCCGCTCTTGTCGGATACACTTACCAATGCTCGCTTCATTGCTTGCCCTCCTCTATTTCTTTACAGATCTGTCTGACCGCCCTCGGGAACAGTTCATACTCCAGGGCGTGTACATGTGTTTCCAGTTCTTCCAGCGTCCATGCAGGATCGATGGACAGCTTTTCCTGCAGGATGATCTCACCGGTATCGATGCCTTCATCCACATAATGGACGGTCACGCCGGTAAACGATACTTTTGCCTCATAAGCATCCCGAATGCCGTGCGCTCCCGGGAAGTTTGGCAGATAGGCCGGATGAATGTTGATGATCCGTCGCGGATAATGCGTCAGCAGCTCTTCGCCGATGAAGCGCATATAACCGGCCAGCACGATCAGTTCGACGCCTTTTTCTTCCAGATGGCGGCGGATCTCCTGTTCGTAAGCGCGCTTGTCAGGATAGGCTTTCGGATCGACGTAGATGTGTTCCACGCCCAGGCGCTGTGCGCGTTCGATCGCACCGGCATTTGCCTTGTCGACGACCAGCAGCACGCAGGCCGCATCTGCGAGATCGCCGCTGTTGATATGATGGATCAGATTTTCAAAATTCGTTCCGCTGCCGGAAGCGAATACCGCAAACTTTACCATTGCAGGTCCACGCTTCCCGTGTCTGTCACTTCACCGATGACATAGGAAGGTTCATCGATCTCTGCCAGCAGCTGCTGCACTTTTTCCACGTCACCTGGATCGACGGCCAGGATGAAACCGATGCCCATGTTGAATACATTGCACATCTCCTGCTTGCCGATGTTGCCGCATCTGGCGATCAGATCGAAGATCGGCTTGGACGGGTAGCTGTTGAGATCGATGCGCACGCCTTGTCCTTCCTTCAGCATCCGCGGTACATTCTCATAGAAGCCGCCGCCGGTGATGTGGCTCATGCCCTTGATATCGACCTTGTCCAGCAGGTGCTTGATCGCCTTGACATAGATGCGTGTCGGCGTGAGCAGTTCTTCTGCCAGCGTCTTGCCGCCAAGCTCTTCAAAGGTCGCCTGCAGATCCAGCTTCGCATCCTTCAGCAGCACCTTGCGGATCAGTGAGAAGCCGTTGGAATGACAGCCGCTGCTCGGCAGACCGATCAGCACATCGCCCGCTGCGATCTTCTGTCCGTCCAGCAGGCGGGAACGATCCACCGCACCGACGCAGAAACCAGCGAGATCATAATGATGTTCGTCATACATATCCGGCATCTCTGCGGTCTCTCCGCCGATCAGGGCACACTCGGACTGTACACATCCATCCGCAACGCCCTTAACGATCTGTTCGATCACCTGTGGATGGTTCTTGCCGACGGCGATGTAATCCAGGAAGAACATCGGCAATGCGCCCTGTACGAGCACATCGTTGACACACATGGCCACCGCATCGATACCGATCGTATCGTGTTTGTCCGCCTCAAAGGCGATCATCAGCTTCGTGCCGACACCATCTGTACCACTGACGAGCACCGGCTCCTGAAAGCCGTATTTCGACAGATCGAACATGCCGCCGAATGCACCGATGGAATCGATGGCACCCATCGTCTTCGTGCGGGCCACGTGGCTCTTGATGCGGCGGACCGACTCATAACCGGCTTCCAGATCGACGCCGGCTTCTCTGTATTTATCACTCATAGAGATCCTCCTCTTTCTTTTACCTGATCATTTCTGACGGAAATAGTTGACACCGTTGGCGAAGATGTTCTGTTCCTTATTGCCGTCGATGTTCTGGAACAGGCCTTCCTCATAACGTTCGCTGTGACCCATCTTGCCGAAGATCCGTCCGTCTGCCGAGGTGATGCCCTCGATGGCAAACGAAGAACCGTTGATATTGTACACACCGTTCATCGTCGGATCCCCGTCCAGATCCACGTACTGTGTCGCGATCTGACCGTTGGCGAACAGTTCCTTTGCCACTTCCTCGCTGACGACGAACTTTCCTTCGCCATGGCTCATCGCCACGCTGTGGCACTCGCCCGGTGTAAAGCCAGCCAGCCACGGAGATTTGTTTGATGCGATGCGCGTTCTGGCAATGTGCGAAACGTGACGGTTGATGTTGTTGCGGAACAGCGTCGGCGATCCTTCGTTGAGCTTCGTGATATCGCCATACGGCAACAGGCCGGACTTGATCAGCGCCTGGAAGCCGTTGCAGATGCCCAGGATCAGACCATCGTTGGCTAACAGCGTCTGAATGGCCGTGTTGACCTTCGGATTGCTCAGCACATTGGCGATGAACTTGCCGCTGCCATCCGGCTCATCTCCGCTGGAGAAGCCGCCGACGACCATCAGGATCTGTGCCGATGCGATCTTTTCGCTCAGCTCCTCCAGACTTCGCTCGATGCTTTCCACGTTCAGGTTGTTGAACACATACGTCTCCACCTCGGCACCGGCACGCTCAAACTGCTGTGCAGTGTCGTACTCGCAGTTCTGTCCCGGGAACACCGGAATGATGACCTTCGGATGTTCGTAGGTCTTGCGCGCATGCAGCGTTTCTTTTGCCTGATGCAGCGGTGTATCGATCTTCTGACCGTCTTTGTCCACCGCCATCGGGTAGATGTGATCATAACGTTCACACCAGGCTTCGATCGCTTCATCGATCGTCGCAGACTCCTCGTTCAGGATCAGCATCGGCTCCTTGGTCGTGATGCCCAGCAGCTCGAAGCTCTCATCCAGCAGCGTCTCTTTGGACTCGACGATGATGCTGCCGATCTCCAGGTCATATAACGAAGCCTCGCTCTGGATCGCTGCACCGATCTTATTGCCGAATGCCATCTTACAGATCGTTTCGGCCACACCGCCAAACTTTGTCGTTGCGGCGGAGACGATCACGCCTTCGCGCGCCAGCTTGCGCACCTTGTCAAAGTTCGACTTTAATTCCTCATAGTTCGGCGTATGATCGTCATGGGCGTGATGACGGATGATGTAGATGTAATTTCCTTCTTTTTTGAATTCCGGCGAAAGGATGTTCTGCGTCTGTTCGGTCGTCACCGCAAAGGTGATCACGGTCGGCGGCACATGGATGTTGTTGAAGGTGCCGGACATGGAATCCTTTCCGCCGATGGACGGTGTCTCGAATGCGAGCTGTGCATCGACCAGTCCCAGCAGCGCCTGCATCGGCTTGCCCCACTTTTTCGGATCGTCGTGCAGACGTTCAAAATACTCCTGATTGCTCAGACGGCAAGTGCGGTAATCGCCGCCCATCGCCGTCACGCGCGCCAGCGCTTCCACCACGGAGTAGCTGGCCCCCAGATATGGGGAGAAGCGGGCGATCTGCGGATGGAAGCCATGCGTCAGGATCGAACAGGTATTCGTAAAGCCGAAGACCGGCAGCTTTTGCACGGAGCCCTCGCTTTCCGTCAGCTGATACTTACCGCCAAACGGCATGAGGACGCTGGATTTTCCGATGGATGCATCGAACATCTCGGCCAGACCGATCTGGCTGGCGACATTCTCTTTGCACAGGTTGTCCAACAGTGTGGTGCGGACCGGGACAAACGGATCGTTTTCGACCTCTCCCTCGCTGATGACGACATCCTGCACGCCGCGCACGCCGTTGGTATCCAGGAAGGCACGCGACATGTTCACGATCTCCTTGCCCTGGAAGGTCATGACGAGGCGCGGCTCTTCGCTCACCTCTGCCACGATGCAGGCATCGAGGTTTTCTTCATAGGCGTACTGCTTGAACGCCTCGAAGTCCTTTGCCTCGATCAGCACCGCCATGCGCTCCTGGGATTCTGAGATGGCCAGCTCCGTACCGCTGAGTCCGGCATATTTGACCGGCACCTGATCGAGATCGATCCGCAGGCCGTCCGCCAGTTCACCGACGGCCACGCTGACGCCGCCGGCACCAAAGTCGTTGGCCTTTTTGATCAGACGGGTCGCTTTCGGATTGCGGAACAGGCGCTGCAGCT
The DNA here is from genome assembly GCA_019118705.1 of Candidatus Merdibacter merdigallinarum. Classification (GTDB taxonomy): domain Bacteria; phylum Bacillota_I; class Bacilli_A; order Erysipelotrichales; family Erysipelotrichaceae; genus Merdibacter; species Merdibacter merdigallinarum. The sequence continues at coordinate 2,224 of DWYK01000186.1, read as the reverse complement.
TACGCTCGATCGGGGCATTTCCCTTCTGCACCTCCGAAGAGCATTTGGTCAGAGAGGTATCGTTGTGTTCCTTGGAAGAACCGGTCGCTCCGCCGACACCGTCACGTCCGGTCGCTCCGCCGATGAGCACGACGATATCGCCCGGTGCCGGTTTTTCGCGTTTGACATTGGCCTTCGGGGCCGCACCGACCACGGCGCCGACCTCCATACGCTTGGCGACATAGCCTTCATCGAAGATCTCCTTGACGTAGGTCGTCGCCAGACCGATCTGGTTGCCATACGAGGAGTAGCCATGGGCCGCCCCCTTGGAGATGCGGCTCTGCGGCAGCTTGTGTTCCAGCGTTTCGCTGAGATCCTTCGTGATGTCTCCGGCACCGGTGATGCGCATCGCCTGATAGACATAGCTTCGTCCGGACAGCGGGTCACGGATCGCACCGCCGATGCAGGTGCTGGCACCGCCAAACGGCTCGATCTCCGTCGGGTGGTTGTGTGTTTCGTTCTTGAACATGAGCAGCCAGTCCTGTTCCTCTCCGTCCACATCGACCTTTACCTCGATCGAGCAGGCATTGATCTCATCGCTGACTTCCAGATCTTCCAGCTTGCCGCGCTTGCGCAGCGTCTTTCCGCCGATCGTGGCGATATCCATCAGGGTCATCACCTTGCGTCCGCCATGTACTTCTTCCCGCAGGCGGACGTATGTATCATAGGCCTTCTGGATCGTTTCCTGCAGCGCACCGGCCTCGATCTTCACATTCTGCAGGATCGTTTCAAAGGTCGTATGCCGGCAGTGATCCGACCAGTATGTATCGAGCACCTTCAGTTCGGTCATCGTCAGATCGCGCTTTTCCTCATCACGGAAATACGTCTGCACATGGATCAGGTCCGCCAGCGTCATCGCCAGGCCTTCCTTCTCCCGCAGTGCCTGCAAGGCATCCGCATCAAAACCGATGAAGCCCTCGATGACCGGTACTGGTTCGATGGTCACATCTTCCTCGTTGGTCAGGATGCGAAGATCCTTCTCACGCATCTCCACCGGGTTGATCAGATATTGACGGACCGCAGCCAGCTGCTGTTCGCTGATCGTGCCATCCATCACGACGATGTGTCCGCTCTTGATGACGACGTCGCTCTTGTTGTTGAGCAGCATCAGGCACTGCTGGGCGCTGTCGGCCCGCTGATCATACTGCCCCGGCAGACACTCATAGGCGATATACGTCTGATCGCTCAGATCGATCGCATCGTAGATCTCATCGGTCACGACCTCTGAGAGCACCTTCTTCTTTAACAGTTCGATGTCATGCGCATCGGCATGGAACACATCGTAGGTGTTGTACAGCGTGATCCCCTTCAGCCCCTCCAGGTTCAGGTTGGTCTTCAGCTCGTGAAACAGCGAATCTGCCTCGACCCGATACGCTTCCTTCTTTTTTACAAAAATGCGAGTATCCATTCTCTTTCTCACAGAAGGCAGTTCCTTCTGCATTCTCCTTTCCTGTCATGAAACGGCAGTCGTTTTCATCCTGCCTCTCTTCGATCGAGTGACCGGGATCTTCTTTCGATGATCCCCGGCCCTTTCCATGGACCTTACAGATCCAGATAGGAATTGGCCAGCACCTTCTCTGCCTGTGCCTGCTTAAAGTCTTCGACCTTCTTCATCACCGCAGGGTCGGCCAGACCGATCATCTGTGCGGCCAGGATCGCCGCATTTTTCGCACCGGCCTTGCCGATCGCCGTCGTAGCGACCGGGATCCCGCCCGGCATCTGTACGATGGACAACAGCGAATCCAGACCACCCAGCGCGCTTGTCTGCATCGGAACGCCGATGACCGGCAGCGGCGTGCTGCTGGCGATGACACCGGCCAGATGGGCGGCTCCTCCGGCACCGGCGATGAACACCTGAATGCCGTTTTCCCTGGCCTCTTCCGCCAGTTTCAGCGTTTCATTCGGCGTACGGTGTGCGCTCAGCACCCGTACCGTGTAGGGAATCTCAAATTCCTTCAGCATGTCGATGGCCGCTTCCATCGTCGGCAGATCCGATGTGGACCCCATGACGATGCAAACCTGTGGTTTTCTTGTTTCGCTCATTGCTTTTCTCCTCCTTCAAAAATAAAGTGCATGTTTATTTTGAGAAACATGCACGATGAAAACAATTCAGCTGTGATATCAATATAGCGCATCTACTTAAGACCATAAGTAAACCCTCCTATATGAATAGAAAAGACGTATG
>DWYK01000185.1 GCA_019118705.1 Candidatus Merdibacter merdigallinarum | reverse complement strand
TGATTTCGTCAGGAGTCATATCTTTTGTTTTTGAACGTCCACTGTTTTCTTTACGCATGTCCTTAAAGCCATCTAAACGTTGACTTTCCATTTTTATACGCTTGATAAAACTCTTTCTTCTTTCTTTGCCCAGTATATATGGGTCAAATCCATATTTTTTGAAGATGTTGATAGGAGTCATACCCGCATTATAATCCTTCAAAAACAATTCCTTAAAATCTTCGGAATAATTAACAGATTTAGTCGTTACACTGATAACGTAAGGATTTTTCTCCAGTTCCCTGACTTGTTCATCTGTAAAATAATTTTTACCCATAGTTATACCGTCCTTCCAAGAAAACAGTTTACCAAAAGAAAAGGACTCTGTAATACAGAATCCAGTTTTACCAACATCGGTGGTTTTTTCTGGTGTCCGTTTTACAGGGTCCATTTTATCCAAATAAGGAGGTTCATTTTTCTTCTCTCATGCCTGCGGGATCTTCTTCTCTTCGATCACTTCAAACATCAGCGCCGCATCGCTCTTGGATACCTGCTTTGGTGTCTGCAGTACGCGCACGGTCAGTTCCCGATAACCAAACAGCACCCGGACCGCATCGCCCGGCTTGACTTCTGTGCTCGCTTTGGCCACACGGCCGTTGACATAGACGCGCTGCTGATCGGCCAGCTCTTTTGCGACCGTTCGGCGCTTCAGGATGCGAGCCGTCTTTAAATACTTATCTAATCGCATCGATTCCCCCTCTTTCTGTCATCGCTCTGTTTGGATGCACCCGCTTCCCGGTCAGATGCATCAGTGTTCCTGCTGTTTTGTCAGTAAGGCCGCAAAGGATGCGGCCACCTGTCGCTGTGCTTCCTGCGGTGTGCGCTCACTGTCCAACAGCGCAAAGGCACCATACCAGTCACCGAAGACGATGATCGGAAACAGAAAGCCTTGGTAGCGAACGGCAGAATCCGCATACACCCGCTCCTCGCTGAAACGGATGTTGCGATGGACGTTCGCATGTTTCAAAAATCCCTCGCTGACGGATATCTGGTGTTTGTCCAGCCATTCCTCATGCAGAAACAGCACGGTGCTCTCTCCCAGTTTCATCAGGATCTCACACATGTATTCGATCTCTTCCATGCTGCGGGAAAACACATTGTGCTTTGTTATGATAATTTTATCATCTTCGGTAAAAAACTCAATGGAGTCGCCTTCCTTAAGACGATATTGACGGCGCATCTCCTTTGGGATGACGAGCCGTCCAAGGTCATCCAGCCTTCTTACGATTCCGGTCGCTTTCATGATATCCCTCCATCGTGTCATTCATGGACACCTTACGAAGATAGTATGGACGGCCGCACTCGTTTTATACCGGATGGCCCATCTGCAGGCTTTCACCGAGCGCCGCGATGGAAAGCTCCAGCTGTTTCTTTCCTTTTGGTATGCACAGGACGATGCGTCCTTCCCGATAACGCAGGGCGATCGAGCGGGAAAGCTGATTCATGCGCTCAAACAGACGGACGCCATCCACCTGTGCGCTCCACGCCTTGGTAAAGATGATGCGCAGATCGCGTGCACTTTCCTTGAAGTCTTCCACGATCGTCTCATTGGTAAGGATGTCCAGCTGCTTCTTTTCAAACAGCAGGCGCACCTCGTTGGGCAGCCGGCCGTACCGATCATGGACTTCCTCCATCAGATTGCGCAGTTCCTGTACGCTGCGGGTCTTCTCGATCCGTTGATAGAGCGAAAGCTTATCACCGTCCTCCGGTGCAAACTGCTGCGGGATGTAGGCATCCACCTGCAGATTCGTGCTCTTTTGCTGCGGCTCCTCTTCTTTTGGCGCGATGCCGCGGTGACGGGCGATCGCATCGTGCAGCATTTCCATATACATGTCGATACCGACACTGTCGATAAATCCGGCCTGCTGCGGTCCCAGCAGATCACCCGCCCCACGGATGGTCAGATCACGCATGGCGATCTTATAGCCGCTGCCCAGCTGGGTAAACTCGCGGATCGACTTCAGACGCTTCATCGCCGTTTCATTCAGCTGCTTCTGCGGGCGGTACATCAGATAGGCGTAAGCCACCCGACTGCTTCTGCCGACACGCCCGCGGATCTGATACAGCTGAGAAAGACCGAAGCGGTCCGCATCCTCGATCAGGATCGTATTCGCATTGGGGATGTCGATGCCGGTCTCGATGATCGTCGTACAGACGAGCACCTGATATTTGTTCTCATGGAACTCCAGCATCACATCCTCGATCTCTTCACGATCCATCTGTCCATGTGCCACCCCGATGCCGATGTCCGGAAACGCCTGCCGCAGTTCGTTGGCAATCTGATAGATCTGTTCGATGCGGTTGTACAGATAGAACACCTGCCCTCCGCGGGACAGCTCGCGCTGGATGACCTCACGGATCATTCCTTTGTTGCGTTCGATCACATAGGTCTGCACCGGATGGCGGTTGCTGGGCGGCGTGTTCAGCTGAGAAAGCGAACGGATGCCCACCAGAGACATCTGCAGGGTCCGCGGGATCGGCGTTGCGCTCAGAGAGAGCACATCGATACCGTTCTTCAGTTCCTTGATGCGTTCTTTATGTTCCACGCCAAAGCGCTGTTCCTCATCGATGACCAGAAAACCCAGATCCTTCCATACGATATCCTTGGACAGCAGACGGTGTGTACCGATGACGATGTCGATGCTTCCCTCTTTCAGTCCTTTGATGATCCTTCTCTGGTCCGCTTTCGAGACGAAGCGGTTGAGGACCTCGATGCGTACCGGGTAATCGCGGAAGCGTTCCGCAAAGGTCTGATAGTGCTGCATGGACAAGATGGTCGTCGGACACAGGAAGGCCACCTGTTTGTTGTCGACCACCGCCTTGAAGGCCGCACGGACGGCAACCTCGGTCTTGCCAAAGCCGACATCTCCGCACAGCAGACGGTCCATCGGGCGATTGCTTTCCATGTCCTGCTTGATCTCCATGACCGCCTGTTCCTGATCCGGGGTCAGCTCATAGGCGAACTGATCTTCAAATTCTTTCTGCATCGGCGTATCCTTGGCATACGCATGACCGATATCCTCGCTGCGCAATGCGTAGAGCTCGACCAGCCGCTGTGCCAGCTCCTCCACCTTCTCGCTGACCTTGCGGCGTGTCCGCTCCCATTCTCCGCTGCCCAGCTTGTTGAGCTTGATGCCGACGCCTTCTTTTGTGACATAGCGGCGAATGAGCTGAAACTGTGAGAGCGGTACGAGCAACTCATCGTTTCCCCGATAGATGATCCGCAGGTAATCCTGATGGATACCATTGTTTTCCCGGGTAATAATGCCCATGTATTTTCCGACACCATGCTGATGGTGAACGACATAATCACCGACATTGAGTTCCATATAGTCATTGAGCACGCTGGCTTCCTTGAACTTCGCATGATAGCGCACCAGCTTTTTCTCTTTGGGAAACAGCTCTCTGCGCGTATAGACGATGATATGCTCCAGCAGGCACTGGAAGCCTTCCGCAAACGGAAGCGAGCAGACGTAGATGCCTGGTTTGTTCCAATCGACGGCCCCTTCGGTATAGGACAGCTGTTCACTGTTGAGGCCCTCGATGACCGTATGGGCATCCGCCTTTTCCACGCATAGGACGACCGCATTGGTCTTTGCCTGCTGTGCGATGGTTTCCAGCTGTCTGGCAAAGGAAAGCTCCCCCGGTGAAACGCTCATGATCTGTGAGCTGACCGGATGCATCATATTCAGGAACAGATCAAAGGTCGTCAGCGGATGATGGGCAATGCAGGCATTTTCGTCACGAAACAGCGTAAATTTTGCCAGCATGCGTCCTTCCTCTGTCATCTCCTGCACATAGTGGATCGTCTCTTCCTGGATCCGCTTGATGCTGTCGTGCACTTCTTCCCTGCTGGAGAGTACGATGCGGGCATCCGGACAGTAATCGCTGATGCTGTGTTGCTCCTTCAGCCACGCCAGATACGGATACAGCCGCTGATCGCTCAGATGGCTGCGCAGAGCAGACAGATCATCTTCCAGCAGCTGAGAAAGCTGTGTACGGGCAAGTTCATCCAGCCGATGGGCCTGTTGTTCAAATGCCGCTTTCAATGCCGTTTCCAGCTCATCAAGCTGTTCGTCCGTAAACAGCAGATCGCTGGCCGGGATGATATCGACGCTTTCCACCTCACGGATCGTCCGCTGGCTTCCCGCATCGAAGAAGCGAATGCTCTCGACGATATTATCGAAGAATTCAATGCGGACCGGATGTTCATAATTCATCGAATACACATCGACGATCCCGCCGCGTGCCGCATAGCACAGCGGCTGATCCACATGGCTGACCTTCGTATAGCCGCTGCTCTGCAGCCGCTGCTTCAGCATGTCATATTCGATCTCATCATCGATATTCAGATGAAAACAGTGGGAACGAAACAGAGCGAGGGAAGGCAGCAGTCGATGAAAGGCAGCCGCATTGACGATGAGGATGTACGGCCGTTTCCGCTGCAGGATCTCCGCCATCACCTCGAGCTGTTCCGCTTTTGCCTGCGGAGAAGCCGCGATCGCCTCGACCCGCAACGATTCTTCCATGACCAAAAGCAGCGCATCCTCTGGAAGGAGCGGGGTCAACCGCTCATGGAGGCGCTGTGCCGTGTAACTGTTGTTTTTTACCACCAGCAGTGTCTGTGGCTGTCGGGTGAACCACGCCGCCAGCAGCAGGGCTTCCTCGCTCAGCGACAGGTTGCCCAGCTCGCTCTTTCCTGCACACAGATTGCGGACGGCCGGATTCTCCTGTAAGATCTGCAGTAATTGTTTGATACCGATCACCTCTTGTTAAACTGATTCATCGCATCCGCGAAGGAGTGCTGCAGCGCGAACACAGCAGCCTTTGCCGCCTGTTCGATCGATTCCTGATAGGCCTGCGCATCTTCTTTGCGGATCTTGCCCAGCACCCAGTCCACCGTCGGAATGCGCGCATCTTTGTCAATGCCGATGCGGATGCGGTCAAACTCCTGTGACTTGATGTGTGCCTGAATGCTCTTGATGCCATTGTGTCCGCCGGCACTGCCCTTCTGACGCAGGCGCAGCTTGCCGACCGGCAGATCCAGATCATCATAGATCACCAGCAGATCCTGTGGTGACAGACGATAGAAATCCATGGCGGCCCGCACGGCTTCTCCGCTGTTGTTCATATACGTCTGCGGTTTCATCAGCAATACGCTCTCCTTGCCGATCTGTACTTTATCCACCAGCGCTTTGAACTTTTTCTGCGTGATGGATGCCGATGTCAGCGAAGCGATGGCATCCATCGCTTCAAAGCCCGCATTGTGTCTGGTATGTTCATATGTTCTGCCGGGATTTCCCAGCCCTACGACTAATTTCATATCCGATCCCTCACTTGCCTTTCTATTATAATGAGATTCAGCAAAAAAGGAAAGAAAAAGCGCATGGGATCCATGCCTGAGAGCGAACGAGCGATCCTTCCTGTCAGACCCTGTGTTCCAGACCATCCTTTTGCCCTAATGGAAAAGAGAGCCACAGAGTGACTCTCTCAGAAAGATTCGATGACATATGCTTATACCAATATCCACTAGATGCTTGCCCGGTTTAAGATAACCAATTGAATTTGGGTCTTTTATACACCATTCGTATTCCCAAGCAGTGAAGGCTGAAACTCTTCAAGGATAAAACGTGCCAGACCATCATGATTGTTATCATGACGTGTCAGATACCGTGCAGATGATCTGGTATCCCTAGCTGCATTGGCCATGGCCACCCCATAGCCTACCTGACGAAGCATCTCATTATCATTGGTCATATCGCCAAATGCCATGATGGCCGTC
>DWYK01000184.1 GCA_019118705.1 Candidatus Merdibacter merdigallinarum | reverse complement strand
GTACGTCTATCCGTATAGAACATCGCCGGGATGCCGTAATTGGTCAGGATCTGATAAAAGACGTTATAGTAGCCTTTCAGGGTCTCCTGACGATCGAAATAGGCGCCGACGACTTCACCGGAGGCATCATCGACAGCGAGATGCAGGTACCAGATCTGACCGCTGATCCATTCATGGCTGGAGGCATCCATCTGGATCATCTCGCCCATATATTTGCATCTTGGTCTTCTTGGATGAGCATCTTTTTCATCGATGAAGGCCAAGGTTTCCTTGATATCATTCTGAACTTTTTTAGAAGGGGAGGCTTCCAGGCGAGAACGAAGAAGCATCTTCAATTGTTTTTTGGTCTTTTTTCTGGCCTTGGGAGAGATGATGCATTCGTCTCTGAGCCATTTATTCAGAGAGGTATCACTGACGCGAATGTTCAGATCCTCCCGAAGGATCTCGCAGAAATGGGTAAAGTTTGCGTCAGGATACTCATCGAGGTAAAGGCGGATGATCTTGTTTTTGATATCAAGAGGGAAGGCAACAGAAGGGGTCCTGCCTCTGTTGCCGTGAACGAAGCCGCGCTTACCTTGATTTTTGTATTTCAAGATGAGGCGGTCAACCGTTCGGATGGTGCAGCCAAGTTTGATGGCGGCACGTTTTTTATTACCATTAGATTCGACCAGTTTCTTAATGATCAGATATTTATTTTGTTCGTTCATTGTAAGTTCAACCTTTCTCATACCATAACCTCCCAATAACAGTGAGGTTCAATTATAACAAGTAATTTTCGCTATGTCTTTATTCAAGACAAAATCAACTTTGATACATTAAGACATTATCACATTTGAATCAGACCCTGAGCGCCTGCCGGAAGAATGGATATTGACATCTTTTGCGGATTTGATTAAAATGAAAAAGAATAGTCAAATGCAGAGAACAGAAGGAGTAGCAGCACGTTGTTCTTCAGAGAGTCCTCGGTTGCTGAGAGAGGATGAGCAGATGCTGTGAAGGTCGTCTGGGAGCAGCTTTCCTGAGCTTCTGGCAGGGAAAGACGCAGGCACAGCGTTAGTGAAGGAAGGCATGCATCGCATGCGAATAAAGGTGGTACCACGGTAAAGCGTCCTTTAGCGGCGCTTTTTTTTGTTGGCGGAGGGGCATATGGAGCTGGAGAGCGAACGGCTGTGTTATCGCAGCCCGACAATGACGGATACAGAAGATCTCCGGGAGATCGGTCGCCAGAAAACGGTCATTCGCTGGCTGCATCTGCCGCTTCCCGTTGACAGGGTCGATGTGCAGGAGAGGATCCTTGCCTATCAGCCGGACCACGTGCATCCCCTGCCGCTGTTCTTCGTCATCGTGGAGAAGCGCTCACAGCGTGTGATCGGATGGATCGACCTTCACCACCAAAGCAGTTTCCATACGATGGAGCTGGGGTATGCGCTGCATCCGCACTGGCAGCATCGCGGCCATATGCGCGAGGCGCTGGAATGGATGCTGACGTATGGCTTTGTGACGCTGGATCTTCATCGGATCAATGCCTGGTGCGCGGCGGAAAACACAGCCAGCATCGCTTTGCTGGAACGCCTGCATTTTCGTGCTCAGGGCTGTCTGCCAAAACGGCAGCGGCTGGGGGATGGATGCTTTCATGCGATGGCTCTGTATTCACTGATGAGAGAGGAATGGAGGAAACCATATGACAAAACAGCTTGCAGCCAAATATGACCATCATCAGGTAGAGGAAGGCTACTATGAGGAATGGCTGAAAAAAGAATATTTTACGGCCGGTGACAAAAGCAAAGATCCATTTTGCATCGTGATCCCGCCACCGAACGTAACCGGAAAGCTGCACCTGGGACATGCATGGGATACGACCCTGCAGGATATCCTTGCCCGTTACAAGCGTTTGCAGGGATATGACATGCTGTGGCTGGCCGGGATGGACCATGCCGGCATTGCGACCCAGGCAAAGGTCGATGCCCGTCTGAAGGAACAGGGCATCTCCCGTTATGATATCGGCCGGGAGAAATTCCTGGAGCACGCCTGGGCGTGGAAGGAGGAGTATGCGTCCACGATCCGCAAACAGTGGGCAAAGCTGGGCCTGTCCCTGGATTATTCCAGAGAGCGCTTTACGCTGGATGACGGTCTGTCCAAGGCGGTGCGCAAGGTATTCAGCGACCTGTACCACGATGGGCTGATCTATCAGGGTGAGCGCATCATCAACTGGGATCCGGAGGCAAAGACCGCTTTATCCAACATTGAGGTCATTCACAAAGAAATTGAGGGAGCGATGTATTACTTCAAGTATCGGATCGTGGAAAACGATCAGGAGCTTGTCATCGCAACGACCCGTCCGGAGACAATGTTTGCCGATCAGGCGATCTTCGTACATCCGCAGGATGAGCGTTATCAGGGCATCATCGGCATGCATGCGATCAACCCGGCCAACGGGGAAGCGCTGCCGATCATGGCGGACGATTATATCGACATGTCGTTTGGTACGGCAGTTATGAAGTGTACGCCGGCACATGATCCAAACGACTTCCAGCTGGCAAAGAAGTACGGGCTGGCCATGCCGATCTGCATGAATCCGGATGCTACGATGAATGAGATGTGCGGAAAGTATGCCGGTATGGACCGCTTTGCGTGCCGCAAGGCGCTGGTGGCGGATTTTGAAGCAGCCGGTGTGGTCGACCACATCGAAAAGCATATGCACCAGGTCGGTCATTCAGAGCGCACCGGTGTCATCGTGGAGCCATACCTGTCCAAACAGTGGTTCGTCAAGATGAAGCCGCTGGCGGATGCGGTCCTGGAGAATCAGCAGATCGAAGAGGAGAAGATCCATTTCTATCCAAAGCGGTTTGAAAAGACGTTCCAGCAGTGGCTGGAGAACATCGAGGACTGGTGCATCTCCCGTCAGCTGTGGTGGGGACATCGCATCCCGGCCTGGTATCATAAGGAGAGCGGCGAGGTCTATGTCGGTGAGGAAGCACCGAAGGATATCGAAAACTGGGAACAGGATGAAGATGTGCTGGATACCTGGTTCTCCAGTGCGCTGTGGCCATTCTCCACGCTGGGGTGGCCGCAGGATACGCCGGATCTGGAACGTTATTTCCCAAATGACGTGCTCGTGACCGGTTATGACATCATCTTCTTCTGGGTAGCGCGCATGGCGTTCCAGTCCCGCTATTGCATGAAGAGCCGTCCGTTCAAGGATGTGCTGATCCACGGTCTCGTCCGTGATGAGCAGGGACGCAAGATGTCAAAGTCGCTGGGCAACGGCATCGATCCGATGGATGTCATCGATACATACGGCGTAGATGCGCTGCGTTTCTTCCTGACGACGAATTCCACACCGGGACAGGATCTGCGTTTCAGCGCCAAGAAGATCGAGGCCAGCTGGAACTTCATCAACAAGATCTGGAATGCGACCCGGTTCGTACAGCTGCAGCTGGAAGACTTCGATCAGATGGTCGATCTCGCTCATGCTTCGACGATCGACAAGTGGATCCTGAAGCGCTTTGATGAGGTGCTGGCAAGCGTAACGGAAAATATGGAGAAGTATGAGTTTGCGCTGGTCGGCAATGAACTGTACAGCTTTATCTGGGATGATTTCTGCAGCTGGTACATCGAACTGAGCAAGGCCGGCCTGCAGAGCGAGGATGCGACGGTGAAGCATGCGGCACAGTCGACACTGTTCGTCGTACTGCAGGGAATCGTGAAGATGCTGCATCCGTTCATGCCGTTTGTCACCGAGGAGATCTATCTGAGCCTGCCGCATGAAAAGGAGAGCATCAATCTGGAAAGCTGGCCAAAGCCGGCAGCGGTGGCGATGAGCGAGGAAGAGATGTTCGCCGTTCGTCAGCTGTTGTCGATGATCAGCGCGGTCCGCGAGATCAAGACCGACTATCAGCTGAAGCCGAGCACACCGCTGGAGATCGCCATCAAGGATGAGCATGGCGCATGGAAGCAGATCGATGAGAACATGGCTGCCATCCTGCAGAAGATGTGCCACGCCAGCTGTACATCGTTTGCGGAAGATGTGGAGGTCGTTGCCCGCCCGATCTATGGCGGCACGCTGTCCACGCCGTTGGCCGCGATGGTCGATCTGGAGGAAGAGATCGCCAAGCTGGAAAAAGAGCTGGATCGTCTGAGCAAAGAAGTGAAGCGAAGCGAAGGAATGCTGCGCAATGAGAACTTCGTGAAGAAGGCCCCGGCAGCGAAGGTCGAAGAAGAGCGCGAAAAGCTGGAACGCTATCAGAAGCAGCATGCGATCGTACAAGAAGAGCTGGCAGAAATGAAGAAAAAGAAAGCCTGATGGCTGAGAAGGATGGGAAACCATCCTTTTTTGGGTATGACGGGCATGCCGTCAGTCTGTGGTGAAAGTCCACCGGGGCGTAGTTGCCGACGAACCCTAAAGCGACTCCCAAGGTTTGTATCGCGAGGTGCAGGCGAGAAGAAGGGATAGCGAAATC
>DWYK01000183.1 GCA_019118705.1 Candidatus Merdibacter merdigallinarum | reverse complement strand
ACCGGGCATTCAAGGGTTGCAGGGCGTACAGGGGCTTGCTGGTGTAACCGGTGCAACCGGCCCGACTGGTCCAACTGGTCTACCGGGTCCGATGGGCATGAATGGATCGACCGGTCCAACGGGACCGACTGGACCAATGGGTCCAACTGGGGCTACCGGCCCTACAGGTCCGACCGGTCCGACTGGCCCGCGTGGCGAACAAGGCATTCAAGGGTTGCAGGGCGTACAGGGGCTTGCTGGTGTAACCGGTGCAACCGGCCCGACTGGTTCAACTGGTCCACAGGGCCCGATGGGCATGAATGGATCGACCGGTCCAACGGGACCGACCGGACCAATGGGTCCAACTGGGGCTACCGGCCCTACAGGTCCGACCGGTCCGACGGGACCTTCCGGCGATACGGCACAGTCTCTGGCATCTGCCAATAACAACGACACTACTGTATCCGGAAATGGGTTACTGAGCTTCTATCAGAACCTGGCGACCAATGGAACAGCAATTACACATACGTCTGGTTCTCCGTTTTTTGAGATTACGGAACCTGGATTGTATGAAGTTTATTATCAGACCACAGTGGGAGTAACTGCCAGTTCTTATCCGGTAACGGCAGAAACGGTCATTGTTTTTGATGGTGATACAGTTCCGCATACACAAGACAGCGTGGCCATATCTTCCAGCAGTGACAGTGAACCTCTCAGCGGCTATGCTGTTTTCTATGCCAGCAGCTCATCAACGCTGTTCTTACGAAATACCTTAGCTAACACACATTTTAACAACAGTATCCTCATGGTGAAAAAAATCTCATAAATAGGCCGCCTGTGGGCGGCTGTACATAAGGGGGGAAAACAGTGATAACCATCAGCGTCTGCATGATCGTAAAAGATGAGGAGCCGGTGATCCGCCGCTGTCTGTCCTGTGTGAAGTGTTTTGCGGACGAGATCATCGTCATCGATACCGGATCACAGGATCAGACCGCAGCAATTTCCCGGGAAATGGGAGCTCTGGTCGACACCTTTGCGTGGAACGATGACTTTGCGGCGGCACGCAATTCCTCGTTTTCCAGGGCGACAAAAGACTACATCTTCTGGCTGGATGCCGATGATGTGATCGATGAGGTAAATCAGAGGAAGCTGTGTGAGCTGAAACAGCATCTGGATCCCTCCGTCGATGTAGTGATGATGCGCTATGCGATGGCACATGCGAAAGGAGCGACACCGATCGTTTTTGAGCGGGAACGGCTTTTAAAGCGAAGCTGCGGTTTTCACTGGCAGGGGCGCATCCATGAAACCATCGCAACGAAGGGAACGATCCTGCACAGCGACATCACGATCTGTCATCAGAAAGAAGTCGTCAACGATCCGGACCGTAATCTTCGCATCTTTCAGATCATGCGTCAGAACGATGAGCCGTTTTCGCCCCGTGACTGGTTTTATTATGCACGGGAGCTGAACGACCATGGCCAGCGGGATGCGGCAATTCAGGCGTATGAAACATTCTTGTCACAGGAAGGCTGGGTGGAAGATCAGCTGCAGGCCTGTTATGATCTGGGTGTTTGTCATCTGCGAAACAACGATCGAGAACAGGCATTGCAGGCATATCTGCGCAGCTTCTCCTATGAAGTGCCCACCAGCCGCATCTGCAACGCCATCGGCTTCTGGTTTTTAGATGTGCAGCGCTATGCACAGGCCGCTTACTGGTTCGATCAGGCGCTGCGTTCGACTCACCGCGGCGGCTTTGAAAATGAGGATGAGCACTTGTTTCTGCCGATGCTGGAGCTGGCGATCTGTTATTACTATCTAAAGGAAAACGAGCTTGCCCGGGCATGGTTTGAAGCGGCGAAGGCACAGCATCCCTCCCATTCCCTCATCATAAAAAACGAACCGTACTTTAAACGAGAACAGGGATGAGATGCCTGTGCGGGCATGCGTAACGGTATTCCAGCGTGATAGCGGAAGGGAAGAAAAAGCATGTTTGACAAAAACCCGGCAGAGGTCGCCGGGGGGGGGGTCGGATATGAGAGTGCCTGCGTCTGCTTTGCGGCAGTGCAGGTTGCAGAAAAACAGGCGGTGCGATCCGGATGATGGTCCATGGATCTTGCGCCGCCTGTTTGGTGCTTTCAGAGATTTTTGATCGGACAGAGCGAGTCGTCTGCGGCCACGTGTCCGAAGATGCAAGTTTACTGTGTGTCGTACTGCCGCGGCCCAAAGATGTCAGAACCGATCCGTACCATGTTGGATCCGTGCTGAACGGCCAGCTTCCAGTCCGCACTCATGCCCATGGACAGCCAGCGGATGGAATCGCCAAAGCGCTCCTGTGCCTGCATGTAAAGCTGATGCATCTGTTCAAAACACGCTTCGATCCGTTTCGTATCGTCGGTGTTTGGTCCTACGCACATCAGTCCCTGTACTTCGATATGCGGAAATTCCCGGCGGCAAATATCGATGAAATCCATCGTTTCCTCTGCCGTGATGCCGCTCTTGTTCGTTTCCTGGGAAATGTTGACCTCGACCAGGACCGCCACCTTCTTGTCGATCTTTGCGGCCTGCTTCTCGATCTCCTTCGCCAGTGAAAGAGAGTCCAGGCTCTGGATCATATCGACCAGCGGCAATACCTGTCGAACCTTGTTGCGCTGCAGATGACCGATCATGTGCCAGTGATAGCGAGGATCGTGTTTGCGGACGATCTCCTGCACCTTGTTTTCACCAAACACCGTGCATCCGGCCGCATAGGCTTCATCGATCTCTTCCTTGGTGCGTGTTTTGCTGACGGCGACCAGCGTGACATGGGCCGGCAGTGCCTCCTGTATCTCTTTCAGCTTCTCATGATTCATACGATCACCCTTTCTGCATCTATGATACACCAAAGCGGACGAAAGTACAAAAGGAACGGATGCATCCCATCGGGGATCGATCGCTTTTGTGTGGCAGCGATCCGTCCAGGCAGCAGATGAAAAAAACAGAGCATTTGTCAGAGATGCCCTGTCATGGAGTCATGTCTGGGAAAAACGCTCGGGATCAGTCTGCGAGGAAATGCAGCTTTGTCGAGTAAAACAGGCGCCGCCAGTTTAAGCGGTACGTGACAAAATAGAGGATCCCGCTCAGTGCCAGCCCGGCGATCACATCGATGATGGAGTGCTGCTTGAGGAACATCGTTGAGAGAATGATGGAGATTGCGATCAGCGAGGTGCCCAGCTTGGTCCAGGACGGATGTCGGAATTTGGAATAACGCAGGATGACGAGCATGATCGAAAACGTGCTGGCCACATGGATCGACGGACATACATTGGCAGAATCATCGACATTTTGAATGAGGGAGACCATCCACGCGAAGATGTTGTTGACCGAAAAGTCCACGCGCAGGTCCAGTCCGTTGGGCAAGACGAGATAAGTGAGCAGAGAGACGGACATACCGGAGAACATGAAGAAACAGAGATCCTGAAAGGATCGCTTGTCCTTGATGAGAAAGTACAGCAGGGAACCGAACATGAACGGGAACCACAGCAGATACGGAAGGATGAAATATTCGTTGAACGGGATCTGATCATCGATCGGTGTGTGGATGATGAAAACAGGAACAGCGAAGTATTCCAGCAAAACGAAGCAGATCAGATAGGGAATATAATAAAGCAGCCAGAGGCTGTATGGGTGTTCTTTGATCCATGAGAACAGCTGTTTCATAATTACCATCGTCCTTTCAGGTACTTGTCTTATTTTAACAATGAACATGGAAAAAGAAAAGTGACCGTAAACAAAAGTGACAAAATTGTCTGGGTTCTCCGGAAAAGAATAGCGTCATTCCAGGCGGGATCATTGCAGGAAGACGATGAACATCGTCAATGATGTCATGACCGTCGTGTGCACGTTCACAGAGAAAGTCTGTTTCCACCAAAAGTGAAAAGTGCTAAAATGAGGGTATATAAATTGGAAGGGCAGGTGTGTATATGAAGCGATATATCTTAGCGATCGATCAGGGAACGACGAGCTCCCGGGCGATCCTCTTTGATGAGATGAGCAATATCCTGGCGGTTGCTCAGAAGGAAGTGGATACGTATTATCCGCATCCGGGATGGGTGGAACAGAACGCCAATGACATATGGGCCAGCGTGGTCGGTGTGATGAACGAAGTGGCTGCCCGTTCCGGTATCCGTAGCGAGCAGATCGCGGCGATCGGCATTACCAATCAGCGGGAGACCAGCGTCATCTGGGAAAAGGAAAGCGGCCAGCCGATCGGTTTTGCGATCGTATGGCAGTCCCGCCAGAGCGATTCGTATTGTCAGCAGCTGAAGGAGGAAGGAAGGGAAGCGTGGATCCGGGAAAAGACCGGTTTGCAGCTCGATCCGTATTTTTCCGCCAGTAAGATCCGTTTCCTTCTGGACAGACACGGACTGCAAGAACGTGCAGAGAGGGGAGAGCTGTGCTTTGGCACGATCGACAGCTGGCTGGTATGGAAGATGAGCAACGGCAGGAAGCATATCACGGATGTCTCCAACGCTTCCCGGACGATGCTCATGAATCTGGAAACGCTGGATTATGATGAGGAGCTGCTGGCGCTGTGGAACATTCCGCGCTGTCTGCTGCCAAAGATCGTCGACACCAGCGGGATGCTGGCTGTCTGTGAAACGGTGTTCGCATCTGCTATTCCGATCACGGCCATCGTCGGTGATCAGCAGGCGGCGTTGTTTGGACAGACATGTTTTGATGGCGGAGACGTTAAGAACACCTATGGAACCGGCTGCTTTCTGCTGATGAATACGAAGGATCGCATCATTCGCTCGAAGCATGGCCTGGTCACCTGTGTCGGCTGGCGCATCCAGGGAGTCTGTGACTATGTGCTGGAGGGCAGTGTATTCGTCGCCGGTGCGGCAGTACAGTGGCTGCGGGATGGCCTGCATCTGATCACAACAAGTGCAGAGAGCGAGGAGCGGGCCCGTTTAGTGGAAAGCAGCGACGGCGTGATCGTTGTTCCGGCCTTTACCGGTCTGGGAGCCCCTTATTGGAAGCCACAGGTCAAAGGCGCAATGTTCGGGCTGACTCGCGGGACCCGACAGGAACACATCATTCGGGCGACCCTGGAATCGCTGGCTTATCAGAGCTGTGATGTCATCACAGCGATGGAAGAGGATGCCGGCATGAAGATCCATCATCTGCAGGTGGATGGTGATGCCAGTCGCAACAGCTTCCTGATGCAGTTTCAAAGCGATCTGCTCAATGCGACGGTCATCCGTTCCACGATATCCGAGACGACCGCGTTGGGGGCTGCCTATCTGGCAGGACTGGCCATCGGATATTGGAAGGATCAGGCGGCGATAAAGGAACAGTTTCAGATCGCGCGGCGTTATGTGCCGACGATCGATCCGCAGACGCGAGAACGATTATTGAAAGGATGGAAGAAGGCAGTGCAGGCGGCCATTGCCTTCGCATGATATGAAAGTACGATGTTTACGAACGCTCAGTTCACAGGCGATGGAAGAACTGAGCCAGTGGTATGAATTCTGTGAAGATTACAGTGCGCAGATCCTCGTCGGGAATCCGGATCCAGAAAGCATCCCGGACTATGCACATCTGTCTTTGATCCAACTGGAAAGTGCCGGCTATGATCAATACGATGTGGAGGCCCTGAATGAACATAAGATCCGGCTGTGCAACGCTTCCGGCTGTTTTGGAGATGTCATCAGTGAATATGTGATCGGTGCGCTGATCCTGATGTTTCAGCGGCTGGATCGTTACGTGCGTCGGCAGCAGGAGCACTGCTGGAAAAAAGAGGAGCGGGTGCGGATGATCAGCGGATCGACGATCGTGGTCGTCGGTATGGGCAACATCGGTGCGACGCTGGCGCATCGTCTCCATCATCTGGGAGCCAATGTGATCGGTGTGCGGGCACATCCGGATCAGAAAGTGCCGGGCGTGGAGCGCATGATCGCGTTGGCGCAGCTGGACGAAGTGCTTCCCATCGCGGATGCGGTCGTCCTGTGTGTCCCTGCCAATGCGGCGACCCGAGGTTTTTTTACCCATCGGCTGTTTACGCTGATGAAAGCGGATGCGATCTTTGTCAATGTGGGCAGAGGATCGCTGGTCTCTCTGGCGGATGTCTGCCGGGCGCTGGATGAAAAGAGCATCGGCGGCGCCGTGTTGGATGTCATGGAGGAAGAACCGTTGCCAAGCGATCATCCGCTCTGGGATCATGAGAATGTGCTGATCACTCCGCATGTGGCCGGCACATTTGCAAACGCAGCCAGCTTCTCTCAGTTTGAAGAGCTTGTCATCGAGAATCTGCGCCGTTATCATGAGGGACGGCCTTTGCTGAATGAACGGCGTCATTGACAAGCGTGCGGGAATCCGTTAGTGTAGATACAGAAAGATAGAAAGTGGAGGTCAGCTATGAAAATTGCAGTTGCTTGTGATCATGGTGCGTATGAGTACAAAGAAATGATCAAGGAGATGTTGTTGTCGCAGGGGCATGAGGTGGTCGATTTTGGTACGGATTCGACCGCATCCATGGATTATCCGGATACGGCATTGCCATGCGCAAAGGCAGTGGCGAGCGGCGAATGTGAGCGCGGCATCGTCATGTGCGGCACCGGTATCGGTGTTTCCATTACGGCCAACAAGGTCAAAGGCATCCGCTGTGCCCTGTGCAGTGATCCGCTGAGCGCAAGGCTCACTAGAGAGCACAATGATTCCAATATGCTGGCGTTTGGTCAGCGCATCATCGGCAGTGAGATGGCGAAGGAGATCGTCAATGTGTGGTTGGGCACGCCATTCAGCAATGGCGAGCGTCACATTCAGCGCATCCGAAAGGTCATGGCGATCGAAGAAGAATGAAAACAGCTGTTCCCGTGTGGGAGCAGCTGTTTGCCCTTGTCTATGGTGTCAGCAGCGTGCGGATCAGAAAGAGGCAAAGCAGGCCGAAGATGAACACTGCGCCTTCCAACAGCAGAAAGCGAAGCAGATGCCTGTGCCAGATCCCTTTCAGCAGTGATGCGGCAAGGGAACGGGAATCTTCCGCCGACAGTGTGCACCAGCTCTTTCGGTGGCAGTGCGGGCATTGCATTCGATAGCTCTGTGCGATCGGATGAGAGATGCCGGCCTGTATACGCACGCGTTTTTTCAGAAGAAACGGATGCCGGTAAAAGTGGGCAAGCGGTACGGGGAAGGAACGTGAACAGTGTTCGCAGGTCAATGTCAGCGTGTCGCTGCTCTGTCTTGCCCTGCGTCGAAGGTCGAGATAAAACTGCAGGGCGCACAGGAGGAGGATCAGAAGCAGCAGACAGCCCCAGATGATCAGGGCAACCATCCAGATCTGATTGC
Organism: Candidatus Merdibacter merdigallinarum; assembly: GCA_019118705.1. Lineage (GTDB taxonomy): Bacteria > Bacillota_I > Bacilli_A > Erysipelotrichales > Erysipelotrichaceae > Merdibacter > Merdibacter merdigallinarum. Next base: position 51,360 of record DWYK01000183.1, on the reverse strand, counting down.
GCAGCTGCAGCATGGCGACCCGCTCCATCTGCTGTGTGGTCAGTTGTTCCATCATATCCACCTTGCCTTTCTCAAGGGGCATTATACCACAGGGAGGTCCGTTCTTCATCTCTCGTCTGCCGACAAAGGCATTTATCACAAAAAAAAGCCGAAAACAGTTGACAGTAACCGCTTACTTGGTTAGAATATTGGTGAAATAGAGTGTTACTGGTCATGCAGGCATGAACTATGAAAGAATGGATCTCCATGGGGATTTCTTTTGTGTTCATGCCTTTTCATTTTGCCGCAGGGAGAACACAGAAGGATCGGGAGAAGAAAGGAAAGAGAAATGAAAGACAAGGTTTTTGGCGTTCTTCAACGCATCGGGCGAAGCTTCATGCTTCCGATCGCCGTCCTTCCGGTTGCCGGGCTGCTGCTGGGCATCGGAAGCTCCTTTACCAACGAAACGATGATCGCTTCGTATGGCTTACAGTCCATCCTGGGAGATGGCACGCTGCTGCATGGTCTGTTGACGGTCATGAGCAAGGCGGGAAGTGCCATCTTTGACAACCTGCCGCTGATCTTTGCGGGCGGTGTGGCCATCGGTATGGCGAAGAAAGAAAAAGAGGTTGCGGCCCTCTCGGCAGTCATCGCCTTCTTCGTCATGCATGTATCCATCAACGCCATGCTGACGATCGACGGACAGATCCTGGCAGACGGCAGCATCGCGCCGGATGTGCTGAGCGGAACGATCGCTTCGATGTGCGGTATCCAGACGCTGCAGATGGGTGTGTTCGGCGGTATCATCGTCGGTCTGGGCGTTGCGGCGCTGCACAACAGATTCTATAAGATCGAGCTGCCGAATGCGCTCTCCTTCTTCGGAGGCAGTCGCTTCGTGCCGATCATCTCCACGATCACCTTCGTATTTGTCGGCATCCTGATGTTCTTCGTATGGCCGATCGTGCAGAACGGCATCTATGCGCTGGGCTCACTGGTGACCGGCACGGGCTATCTGGGTACGCTGATCTTCGGTATCATCAAGCGTGCACTGATCCCGTTTGGTCTGCATCATGTGTTCTATCTGCCATTCTGGCAGACGGCGGTCGGCGGTACGATGGAAGTCGGCGGACAGCTGATCCAGGGCGGTCAGAACATCTTCTTTGCTCAGCTGGCCGATCCGAACACCGTGCATTTCAGTGCGGATGCGACCCGCTATTTCTCCGGTGAGTTCATCTTCATGATCTTTGGTCTGCCGGGTGCGGCACTGGCCATGTATCACTGCGCAAAGCCGGAAAAGAAGAAGGTCGCCGGCGGTCTGCTGTTGTCTGCGGCACTGACCAGCATGTTCACCGGCATCACCGAACCGATCGAGTTCTCCTTCCTGTTCGTTGCGCCGATGCTGTTTGTCGTACAGGTGATCCTGGCCGGTGCGGCCTATATGATCGCCCACATGCTCAACATCGCGGTCGGTCTGACCTTCTCCGGCGGTTTCCTCGATCTGCTGCTGTTTGGTATCCTGCAGGGCAATGACAAGACGAGCTGGCTGCTGATCATTCCGGTCGGTATCGTGTACTTCTTCCTGTATTACTTCATCTTCCGCTTCCTGATCAAAAAGTTTGATCTGAAGACACCGGGACGTGAGGAGGACGATGAAGAGACCCGACTTTACACCAAGGCGGATGTCAATGCCCGCAAGGAAGCGGAAAAGGAAGCCGGTGCACAGCCGAGCGCTTTATCTGCGATGATCGCAAAGGGCCTTGGCGGTGCCGACAACATCGCCGATGTCGACTGCTGTGCGACCCGTCTGCGCGTGACCGTAAAGGATGCCGACAAGGTGGAGGAAAGCACGCTGAAACAGTCCGGTGCTGCCGGTGTCATCAAAAAAGGCAAGGGCGTGCAGGTCATCTACGGACCGCGTGTATCCGTCATCAAATCCGATCTGGAAGAGTATCTGCAAGATCCGAGGGCGGTTGAAGGATCGGCGGTCGTGGTGGAACCGGAAACGAAGCCGGAAGAGAAACCGGAGATCAGCGAAGTGTTCACGGCTCCGATCCAGGGAGAGGCCAAGCTGATCAGTGAGACGCCGGATGCGACCTTTGCCCAGAAGATGATGGGCGATGGCATCGTGATCTTCCCGCAGGACGGTACGCTGTATGCACCGTGTGATGCGACCGTTTCCTTTGTGTTCGATACGAAACATGCCATCGGCCTGGTGTCCGAAGAAGGTGTGGAGATGCTGATCCATGTCGGTATCGATACCGTTCAACTGGGCGGTCAGGGCTTCCAGGTATTCGTCGAAAACGGACAAACAGTCAAAAAGGGTGCAAAACTGATGGAAATTGATTTACAATATATACGGGAACATGCACCGTCGGATGCGACCGTACTGGTATTCACCAATCTGGGCGATCACCATCTGGAGCTGCTGAAGCTCGGTGAGGTCAAGGTCGGAGACGAGATCATCCGCGTGCGATAAGAGAAGGGAGCGGAGAACATGGCAAAGATCATACGCATATTGAATCACAATGCTGTCATCGTGCATGAAGTGTCCAGCAACCGTGTTCTCCTGCTTCTGGACAAGGGCATCGGCTTTGGACGCAAGCTCAACGAACAGATGGACGCTCCTTATTCCGGCAGGGTCTATGAGCTGCAGAAAGATACGAGCAAAGGACCGACCCGGGACGTGCTCAGCCATCTGGAACCGGTGTATCTGGAAGTGAGCAGTGAGATCATCACACTGGCACAGAAGAAGTTTCAAAACATCGACCGCAACATCCTGCTTCCGCTGGCCGATCACATCGCTTTTGCGATCACCCGCATCAAAAGCAATCTGAACATCACCAATCCGTTTGCCAACGACATCCGTCTGCTGTATCCGGAAGAATATGCGATCGCCTTGCAGGGAAAAGCGATCATTCAGGAACGCTGCGGCTATACGATCAACGAAGATGAGGTGGGGTACATCACCCTGCACATTCACAGTGCGCTGGGCGAACAGGTCGATGAGGGCATGCTGATTGCGGTGATCATCAATGAGAGCATCCAGCAGGTGGAAGCGGAATGTGGCCTGTCGATCGATGTCCACTCTCTGTCGTACACCCGTCTGCTGACCCATATGAAATATCTGCTCGCCCGTCTGCGGGAGGGAGAGGTGCTGGCGCTGGACATGGAAGACTATACGCGCAGCAGCTTTCCTTATTCTTATCAGGTGGCGCAGCACATCATCGCACGGATCGAACGTACCCTGCACAAACAGGTGCCAAAGGTGGAAACGGGCTATCTGGCGATGCACATCGAACGTGTCTGCAGGAGCGAACAGGAAAAGGCCTGACAGTAACAGCGTTCAATCATAAAAAATTGCCATCAGCCGCTGAGAGCGGTAAACAGGCACAAACGATCGCAGGCACATCGCTGCCTGCCTTTTTTTGCGCTGTGAGTCACACACGCTCCCGACATCTGCGCGTGTTATGCATCGTCCGGCAAGAAAGAGCATGCAAAGCAAGTGCTGCCTTTGTGCTGTTTGCAAGGTTCACTGACGGGCGAAGCAGGCAGATGTTAGCCGGTTCGTACATCTTTGATCGGCGGTCATCGTCTTCCCCTTGACAAACCAGTTGCCGCAGACTATGATGAAACTGTCTTATATAACAGTGTTATATATAAGAGGGGGGATGCAGATCGAAACGTCTTTGACTACTTTGGAGCGTATCCATCGAGCGGCCAAAAGAGAGTTTTTGGAAAAAGGGTATAAAGGTGCTTCTCTGCGAAACATCGTTCGATCGCTCAGCATGACCACCGGGGCATTTTATGGATATTATAAAAGCAAAGAACAGCTGTTTGAAGCGTTGGTCGGCGAGCATTATGACCATATGCTCACCTGCTTCAAAAAGGCGCAGCAATCGTTTGCAAAGCTGCCACATGAACAGCAGCCGGAGGTCATGAGCGAGATATCCGGTGCCTGTATGTTTGAGATGCTCCATTATGCTTATGCGCATCTGGAGGAATGCAAGCTGATCCTCTGTTGTTCAGAAGGAACGAAATTTTCTGGTCTCATTGACCAAATGGTCACGATCGAGACAGAGGCGACACACGCTTATCAAAGGGTTCTGGAGAAGCTGGGACGGCCATCTCCACAGATCGATCCGGTATTGGAGCATATCCTGATTACCGGCATGTTTCACACGTTCTTTGAACTGGTGATCCATGAGATGCCGCTTGCGGATGCAGAGAATTATGTAAAGGAAATGCGCGATTTTTATACGGCCGGATGGATGAAAATTATGGGGCAGTGATGCCCTGTGATTTTTATCTAAAAAGTTAGCCAAAGCTAACATAAGAAAGAAACATGGACAGGGATCCCTGCTGTCAAATAGGGAACCAGAAAAGGAGGGACTTTTTTGAAAAAACAATCGAATCTGTCACGCCTGTTGCAGATTGCAGGCAATCACAGATATTTGATCTACGCATCCTGGGTGCTTTCGGCAGTCAGTGCGCTCATCGCATTGGTGCCTTTCTACTATATCTGGAAGATCATGCAGGAAGTGCTGGCGGTCGCACCGGATTTTGACCGTGCCCAGCAGCTGGTGCGCAATGGCTGGATGGCAGTGCTGTTTGCCGTAGCGTCGGTATTGATCTATATCGGGGGACTGATGTGCTCGCACAAAGGTGCCTTTCGCATTGCCACCAATTTGCGCCTGCAGATGATGGAACAGATCGTCCGGCTGCCGATCGGCCAGGTGGAGCAATTTGGCAGCGGCAGGCTGCGTAAGATCGTCAATGAATCCAGCGCAGCTACCGAAACCTACCTGGCGCATCAGCTCCCCGACCGCGCCAATGCGATCGCAACTCCTTGTGGGCTTTTGGCTCTGTTATTGACGTTTGATTGGCGTTTGGGTCTTTTGAGCCTGATTCCGGTCGTGCTGGGATTTTTGATCATGATGGCGATGACGGGGAAGCGAATGCAGGAAAAGATGAAAGAATACCAAGATGCCCTGGAGGATATGTCCAATGAAGCGGTGGAGTATGTACGAGGAATTCCGATCGTCAAGACTTTTGGGCAGACCATCTTCTCTTTCAAAAAGTTCAAGGGCGCCATCGACCGCTACAAAGTATGGGTGATCGCCTACACCAAGGAACTTCGCATGCCGATGGTGTGTTACACGGCCGCCATCAACGGTGTCTTTACCGTATTGATCGCCGGTGCGATGTTCTTTACGAAAAGCGGTGTTACGAACGATTTCCTATTGGATCTTTTGTTCTACATCATTTTGACCCCGATCATCTCTCTCACGCTGACGCGCATCATGTTTCAAAGCGAAAACGCTATGATCGTAGATGATGCCATGCAGCGAATGGATGGCATAGGGAAGTTGCTGCCGCTTGCGGAGCCAAAATACCCGAGACACCCAGCGGATGCTTCGCTGCAGCTGGCACATGTCTGTTTCAGCTATGACGGTGAAAATGAGGTGATCAAAGATCTTTCGCTCATGATTCCTGCAGGTCAGAAAGTGGCCTTCGTAGGACCGTCCGGCGGAGGAAAAACGACGCTTGCCCATTTGATCTGCCGTTTTTTTGATCCGCAAAGCGGCAGTGTGTCGGTCGGCGGCGTGAATGTGAAAGACATTTCAAAAGAAGAACGGATGGATACCATCTCCTTTGTGTTCCAGAACAGTCATCTGATCAAAGCCTCGATCTTGGAAAATGTACGCATGGGCAAACCGGATGCGACCCGTGAAGAAATTCTGACCGCACTTCACGATGCCCAGTGTGACGACATTCTCGAAAAGCTGCCACAAGGTGTCGATACGATGATCGGCACAAAGGGCGTTTACCTTTCGGGCGGGGAACAGCAGCGGATCGCCATCGCCCGCGTCATGCTGAAAGATGCGCCGATCGTCCTTCTTGATGAGGCTACGGCTTTTGCCGATCCGGATAATGAGGCTCGCATACAGACAGCCTTTTCCAAATTGTGTGAGGGAAAAACAGTGATCATGATCGCTCACCGGCTCTCTACGATAACCGGCGCCGATCGAATCTATGTCATTGAAGATGGACGGATCGCCGAAAGCGGAAACAGTCAGGAGCTTTTGAAAAAAAGCGGCATTTTCAGCCGGATGTGGCAAGATTATCAGGCTTCCGTTCAATGGAAGATGGCAAAGGAGGTAGAGTGACGTGATCAAGTGGCTCGAGAAGCGCTATGCCCTCTCTCAACAGGGCGCAAAAGATCTGGTAAAAGGGTGTCTGGCCTGCGTTCTTCAAAATCTTTCGTTTATGTTTCCGGTGGGATTGTTGTATCGTCTGGTTGCCGATTTGATGAACGGCGGCATCCCCGATGAAAGATGGAGCTTCTATATAGGGGGCTGTGCAGTGTGTGTCGGCTTGATCTTGCTGACCACATACCTTCAGTACAACGCGACATATTTTGCCACCTATACAGAAAGCGGCGTACGAAGGATCACGCTGGCGGAACGGTTGCGGAAAATACCGCTGTCGTTCTTCGGCAAAAAAGATCTGGCAGACCTCACCAGTACGATCATGGCCGACTGTACGTTTTTAGAACAGAGTTTTTCTCATTTTATACCAGAACTGGCGGGATCCATCCTCTCTACGATCCTGATTTCCATCGGTCTGCTGGTGATGGAGTGGCGCATGGCAGCAGCGGCGCTGTGGGTATTGCCGCTCTCTTTTGCCATCGTAGGTTTTTCCTCCAAGGTACAGGAGCGCCTGAATCAAAAAGCGATGGATGTGAAAATGGCCTGTGCAGATGGGATCCAGGAGTGTATCGAGAGCGTGCGCGATTTGAAAGCCAATAACGTAGAGCAGATGTATCTGAAAGGATTAGAAAAGAAGATCCGCGCCGTAGAACATCGTTCGATCCTGAATGAATTTGGATTAGCTGCCTTTGTCGTTTCCGCCTCGCTGTTATTAAAGCTGGGAATCGTCACGGTGGCGCTGACAGGATCTGTTCTGCTGATAAACGGCAGTCTTGATGTGCTGACCTTCTTTCTTTTCCTGCTCGTCGTGTCCAGGCTTTATGATCCGCTGCAAGGCGCACTGCAAAATCTGGCGGCGATCATCAGCACTCGCACCAATATCGCCCGTATGAATGAGATCCTGGACCATCCGTTGCAGCAGGGTGACGTCACGCTGTCCAACGATGGCTATGATATTGTCTTCGATCGAGTGGGATTTGCATACCATGCAGGAGAAACTGTGCTGAAAGATGTTTCCTTTACCGCCAAGCAGGGGGAAGTCACGGCACTGGTGGGGCCTTCCGGCGGCGGCAAGACGACTGTTTCGCGGCTGGCCGCAAGATTTTGGGATGCCGGTCAGGGGACGATCACCGTGGGTGGCATGGACATTTCCAAAATTGATCCGGAAGCATTGCTTTCCTTGTTTTCCATCGTGTTTCAGGACGTTACGCTGTTTGATAATACCATTTTGGAGAACATCCGAATCGGAAATAAGGACGCAAGCGACGAACAGGTATTGGAAGCCGCCAAGCTTGCAAATGTGGATGAATTTGTTGAAAAATTGCCGGATGGCTGGCAGACTACGATTGGGGAGAATGGCTGCGCACTTTCCGGTGGGGAGCGTCAGCGAATTTCCATTGCCCGCGCTTTCCTGAAAGATGCACCGATCATTCTTTTGGACGAGGCCACCGCTTCGCTGGATGTGGAAAACGAGACCTTGATCCAAACGGCGCTCTCCCGCCTGATTGCGGATAAGACCGTGCTGGTGATCGCCCATCGCATGCGCACCGTTGCCGGGGCGGATCAGATCGTGGTGCTGTCAGAGGGAACTGTGGCAGAGAAAGGAACGCCGGAACAGCTGATGAAACAAAACGGTCTGTATGCGCATATGGTGAAGCTACAAAGTGAGAGCCAACAGTGGAAGCTGACGTAAGCGACGCTTTGTTGTTGATTCACCAAGCTCCGACCGTGGAAGGAAGGGAGCTGTCTGCTAAAGAGCATCGAGAAACAATGGCGGCTACACGGAAAAGGTAGCGGATCGCGGATGTCCGTTCAGCGTGCCAATTGTTTTTCGCATAGATATAAAACGATCGAAATGTGCGAAAAGACATTCGATATAGTGTTTCAAGAGATATGCAGGCACGAAGTGTTAGGCAATCTTCAATTTTAAAAAAGTTACCGAAATCCTCTTGATAAACTCAATCCCGAATGGGCGAGTCGCAGTGCTTCGCGGTGATCAGCAAAGCGAGTCATGCAAAATGGCCGATGACAGAGAGGTCGCTGAATTGAATGTGGAAATACGGATCCGCGTCGTCTTCCGCTTCCTTTGGCAATCGTAAAGCTGACCTGATCGACCGCTTTCTTATCGCGGAATTGGCGGGATAATCGTTCACATTTCAGTTCCATATCGGCTTCCTCCTTTGAAATGGCTGTCTCTGTGTATGCCTGGTTCACCTTTATAACGCAGGAAAAGGGAAAATGGTCGGCGAACGGGACACATTTGCGCATGTTTGGATCGTGCGGTCGATGAATCGTGGACGATCGCACTGATCTTGTCTGTACACAGTGCACATCGATGACAAAGAAAGAGAAATGAACGAAAAAGAAGCAGAATCCTTTTGGAAAGAAAGCGGCACATGCTATAATCAGAGCACAGGACATGGTCAGCTTGCCGACATTGGACGCTGACGAGATCCCGGCAGAGAGCAGACCGGGTAGAAAGGAAAAGGGACAGGGAAACGAGGCGTATGCCGGGTGCATGCCGCTGTCCCGGGAGGAAGAGATGAGAGATGTACAGATCGAGCAGATGATCGAAAAAGAAGCGCAGCGGCAGCTGCACAATGTCGAGCTGATCGCCAGTGAGAACTATGTTTCGGATGAGGTGCTGCAGGCCGCCGGCAGCATCCTGACCAACAAGTATGCAGAAGGCTATCCGGGCAAACGCTACTATGGAGGCTGCTTCTGTGTCGATGAGATCGAAGAACTGGCCAGAGAGCGGGCAAAACAGCTGTTTCATGCGGAACATGCCAATGTGCAGCCGCACAGCGGTTCCCAGGCGAACATGGCCGTCTACATGACGGTATTACAGCCGGGCGATACGATCCTGGGCATGAATCTGAGCGCCGGCGGTCATCTGACGCATGGCCATCCGCTCAATTTCAGCGGAAAGCTGTACCGTATCGTGGATTATGGGGTCGATCGGGAAAGTGAGCGCATCGACTATGATGCGGTGCTGGAAATTGCCAGAAAGGAACAGCCGAAGCTGATCGTCGTCGGAGCGAGCGCCTATCCGCGCATCATCGATTTCAAACGGTTCCGTGCGATCGCCGATGAAGTGGGCGCACTGCTCATGGTCGACATGGCGCACATCGCCGGTCTGGTCGCGGCCGGGGTCCATCCAAGCCCGGTGCCGTATGCGGACTTTGTGACGACCACCACGCATAAGACGCTGCGCGGTCCGCGCGGCGGTCTGATCCTGTGCCGCAAGGAATATGCGGCAGCGCTGGACAAGACATTGTTCCCGGGCGTTCAGGGCGGGCCGCTCATGCACATCATCGCCGCCAAGGCCGTATGTCTGTATGAAGCGATGCAGCCTTCGTTCGTCGAATATGCCAGACAGGTCGTCGCCAACTGCCAGGCGCTGTGCGATACGCTCAAGAAGCATGGCTATCGCATCGTGAGCGGGGGCAGCGACAATCACCTGCTGCTGGTGGATGTCAAGGCCAGCATCGGCATGAGCGGCAAACAGGCCGAGGCACTGTTAGATGAGGCCGGCATCACCTGCAACAAGAACACGATCCCCTTCGATACGGAAAAGCCGTTCGTCACCAGCGGCATCCGCCTGGGCAGCGCGGCGATGACCAGCCGCGGCTTCAAGGAAAAAGAGTTTGAACAGATCGGAGAATGGATCGTTCGTGCGCTTCGCTGCACGTCCGGCAGTGAAGAGATCCGCTCCCTGCGGGAAGAGGTCCTCGCCCTGACCGCACAGTATCCGATCCGTCACGATTAGCATGATCCGCATCGTAGCGGTCGGCAAGATCAAGGAGAAGGCGATGGTGCAGCTGATCGATGAGTATCGCAAGCGTCTGACCCCTTTCACCCGGCTGGAGATCGTCGAGGTCAGCGATGAGCATGCGCCTCAGAACAACAGCGAAGCGGAAAACACTCTGGTCAAGGAGAAGGAAGGCCGTCGCCTGCTCTCGGCGATCAAAGACAATGAGTACGTCATCCTGCTCGATCTGTGGGGCAAGATGTATGACAGCGTACGCTTCGCCAGAGAACTGGAACAGCTGCAGACACAGGGCAACAGCACCCTGACCTTCGTCATCGCCGGCTCGCTGGGGCCAAGCGAGGAGGTCATCCGCCGCAGCAATCTGCGCTGGAAGCTCAGCGACCTCACCTTCACCCATCAGATGACCCGTCTGCTCGTGCTGGAACAGATCTATCGGGCCTATATGATCCGCCATCACCGCCCCTATCATAAATGAGAGCTTCAACGCCCCTTTCTCACGCTGACGGACACCGGGAGAAAGGGGCGTATTTCCTTTGAAATCCACCTTTGTCCTTTGTGAAAAAACGATCCGATACCGCTGGGAAATGCTTTCATCTGAAAATGTTTAGTGCTATAATATGTTCAGTCAGAATAAGGAGGAATTTGACAATGGCAAAGAGAACTGTAAAAGACCTTGATGTTGCTGGAAAAAAGGTCATCGTTCGCTGTGACTTCAACGTTCCGCGTAAGGATGGAAAGATCACAAACGACAACCGTATCGTCCAGGCGTTACCAACAATCAAATATTTGATCGAAAACAAGGCGAGAATCATCCTGATGTCCCATCTGGGAAAGGTGAAGACAGAGGAAGATAAGGCGAAGAACGATCTGCGCTGCGTTGCAGAGCGTCTGGCTGAGCTCGTAGATACAAAAGTCAGCTTCTGCCCGGTTACCAGAGGGGAAGAGCTGGAGAAGATGGTCGCTGACCTGAAGGACGGCGAGATCGTATTGATGCAGAACACCCGTTATGAGAAGGGTGAAAGCAAGAATGATCCGGAGCTTGCACAGTACTGGGCAAGCCTGGGTGAAGTATTCGTAGAAGATGCATTCGGTTCGGTTCACCGTGCACATGCTTCTACGGCAGGCATCCCGAGCATCATCAAGGAAAACGGTCTGGGCTTCCTGGTAGAGAAGGAAGTTACGATGCTGGGCAAGGCAGTGGATACGCCGGAGCGTCCGTTCATCGCCATCATCGGCGGTGCGAAGGTATCCGACAAGATCGCAGTCGTTGACAACCTGCTCAAGAAGGCAGACAAGGTCATCGTCGGCGGCGGTATGGCGTATACCTTCATGAAGGCACAGGGTCATAACGTCGGTTCCTCCCTGTTAGAGGAAGACAAGATCGAACTGGCAAAGGAATACCTCGAGAAGGCCGGCGACAAGCTGGTATTGCCGGTCGACAATGTCATCGCTGACAAGTTTGCGGCAGATGCCGATACGCAGGTATGCGGCAACGACATCCCGGATGGCTGGATGGGTCTGGACATCGGTCCGAAGACGGTCGAGCTGTTCAAGGAGACGCTGGCCGGTGCCAAGACGGTCGTATGGAACGGTCCGATGGGCGTATTCGAGATGGAGCCGTTCGCAAAAGGTACGTTGGCGGTATGTACGGCAATCTCTGAGCTGCCGGGCGCAACGACGGTCATCGGCGGCGGTGATTCCGCAGCTGCAGCGATCCAGCTGGGCTTCAAGGAGAAGTTCTCTCACATCTCTACCGGCGGCGGCGCTTCCTTAGAGTACATGGAAGGCAAGGAACTGCCAGGCATCGCTGTCATCAGTGAGAAGTAAACAAACGAGGAGAAGACATATGAGAAAACCGATTATTGTTGGAAACTGGAAGATGAATAAGACGATGAAGGAGACAAAGGACTTCATCGATGCAGTGGACGGAGCTGCAGCCAGCGAGAACGCGGTCTTTGGTATCGGCGCACCGTTCACGGCGCTGTCAACTGCAGTCGCTGCTGCGAAGAATCTGGTCATCGCTGCAGAAAACTGCCACTTTGAAGACAGCGGTGCGTTTACCGGTGAGGTATCCGTACCAATGCTGCAGGAAGTGGGCGTGACCCACTGCATCATCGGTCACTCTGAGCGTCGTACGATGTTCGGTGACACAGATGAGACGGTCAACAAGAAGGCAAAGCGTCTGATCGAAGCAGGCATCACACCGATCCTGTGCATCGGTGAGACCGAAGCACAGTACGATGCCGGTGAATCCGAGAAGGTCATCCGCGATCAGCTGACCGGTTCTTTGGCTGACATGTGCCCGAAGTGCGTGGCAGATATCGTCATCGCTTATGAGCCGATCTGGGCCATCGGTACCGGTAAGAGCGCATCCGTAGAGATCGCTGAAAACTGCTGCCGCATCGTTCGCGATCAGGTCAAGGTGATGTATGGAGAAGAAGCCGCTGAAAAAGTACGCATTCAGTACGGCGGATCGGTAAAGCCGAACAACATCGCTGAGTACATGGCACAGCCGGATATCGACGGTGCACTGATCGGTGGCGCAAGTCTGAAGGCAGACAGCTTCATCGAAATCATCGAAAAGACGAAGTAATTGGATGAACGAAAGGAATTTCGCAGTTGCGGGGTTCCTTTTCTTTTTGTTCAAGGGCAGACGGTCTGTTTCGGAGAATTTCCGGATAAAATGAGCGGGATGCTGCAGATAAAGAATGGTAGCCGGAAGAATTGTGAGGATCTGCTGTTTCATGGCATCGTTTCTTTCTGCAATGATGAATGTCCATCGTCTGTTTTCGCATTTACACAACCGGACATGACCCGGCGAAAGGACAGGCAAAAAAAAGAGGCCGAAACGTTTTGATGATCTTTCCGGTATCATCTGGTCGTTACGGCCCTTTTCTTTGGGTGAGCATTGTTTGGTTCATAACAGGTGAAAATGCTGCAGTGCCAGGGTGATTCCTTCCTGCTGTGCACTTTCGGTGATGTAGTCGCTGTTGTCCTTCAGCACCTGGTCGGCGTCCTTCATCGCGATGCCGATGCCGGTATAGGCCAGCATGTCCCGGTCGTTCTCTCCGTCCCCAAAGGACATCGTCTCTTCTCGTGGGATCTGGTAGTGGTCGAGCATGGCCGCAATGCCCTTCGCCTTTCCGCCGTCTTTGGATATGATGTCGATCCCATAGGGGTTCCAGCGAGTGATCTTACAGGCGGAGAGCTGCTTGGTCAGTGCGGCCGTCTGTGCATCATCGATAAATGCAGTAAACTGATAGACACTTTGGCCGTCATGACGGCCGATGGGCGGGACCGGCATGGATACGGCATCCTGCGCCTGACGGACATATTCATCCACGTAGTTGATATACAGACGGTCTTTTTCCACCGTGACGATCGGGAAGGATCGACGATCCGCATGTGCCAGCAAGATCGCTGCATCCTGCGCATCGATCGGCGCTTCATCGATGACCTGAAAGGAAGCATCCAGCGTCAGCTGTCCGTTCAGCGTCACATAGCCGTCAAAGTCGATCCTCATGCGGGAAAGCGGTTCTTCGAGTTCGGTGGTGTGTCGTCCGGTGGCCAGAAACAGACGGATCCCTTTTTCTTTTAACCGCCGCAGTGATGCGATGGTCTGCGCACTGATCGAGCCGTCACGGGCGATCAGCGTACCGTCCACATCAAAAAAGACTGCTTTCATGAGAGCTCCTTTCTGGAAAAGAGCCGACAGGATCACTGCCGGCTCTTTGTGTTCACAAATTTCTGTGCACCGTGATCACATCAGGCCGATCCAGGAGCATCCGATGGAAAGGATGATGATTCCCAGGATCAGAATGATCGGGCTGACCTGTTTCTTACGAAGCAGCCAGAAGCACAGCAGGGTCACAGCCATCGGCAGCAGGTTCGGGAAGATGTTGTCGAAGAACTGTTCCTGTACAGCGACCTCGATGCCGCCGTCGACCGTGATGACCGGCAACAGCGTGATCGATACATAAGATGCGATCATGGCACCGACGACCGTAATACCAAGGATCGTTGCGGCATTGGCGAGGATATCTGAGTTGGAAGTGATCATGTCGATCGATTTTGTACCCAGACGATAGCCCAGCTTTGTCCATACGATACGCAGGATCCAGATGACCAGATACGTCAGGAAGAAGATGATCGGTCCTAAGACGGATCCCTGCGAAGCGAAAGAGCAGGAAATACCGGCAACGATCGGCAGGATCGTAAACCAGAAGATCGCATCACCGATACCGGCGATCGGACCAAACAGTGCCAGCTTCAGACCGTTGACCGTTTCACGGTTGGCACCGCCCTCTTCCAGAGAGACCATCAGGCCCATCAGGAAACCGACGAGGTTTGGATGGGTATTGATGAATGCCATGTTGTCGGTCAGCGCAGCAGACAGCTTTTCCTTGTCGTCTCCGTAGATCTTCTTTAAGGCAGGTGCCAGCGCCCAGGTGAAACCACCGGACTGCATGCGCTCATAGTTGAAAGACGCCTGCAGGAAAGAAGAACGGATACCGAGCATCGTGATATCTTTTGATGTCAACTTTTTAGATTCCGACATTATCGTCACCTCCATTGATTCCGGCATCTTCGATCGCTGCCTTGATATCTGCCTGACGCTGCTTCGTACCGAAGAAGTCGATCAGCGCGAAGATCAGACCCAGCAAAGCGACCGGTAACAGGTTAGGCATATCGATGAAGCAGGTCATCAGGAATCCGGCGATGAAGTATGGGACATACTTTGCCTTCATCATGACGCGCAGCAGCATACCGAAACCAACCGCAGGCAATACGCCACCGGCGATTTCCAGACCGTGCGTTACGACTTCCGGCAGCCATTCGACAAATGCCTGCATCGGGCCCTGTGCGACATAGGCACACAGGAATGCCAGAACGCCGTAGGTAACGGAGATGATCGTCATCGTGAGCAGGTTGATGTTTCGGATGCCTTTGGTATCGCCATTGGCTGCACAGTCATCTGCCTTGCCCATGAAGAAGGAGAAGGCAGAGTAATAAAACAGGATGATATACTGACCTAAGAATGAGAATGGCAGGCAGAGTGCCAGCGCCTGCTGTGCATCACAGCCGGTCGTATAAGCCAGGACCGTACCCATCAGACCAGCCATGACCGGGTTTGGCGGTTGTGTGCCGCCGGCCGGAGTCAGACCGGCAAAAGCAAGTTCGATCAATGCACCGACCGTCAGTCCTAAAGTGACATCACCAAGGATCAGACCGGTAAAGGTGGATACCATCAGCGGACGGAACAGGAAGAAAGCTTCCAGGAAAAAGTCCAATCCGACGATGATACACATGATGGCCAGCAGGATGCCTTGCATAAGTGTAATTTCCATAATCTTTTTTTCTCCTCTCTTTTTGTTTAATCGATCGTCGTCTTTGAATCTCCCGGTACATCCTGTGCATAGACATGGATGCCCTTGGAGGCGAGGTAGTGAAGATCGTCCATGTCGTTATCATCCACATAGACCTTAGCGGTCAGCTGACGCTTACCTTCAGAGAAGTGCATGTTTCCGACATTGACTTCAGTGATGCCGACACCGGCATCGACCAGACGGCGTACATCTTTCGGTGTCTTGCAGATGATAAAGATCTTCTGCGACGGTGCGGCCTTGTTGATGATGGCAGCCGTCTTTTCAATGGAGAAGAAGCGGATGCCGACGCCGGATGATTTCGCAGTCACGCTCATCAACTGCTGCTGCAGCTTATCGCTTGCCGCTTCATCATTGGCAACCAGCAGCAGATTGGCGCCGATCGTCTTTACCCAGGTCACCCCGACCTGTCCATGGACCAAACGATTGTCGATCCTTGTTAAAACGATGTTTGGCATAACAGTTCCCCCTTTCTGTTTACACCAATGATATAGCAAAAAACGTGCCAACTTCTGTCGAGCACGGTTTTTGTGATAAATAAAGGCTTTTTTAAAAATAATTCAGGATGTACATGATTTCCGGATCAGGGATTTCGACACTATAATGCATTTCTATCCCACTAAAGGCTTCCCGGATCTTTTCCATCTTCCACTCGTTTGCGCTGCGGAATGCTTCGATGCCATCCACATGTTCGATGCCCTGCCGCAGCATCAGCCGTTCGATCAGGCAGCTGACATGGACGTAGAGCCCCATGCGGACGGTCGGATCGACACTGATGTTCATGCGTTCTTCCGCTTCAGTGACGAAATCTTCCACATCGTCGATCACCTTTTCGGCATTGAGGATCGTCAGATGGTTGACGATGTTGGACAGGGTGAAGTTTTTCATGATGTTCTGACGGAACAGGATCTGTTCCGGCTCGCTGAGATAAGGCGATACATAGCGAAGCAGTGTCCGGATGCCGTCGTTGGTGACGACGCTTTCCAATGCCAGATATTCGATGCCTTCGATCTGCGGGTCCAGCGTGCCGACGATCAGCTGTACATCGTACTGGGTGAAGATGGTATCTTCCCGTCCGTGATCGAGCACGGACTGATAATCATAGGGAATGACGTTGACCGGGATCTCTCTTGGAAAGGAGGCCGTCAGCAGTTCGGAGATCTTCTTGGCCACCCCAAAGCCCGTCGCACAGATCGTCAGGATCGCATCCTGCTTCTGCATGCCCTCGATGAAGTGAGTGGAGAGGGTGAACTGCCCTTTGACCTCGGAGAGGATGTCTTTGACCGGTTTGCCCTGCTGGATGAGGTGGCCGACCTCCAGGGCGGTCGCGGTCGAGACGTAGTTCATCAGACCGATGTTGCAGTTGGACAGGGAGATCATCTCGTAGATCGCTTCCAGTGAGCCCATGTCGACCAGCAGGATCAGCTCCTGGATCGGACTTTTCTGCTTGAGGTAGTCATCGACCAGCTGAACGATCTTGTCGATGGAGATCTTCAGCTCCATGTCGATGCCGTCAAAGATGTGCTCGTGCAGCAGGTGATTGGCCGTATCAGCGATGCTGCTGGCAGTGGAATAGCCATGGCACAGGATCAATCCGACCCGCCCGTTGTTTTCTTCCTTATCGGTCTTGATGAGCGCCAGTGTGAAGATGATGCTCATGAAGTCATCCATCTGGATGTCGAGGTTGAGCGATGCATTTTCGATGATCTCACAGGCGACGCTGTAATCACGCGGGTAGCGCTCTTTGACCATCGCACAAAGCGGTTCGACATCATCCTTGTGGAAGGAAAGCCAGATCAATGCGTCATTGGCATTCTTCGTGTATTCCACGAAGGCCTTGGAATACATCTTGATCTGACTGTTGGGAACGATCAGCGAATATTTGTTCATGACGATGGAACAGATCTTGTCGAGCATCTTCAGCAGATATGATTCGTTGGAACTGATGAAACGGTATTTCTGGTTAAAGAACAGCAGATCGAAGAAGTTCTGTACATGAAATTTACAGCGGGTGATGATCTGATCGTACGATTCTTTCTCTCTGCGGGAGTTCTGGAAGGTCTCCAGGATGTGGCTGTAGAGGGTGAGAAGAGGGGAAGAAGCCCGGCGTTCGCGGTTGAGATTGCGGACCGGGATCATCGTTTCCTCCTGTTCCTGGTTGTAGTATTTCATCTGCAGCGAGTTCTTTGCCAGGATGAGGGCATCCGGAAGGTCGAGGAGATGGATGCAGAGCTGTTCTTCATCTTCGTGCAGGAGCACGTTGGCGCAGGTTGCCTTGATCACGTTTTGCAGCTCACCGATGTTTCCTTTGTAATCGTGATCCATCAGTGTCTGGTAGGCCAGGTTGGAGATGAACAGCTCCCGCTGCAGATGCCGGCTTTCTTTCTGCAGCATGCTGGTGATCAGTTCGATCTTTTCGGTGCGCGGGCGTTCATTGAGCGATGGGACGAAGATCGTGATCGGAATGCGTCGCAGCATCGTCCCCAACAGGGCCTGCTGGGGATCTTCGGTCGTCGCGAAGATCATGTGGCAGCTGGAATGATACCAGTTTTCATTGTCGCCCACCTTGTGATAGATGCCCTTGTCCATGAACTGAAACAGCTTTTCCTGACATTCGGCCTTCAGACAGTGGACCTCATCCAGAAAGAGCACGCCTTTGTCCGCCAGCTGGATGAGTCCGGGCTGATCGCTGTCCGCACCGGTATAGGCCCCTTTGACATGACCGAAGAGGTTAGCGGTGAGCAGCTCCGGGTTGTTGGCATATTCCGAACAGTTCAGCGCGATGAAGCGGGCATCCTTCTGCAGGATCCCCTGGTTGATGCCGTATTCGTACATGAGATTGGCGATCAGGCTCTTTCCGGTACCGGTCGCTCCGTGGATCAGGATGGGAAGTCCGTGATCGGGATAGGCGACGGCTGCCTGACAGCGGGAGATGAGCGCACGCAGGGAACCATCGTGCCCGATCAGCTTTTCAAAGTCTTTTTGGGAAGCCGAGAGCAGATCGTCAAAGGAATCATAGCTGGTTTCTGTCAGCTCGATCCCCAGCTTTTTCTCCAGCGTTTCCTTTGCGAAGAAGTAGACCGGACGGGAGTTGACCTTGACGATCAGCATCTGTTTGACAAACTCATTGAGGTATTGGGATGCGGTGTTGCGGCTGATGTGACAGGCATCGGCCAGCGAAGAAGCGCTGAAGCACTCGTTTTCTTCGATCGTCTGCTGTTCGCAGCGCTCTTTGAGCAGCTGCAGCAGCTGTGTCTTGTTGTCCATGTTCATCGCCTCGCTTTCAATCGTTCAAAGTCGAGCCGTTCGATCTTCTCGCTGAGGGTCCCCGGTACATCCTGATAGAAGATCTCATTGCCGTTCTCGTTGAGATAGTTGAGGTCTTCCACGTCCTGCTGGGTCAGATACATCTTTTTGTTCAGCGGATAGCGGCCGCGTTCATAGTGGATGTTGCCGATGTTGATGCGTGGGAAACGGAGGCCCTGTTCGTAGAGCGTGCGAACGACCTGGATCGATTTGACGACGAGAAAGAGCTTCTTTCCCCCACTGGCGCTGAAGTAAGCGTCGATGAAGCCGGCGATGGAATAAAAGGCGATGTGGACGCTGCCGGCCTTGGCGATGCTGGTCATCAGTTTCTGTGAGAAGATGTTTTGAACCGTCTCATCATCGATGACGATGATCGTATCGATATCTAAGGAATTGCTCCAGGTGACGCCGGTCTGACCGTGGACCAGCCGATTGTCGACCCGGATGAGCTGAATGATCGGTTGCATATCGATTCCCCCTTTTTGCGCTATGCATGAGAGCGCCGTTCAAAAACGGCGCAGGATGAAAGTCAGGTTCGCTGCCGTCGTTTGGATGAGCAGGGAATCTGGCAGGCTTCCCGGTATTTCGCCACCGTTCTTCGGGAAAGGACGATGTCTGCTTTTGCGAGCAGCCGCTGCAGGGCAGCGTCGCTGTAAGGATGTGTCGGATCTTCATCCCGGATGATGGTTTCGAGCGTCTGTTGGATGTCCGTTGCCCCCAGCGCTTGATTGCCGTCATGGCGAAGCAGGGAAGCGATGGGATGCTCGGCTCCCTGAAACAGAAAGGACTTTCCGCTGATCGCCCGAGATACGGTGGACACATGCAGGCCGCAGCGGTCGGCAACCATCTGCATCGTGCAGTAGCGCAGCGGGGCCTGTGTGAGAAAGTGATCTTTCTGCAGGTCACAGAGCGCCTGCAGGATCTGGATCATCGTCAGGTTTCGTTTTCGGACATGATCCAGCAGCTGCTGTGCCTGTGTGCGCAGTTTTCTCAGTTCATCGGAGAGCTGCTCGGTCAGCGGCATTCCTTCCTGCAGTTCCAGCCGAAAATCCTGTTGCAGCAGTTCGATCTGGATCGTCCCCTGTTCGATGCGGATCGCCGCTTCTGCCTGCAGGTAGGCGGCTCCCAGCGTGTAGTTGGCTGCCGGCTTGGGATTCAGCGTACGGATGAAGCGAATGCCCTCCTCGATCTCATCGACGGGCAGTCGGGTCGCTTCCTGGATGGAGCGAATGTCGTTTTCCGCGATCGCTTCCAGATGGTCACAGAGGATCTCGCCGGTCTCACTGGGCGCTTCCTCGCTCTGTTCACACTGTACGCGCAGGCATTCCTGCAAAGTGAAGCAGAAGCAGCCGACCGGTTCCATGCGCCGCAGACATGCGATGGTGTGCAGGATCTGATCGGCAGGAAAGCGGCAGCGCCGGATGAGCACCTCCAGCGGCACTTTAAAGTAGCCGTTGGAGTTGAGCTGAGAGAGCAGATAGGCGCACAGGTCTTCGTCCAGGCGCTCCTCACAGAGAGCGATCTGTGGTTGGATCTCTTCACGCAGCTCCTTTGGCCGCTGCAGGTAGTTCAGCGGATCGGTGTCCTCCTGCCGTGTGGAAGAATAGCGCAGGAACGGATTATGGACGCTGGTCTCCTGCAGAAACGAGCGAAGATCATGGATGCCGCAGCTCAAGATCTTCAGCCCATCTTCCATCTTTGGATGAAAGAGCGATCGGTGGGTCAGTGTCTGTTGGATCGCAATCTTTTGTTTCATATCCCAAATATAGCAAAAAAACCGTTGAATTTCAATTTGATCCGCCGTGCCGTGCAGCAGAGAACGCTGTTTTTTTGGCAGGTTTCCATCGTGCCCGGCATGGAAGGGAGGTGTTTCTTTTTCTCTGCCGGCACAGGTCCTGTGTCTGCCGTGGGAACATGCTATAATAGGAAGAAAGAGAGAAACAAGCAAAGGAGCCATCTGTATGAACGAACATTCGATCCCGACCCATATCCTCGTGCGGGGCGCACGGGTCCATAATCTGAAGGATGTCGATGTGGACATTCCGCTGCATCAGATCACGGCGATCGCCGGTGTCTCCGGTTCCGGGAAATCATCCCTGGCACTGGGCGTGCTGTATGCGGAAGGATCGCGCCGTTATCTGGAATCGCTGTCCACCTATACCAGACGCCGCATGACGACAGCGGCGAAGGCGGCGGTCGATGAGGTGCGTTATCTTCCATCGGCCCTGGCCCTGCGGCAGCGGCCGGGCGTTCCCGGCATCCGTTCGACGTTCGGTACGGGCAGTGAACTGCTCAACAGCCTGCGTTTGATGTTTTCCCGCCTGGCGAGCCATGTCTGCCCCAACGGCCATCGGTTGGAGCCGAGCCTGGATGTCGCAGCCGGCAAAGCGCTCGTCTGTCCGGTCTGCAAAGAAGCGTTTTATGCGCCTTCGGCTGAGGAGCTTTCCTTCAACAGTCAGGGGGCGTGTGAACGCTGCGGCGGTACGGGCGTCGTGCGCAGCGTCGATCGTTCGACCCTGGTGCCGGATGAATCGCTGAGCATCGAACAGGGAGCGGTCGCACCGTGGAATTCGCTCATGTGGTCACTGATGGTGGATGTCTGCCGGGCGATGGGCGTTCGGACCGATGTGCCCTTCTGTGAGCTGAGCGAGCAGGAGCGTGCGATCGTGTTCGACGGTCCTGCAGTCAAACGGCACATCCTGTATCAGGCGAAGCGTTCTCAGCAGGCGACCGAACTGGATTTTACGTATTATAATGCGGTGTACACCGTGGAAAATGCGTTGGCCAAGGTCAAAGATGAGAAAGGGATGAAACGGGTCGAGAAGTTTCTGAAGGAGGAGACCTGCCCGGACTGTCATGGGACGCGCCTTTCGGCGAAGGCCCGGGCGCCGCAGATCGCCGGCATCTCGCTGGATGAAGCGTGTCAGCTGCCGCTGATACAGCTCAACGAGTGGGTAAAAGAGGTGCCGAAACAGCTGCCGCCGCAGATGCGGGAGCTGGCAGAGAGCATCTGCGCTCCTTTCTGTCCAATGCACAGCGGCTGTTGCAGCTGGGACTTGGATACCTGACGCTCGATCGCAGCAGTGCGACGCTGTCCACCGGAGAGCGTCAGCGCATGCAGCTGGCCCGTGCCGTACGCAACCGCACCAGCGGTGTGCTCTACGTGCTGGATGAACCGTCGATCGGTCTGCATCCTTCCAACATCATCGGGCTGAAACAGGTCATGCGCGATCTGGTCGACGACGGCAATACGGTCGTGTTGGTGGATCACGATACTGAGGTGCTGAAGGAAGCGGACTGGATGATCGAAATGGGACCGGGTGCGGGCGCACAGGGCGGAACGGTCATCGCGGAAGGAACGCTGGAGAAGATCCGGACCTCGCCTCGTTCGCTGATCGCACCTTATCTGAACGGCGATGCACACATCCCGGCAGAAAAAGAAAGCAGAGCGGAGCTGTTTCGCCAGGGAACGCTGCGTCTGGGCATCGATGCGATCCATACGGTGCGGCCGCTGGATGTGGAGATCCCGAAAGGAAAGCTGACGGTGGTCAGCGGGGTATCCGGTTCCGGAAAGACCACGCTCGTTCTGGAGAGCCTGGTACCGGCGCTGCAGGCATCGCTGGAAGGACGGGAACTGCCATCGCATGTGCGCTTCGTGGAGGCGGAAGGCATCGCCCGTGTCCGTCTGATCGATGCGGCGCCGATCGGCATCAATGTGCGATCGACGGTGGCGACCTATGCAAACGTGCACGATGAACTGCGCCGTCTTTTCGCCAGAACGTCCAAAGCGAAGCGCCAGGGCATCAAGGCCGGTGATTTCTCTTACAATACCGGCGCGCTTCGCTGTCCGATCTGTGACGGTGTCGGCGAGATCAGCCTGGATGTGCAGTTTCTGCCGGATGTGAACGTGCCCTGTCCATCATGCCGGGGATCTCGTTACGATCGGCGTGCCATGGAATTTCCTTATATAAATAAAGATGGAATCTCATGTACGCTGCCACAGTTGATGGCGATGGATATCAACCGTGCGCTGCCGCTGTGCAAAGACATCAAGGGCGTTTCCCACCGTCTGCAGGTACTGCAGGAACTGGGCCTGGGCTATCTGACGCTGGGAGAAGAGACACCACATCTTTCCGGAGGAGAAGCACAACGTCTCAAGCTCGCTTTGGAGATGGGGAAGACACAGAGCGATACGCTGTTTGTCTTTGATGAACCGACGATCGGTCTGCATCCGCAGGATGTCTCTGTGCTGCTGTCGGTCTTTCGCCGGCTGATCGAGCAGGGAGCGACGATCGTCGTGATCGAACATGACCTCGATGTGCTGCGCCATGCGGATTACATCATCGACATGGGCCCCGGCGGAGGTGCGGATGGCGGCCGCATCGTCGCTGCCGGAACCGTGGCGGAAGTCGCCCGCTGTGAAGCGAGCGTTACCGCAAAATTTCTCTGAATCCTGCTGTTTTTGAGCAGTTCTGGGCGGATGCCGCCGAGCAACTGCTTTTTTTTTGCGCTTCTGGTATCGAGGAGGGGATGTATTTGATATCGATTTTACATTGTTTAACGCTTGCTTAACGAGGCGCTGATGTCCGCTGTCAGAAGTATCGATATAATGAAAGGTAACAGAACAAGAAAAAGCGGCGTTTTTGTGGCCTTGACCCCGGTTTGAAGAAAACGCCTGCGTATGCTATGGATGGAGGACCATTGTATGGACAGAAAGACGGATATCGTCCGACTGGTCGAAGCTGCCAAGACGAACACGGAGGCAGCGGACGAACTGATCAGCGCCTATCTGCCGTTCATCAAGGCACAGACCGAAAAATTTCTGAAACGTCCCCCGCAGGAGGGGCGGGACGATGAGCTGAGCATCGCCATGATCGCCTTTCACGAAGCGATCAGCGGGTACAGTTCGCTGCGTGGGAGCTTCCTGCATTATGCCGGCATGCTGATCAAGAGCCGTCTCATCGACCATGCCCGCAAAGAGCAGCGTCATCGTCATGCGCTGTCGCTGGATGCCCCCATCGGTGAGGAAACCGAAGGGACCCTGCTGGATACGATCCACGATCCCCGTGATCATTATGAAGAACAACAGCGGGAGGAAGCCTTTCAGCGGGAGATCGCTGAGCTGTCAAAACAGCTGCGGCAGTATGATCTCTGTTTTGCGGATGTGGCGGACAACTGTCCCCGCCAGCAGCGAACGCTGGATGCGTGCCATCGGGCACTGGCTTACGCAAAGACGCAGCCTGCCCTGCTGATGCAACTGGTGGAGAGCCGACGGCTGCCGATCGCAAAGCTGAGTGAGGGAAGTCAGGTGGAGCGCAAGACGCTGGAACGTCATCGAAAATATCTGGTCGCACTGCTTTTGATCCATACCAATGGCTATGAGATGATCCGTACGCATCTGATGAGCAGAAAGAGAGGGGTGGAGGCATGATGCGATATATCGTAATGGAACGTCACCCCGGATATGTGGTCCTGCTGGATGAGGAAGGCCGGTTCGTCAAAGCGGCCGACTTCTCCTATACGATCGGAGAGACCATCGTGGATCCGGTCCTGATGCGGGAAGAGCGGGCTTCCACACCACATTTCCGCTGGAAACCGGCCGTCGTGAGCCTGATGGCGGCCTGTCTGCTGCTGGTGGTCGGATTCTTTGGCTATGATTACTATGTGAACAACCAGACGCTGTATTCGTCGATCTATCTCCGCATCAACCCGGAAGTGCGCATGGATCTCAACCGCAGAGGAAATGTCATCCATCTGGAAGGGACGAACGCTGATGGAAAAGCGCTGCTGGAAGGTTATGACGGCTATGGCAAGGATAAGCTGACGGTCAGTGATGAACTGATCGACCGGGCGATCGAGATGGGCTATCTCTCTGCCGGCGGACAGATCTCCTTCTCGATCGATGCGCCGCAGGAAGCGCTCTTTCAGGAATATGGCGCCCAGCTGCGAAGCGAGGTGGAAGAACACCTGAAAGGACAGGAGGGAATGACGGTCGTCATCATCGCCTATGGCGACAGCATCCCGACGACATCCGGATCCGACTCTTCCACACAGGCACCGGCAGGGGAAGAAACGGTAAATGCTTCCGATGATGTACAGCAGGAGACCAGACCGGAAAACACGCCACCCACCCCTTCCAAAGGCGGCAGCTCACAGAGCGGATCTTCCGCCGGTACGTCCGATTATGGAGACGGATCGTATGGTGATCGCACGCCGGCTGCCCCTTCGACACCGGTGACCCCGCCGAAGGAAGAGCCGATCGAGTCCGATTCCTCCTATGAAGAGGACGATGCGGAAGGCGACAGTGGATACGATTCGTCGACGGAGAATGATTCCGCCTATGAGGGCGCATCGGGATATGACGATTAAAAAAATTGAAAAAATAAAAAAGTGACCCCGGTTTACATCTGCCCGTTGCGTAATCTGTCAGTGACAGGGAAAAGAAAGGAGAATTTCCAATGAAACACAAGAAAAAACTATTATCGGCAGTCGCATCCATGGCGTGTATGAGCGTGCTCTTATTGAGCGGATGCGGAACAGATCCATCCGACGGCGCTGCGCTGAGCGAGAGCGGGACACTGATCCTGAGTGTCAATCCGGAGATCGAGATCACGTATAACAGCGAGGGAAAGGTCACGGCGCTCACCGGTGTGAACGAGGACGGAGAGGCCATCGTTGCATCTTATCCGGACTATGTCGGCAAGGAGTGTGATGTGGTGCTGCAGGATCTGATCATCGAGATCAATGAGGCCGGCTACTTCACAGAAGAGGTCGACGGACATAAGAAGAACATCGTGCTGCAGCTGGAACCGGGATCGATCCTGCCGGAGGATGATTTTCTGGCAAACATGAGCGCAAGCACACAGCAGGCAGTCAGCGATCTTTCGCTGGGCAGCCAGATCCTGATGATCGATGATGATGACTACGACCCGGCTTATGCGAAGGATGGCAGTCCGTCTCCGTATATCACGCTGGCAAAGGCACAGGAGATCGCGCTGGCACAGGCAAACGTCTCTGCGGCTGATGCGGTGTTCGAGGACAAAGAATTTGATCATGATGACGGGACCCCGGTGTTTGAGCTGGAGTTTACCGCAAATGGTGTGGAATATGAATACGATGTGCATGCGGTCAGCGGCAAGGTGATCCAGGCGCAGCACAAGGCGGTTTCCTCCGGATCAAAAAAGCCGGCTTCTTCCGGTCAGACGAACAGCGGAAGCAGCCAGCAGGCGAGCAACTATGATGATACGGACTATGGGCCGAACAACGATGGTGTCACGGACTACAACGATACGGACTACGGTCCCAACAACGATGGCGTGACCGATTATGACGATACGGACTATGGCCCGAACAATGACGGTGTCACGGACTACAACGATACCGATTATGGCCCGAACAACGATGGTGTGACCGATTATAACGACAGCGCATACGGTGATTCGAGCCAGGACTCCAATTACGATGACGGCGACAGCAACTACGACGATGGCGGCTCCGATTACGATTAGCGCACATGTCCCGCTGAAGTTTCGCCACGAACAAAAGCACCAGCTCTCTTTGCAGGAGGGACTGGTGCTTTCCGCTCGTCTGAAACGGTTGTTTGCCCTGGATCCGCATGCCGGGCATGACGGTTCTTACAGCGTTCACTCCCTGTATTTCGATACGCCGTATGACCGTGCGCTGCGTGAAAAGATTGACGGGGTCGATCGTCGGGAGAAGTTTCGCCTGCGTTATTATGGGACGGATGCGTCGTTCGTCCGCCTGGAAAAGAAGATGAAACGCGGTGGGCTGTGTGCCAAGCGCAGCACTCGTCTGTCAGAAGCGATGTTGCAGGAGCTTTTGAAGGGGAATCCTGCGTGTCTGCGAGAGAGCGATGATCCGTTGTTGCTGGAGCTTTACAGCAAGCTGCAGGGAGAGCTGCTGCGTCCGGTCTGTGTGGTCAGCTATGAGCGGGAGGCGTTTTTGTATCCGCATGGAAATGTGCGGATCACTCTGGACCGGAAGATCCAAACCGTCGCTGTTCGCCACTTTCTGCACCCTTCGCCGCCTTCGCTTTCCGTGCTGGCGGACATCTGTGTACTGGAAGTCAAATATGATGCATATCTGCCGACAATCGTTTCGATGGCGGTACAGGTGCCGGGCCGGCAGGCGATGGCCTGTTCCAAATATGCGCTGTGCCGGCGGTTTGATTAGAGGAGAGGAAACTGTCTATGACCTTTGATGATATCTTTCGTTCCGGTTTTCTGGAGAACATCGCCAGCATCTCCCTGGCCGACATGGTGATCGCCCTGTCGCTTTCTTTTCTGCTGGGGCTGTTCATCTTTTCTGTGTATAAGCACAGTTACTGCGGCATCATGTACGCAGCTTCCTTCGGGGTGACGCTGATCGCCCTGTCGATGATCACGACGCTGCTGATCATGGCCGTCGTCAGCAACGTCGTCCTTTCGCTGGGCATGGTCGGTGCCTTGTCGATCGTTCGTTTCCGCACCGCCATCAAGGAACCGATGGACATCGTCTTTTTGTTCTGGTCGATCGCTGTGGGGATCGTGCTGGCTGCCGGCCTGGTACCGCTGGCCGTGCTGGGCAGTGCGCTGATCGGAGCGGTGCTGCTGGTGTTTGCCCGTCAGAAGGATGGGGAACAGCCGTATATCCTCGTCATCCGCTGTGTCGATGAGGAAGCGGCGGATCAGGTGCGTACGCTTGTGGAAGACAGCGTGCGCCGGTTGTCTTTGAAAAGCAAGCAGGTCGATCCGGAAGGGATCGAGCTGAACTATGAGGTGCGTCTGAAGAAAGCGGACAGCAGCTTCATCCATGCGCTGGCAAAGATCCCGGGCGTCAGTCGGAGCGCCCTGGTTTCCTATAACGGCGATTACATGGGGTAGGCATGATCCGTCATCGGCTGGTGGACCAGATCTGTCTGGCAGGTCTGGTCGTGGCGCTAATGATCACGGCGCTGCTGTCTGTGTGGGCGTCCGTACAGGAGGAAAACGGGGTCGCCATGGCATATGAGACGCGGCTGTTTGATGATACGCGGGTGCATACGATCGACATTACGATCGATGACTGGGGCGCGCTGATCGAAGAGGCACAGGAAGAGCGCTATGTTCCATGTACGATGACGATCGACGATGAGGTCTTCCGACAGGTCGGTATCCGCGCCAAAGGCAACAACTCGCTGCGTCTGACAAGTGAATACGAGCTGACACGTTACAGTCTGAAGGTGGAATTCGACCACTATCTGCCGCAGGGGAATTATCATGGGCTCGACAAGCTGTCGCTGGACGCTTCGTTTCAGGACAACAGCTATCTCAAGACGGTGCTGGCATTTGACATGATGCGCTTCATGGGGGTTCCGACACCGCTGTGCAGCTATGCGTGGGTGCGTGTCAACGGTGAGGACTGGGGGCTGTTTCTGGCTGTTGAAGAGTGTGAGGAAGCGTTTGCCGGCCGGAATTTCGGCTGGGATCACGGGGTGCTGTATCAGCCGGACTATCGTTCGTTGAACGATGAGAATGCAGATGTGGCCCTGCGTTACATCGATGAACAGCCATCGAGCTATCCCAACATCTTCGATCACGCAAAGACACCGATGGTCCACAGCGATCAGCGCCGGCTGATCGAGTCCCTGCGGCAGCTGTCACAGGGTGAGGTGACGACGGCGGTCCACACCGATGAAGTGCTGCGTTATTTCGTCGTACAGGTGTTCGTGATGAACTGGGACAGCTATCTGGGCCATACCGGGCACAATTACATCCTGTATGAAGAAGAAGGCCGGCTGTGGATGTTGCCATGGGATTATAATCTGGCCTTTGGCACCTATGCGCTGGGCATGCGCGACCCGATCCGAGATCCAAACGTGCTGATCAACTATCCGATCGATACGCCGGCAGAGGGCAGCATCATGCGACAGCGCCCGCTGTATCATGAGCTCATGAAAGAGGATGCGCTCTTTGCACAGTATCACTCGCTCTTTTCTTCCTTCCTTGCCGATTACTTTGACAGCGGCCGCTTTGAAGCGCTGTTGCAGGAAAAGGAAGCGCTGATCGCCCCGTATGTAAAAAAGGATCCGACGGCATTTTGTTCCTATGCGGATCATCAGCTGGCAGTCGATACGCTGCGGCAGGTGTGTCAGAAGCGAAAGGAGAGCATCCGGGGACAGCTGGAAGGCCGCTATCCTTCGACCCTGGCCCAGCAGCAGGCACAGCCGGATGTCGGTGTGGATGCCGCTATGATCGATCTGCGTGCGCTGGGTGATTTTGACGATCTTCGTAATGCAAAGGAGCGGCAGCAGGCAGCGCTGGCGCGCATCACGGATGCGAAATAAAACGGATGTGGATCCCTGCACGAAGCAGGTGCGTATCCACATCCGTTTTTGTTCGGTCAGTCGCGGTAATCCATGCTCCATTTCAGGAAGCTGCCGCTGCCGGCATCGATCTCAAATTCGTATTTGACATTGTCATGATAGATCTCCCCTTCATACAGGTGCATGCCGTCGTCCCACTCCTCTTCGATGAAGATGTCGCTTTCTGTGGCGCCTTCGACCTTGGCCAGGGCCAGCTGTTTCGCCCTGGCGAGCGAGATCTCATTGCCGGATCCGCTCTGGTGGCCGCTGGATTCCTGCTCGAGCTGGTAGATGGTGCCGTCTGCGCCGATCTCATACTCATAGTAGGTGGAAGCAGAGTGAAACTCGATCTCATAGAGCGGATAAGAAGCGCTGCCGTCATTCTTTGCCTTGGTGAAGGTGGCATCAGCAGCGCCGACACCGGCATCTTTCAGGGCGATCGACTTGGCCTCTTCCAGGGAGATGACAGAAGGATCGCTGCCCTCCCCGGGATCGTTTCCCTGTGTGCCCTCCCCGGCATCCGAAGCAGGACCCTTGCTTTGATAAGAGGAGCGCAGCACTTCGCCGTCCGTGCGGGAGAGGATCGTCTGGTAACTGCGGTCGGCCGTTTCAAACTGAATGATGTAGGCTTCGGTTCCATCCAGGGTGCCGGTTTCCACGCTCATGGCGCTGACGTTGTTTTCCTCTACGCCGGCGGAGCGCATGGCGATCTCCCTGGCATCCTGTTCACTGATGGAATTGGCGCTGCAGCCCCAAAGCAGCGCAGCGGCGGCGAGCGCGGTGAGCGCATGTTTCATGGAAAAAGATGTCATGGCGATTCCTCCTTGTTGCTTTGGTTACGATCGGGCGATTCCGGCTTCACGCAGGTAAGGATCGGCAGC
This sequence comes from Candidatus Merdibacter merdigallinarum, assembly GCA_019118705.1. Classification (GTDB taxonomy): domain Bacteria; phylum Bacillota_I; class Bacilli_A; order Erysipelotrichales; family Erysipelotrichaceae; genus Merdibacter; species Merdibacter merdigallinarum. Next base: position 21,487 of record DWYK01000183.1, on the reverse strand, counting down.
TGACAGAAGAAGCTCGTTCCCTTTTGCCACTCGCTTTGGACACGGATCTCGCCCTTGTGTGCATGGACAATCCAGCGCACCATAGACAAGCCCAGGCCGCTTCCCTTGTTGCGGGAAGGGTCGGCCTGATAGAAGCGTTCCCAGATGTGCGGCAGCTGTTCCTCACGGATGCCGATGCCATCGTCCCTGACTTCGATGCAGAGCTGTTCCTGCCGGCAGATGCGCAGCCAGATGTGTCCGTGTTCCCGACCATAGGTGACAGCGTTCTGCAGCAGGTTGGTGAGCAGGCGGATCATCAGTGTCTGATCGGCGTGAACGATGAGATCTTCCTCGATCGTCGCGGTCAGATGGATGTGCGCTTCGGCCGCCAGTTCGCTGTATTCTTCCGCGATGCTTTCACACAGTTCGCTGAAGGAGAAGGTTTCCATGTGCAGCTGTTCTCTTCCCTGATCTGCGCGGGACAGCTGCAGAAGCTGGGCGATCATCACGTTCAGCGAATGGATCTTCTGCTGCAGCAGTTCGACCTGTTTCTGTGTCTGTGCATCCAGGTCGTCGCGTGCCAGCATCGTTTCGCATTGCATCGTCAGCACGCTGAGCGGCGTGCGCAGCTCATGAGAGACATCGCTGGTAAACTGACGTTCCCGTTTGACGGCGGCTTCGATCTTGTCGAGCATCTCATCAAAGGTGGCCGCCAGCGTATAGATCTCATCGCGTCCTTTTCCCAGCTTGACCCGGCGGCTGAGGTCCTTTTCTTTCTGAATGTCCCGCACCGTCGCGGTGATCTTGCTGACGGGAGCGAGTGCCCGGCGGCTCATCAGATATCCGACGATGGCGCTGAGAAGGATGAAGAGCGGAAACAAGATGAAGGCCAGCCGCAGGATGAAGCGGAAATTGCGCTCCGCATCCGTGATGGAGATGACGCCGCGCATGCGCAGGTCAATGCGACCGTCGGCCTGAAAGGACATGTCCAGCACATAATACGAGAAATCGTCTGTGTCGATGCGGCGCAGCGCATCCTGTTCAAACGGCAGATCATAGGTGAAATGATAGGGGAGCCGCCCATACAGCAGTTCTCCCTCTGTGTCATAGACCGAGAGATAGACGCCGTCCTCCACCTGCAGCAGATCGGAATCGAACTCCAGCCGATCGTGGCGGTATTCCACCAGGTCGAAGGAAGAAGAGACCCGCTCCTCCAGGAGGGAACGTGTATCGGTGAGGATCGCCTGAGAGCCCAGTGAAAACAGCAGGGCGCTGATGATCACGAACAGCAGGATCATCAGCCCGGTATACAGCAGGGTCAGCCGTGCTTTTAAGGACAGCCGTTTCATGAGGGCTCCCTCAGGACATAGCCGTGTCCGCGTATGGTGTGGATCAGCTTTGTCTCAAAGCCGTCATCGATCTTTTTGCGCAGATGGCGGATGTAGACGTCGATGACATTGGAGGCGCCGGTGAAGTCATAATTCCAGACATGCTGTTCCAGCCGCTCTCTGGTCAAAACGATGCCGGCATTTCGCATCATGTAGCACAGCAGCGTATATTCTTTTGAGGAAAGGGTGATCGCTCGTCCCCCGCGCGTGACCTGCCGGGTGTCCAGAGAGAGACACAGATCGGCAACACGCAGTTCATTCTGTTTCTGTTGCGGAGTGCGTAACAGCACCCGCAGCCGGGCAGAGAGCTCTTCAAAGGCAAACGGCTTGATGAGATAATCGTCCGCACCGGCATCCAGCCCCTTCACCCGGTCTTCGATGCTGTCTTTTGCCGTCAGCAGCAGCACGGCGACATCGTTCTTGTTTTCCCGCAGGGTGCGCAGCACGCTCAGTCCGTCGAGACGAGGCATCATGATGTCCAGGATGAGCGCATCATAATCGGCCATCCGCAGAAAGTCCAGCGCCTCTTCTCCGTCATAGCAGGAATCGACGCTGTAATGTTCCTGGATCAGCCGCTGTGTGATCAGATCGTTGAGATCTCGTTCATCCTCTGCGATCAATATCCGCATGGGCACACCTCCTCTCTTTGTACATGTTCTGTATGTATATTATATCATAGCAACAAAACAAAGCAGAAGCGAATGGAAGATCATTCCGGCAGCGGTTGAAAAGCAAAGCATCACCCTCTATAATAGATAGTATTCCATACAAGGGAGGTCACATATGTTTCGTATCAGCACATTGATCTATGTCGTACCTGCCATTTTGATCAGCGTGACGCTGCATGAGATGGCGCATGGGTATGTATCGTATAAGCTGGGCGATCCGACGCCGAAGCTGGATGGGCGGCTGTCTCTCAATCCGCTGCGGCATCTGGATTTCTTCGGAACGCTGGCGCTGTTGTTTGCAGGCTTTGGATGGGCAAGACCGGTACGGGTGGATCCCAGCTATTACAAAGATCCCAAGAGCGGGATGGTGTGGACGGCCTTTGCCGGCCCGCTCGCCAATTTCCTGCTGTCGTTTGTCTGCATCTTTCTGCTGATGGCGCTGCTGCGCTTTGGCTATCTGCTGCCGGATGTCCTCTGGCTGGAAACCATCATCGATTATCTGGGGGAACTGCTGAATTACACCGCGCTGCTCTCGCTGGGGCAGGCGATCTTCAACATGATCCCGGTACCGCCGCTGGATGGCTCCAAGATCATCGCCGGCCTGTTGCCGGATCACATCTATGAGTGGTTTTTGCGCAATGAACAGCTGCTGTCGATGCTGATCTTTGTGCTGTTGTTCACCAACATCATCAACGGACCGCTGCTGCAGCTGCGCAACACGATCTTCAACGGGATGGCAGAGATCGCCTTTGGCATCCTGTTTTAAAAAGGGCAGAAATGACCGTGAGCGCTCCTGTGGGCAGGAGGGTACGGACCTGTTTTCAAAGATGAGCGGATCGGGACGTTTCCTGTTCGCTCATTTTCAATTGTTTGGAGCAGGCGTGCATCTGCATAGAAAAAGCATCGGGTGTCGATGCTTTTTCACTGGAAAGGAGCTCCTTTCCATATATTTAATGCCGGCAAGAGAGATCGGGAAATAGGATGGCCGGCATCAAATACCTCATTCCACGGTAACGGATTTGGCGAGATTGCGCGGCTTATCGATCGCACATCCGCGCAGACAGGCGGTGTGATAGGCAAGCAGCTGCAGCGGCAGCGCCGTCAGGAGCGGCTGTACCATCCGGTCTCGCGCCGGAAGCAGGATCCGTGCATCGCAAAGATCGTCCGATACCGGAAGATCCTGACGGGCAATCAGGATGACGTATGCGCCCCGGGCGCGCACCTCGCGGATGCTGCTGGCGGTCTTGTCAAACAGAGCGCTCTCCGTGGCGATCGCGATGACCGGTGTGCCCGGTTCGATCAGGGAGATGGTGCCGTGTTTGAGCTCTCCGGCCGCATAGGCCTCGCTGTGGATATAGGAGATCTCCTTGAGCTTTAAGGAACCTTCCATGCACAGCGCATGATCCAGGCCGCGTCCGATGAAGAACACGTGTTCCTGTGTCGCCAGACGGCGGGCGCTTTCGATCAGGTGCAGGTGCTCCTGCAGGTCGCTCAGCGCTTCTGGAAGCTCTTTGAGCTGCCGGCAGATGCGCGCTTTGCGCCCTTCGTCGATCTGTCCGCATCCGCTCGCTGCCTGCAGGGCGATGCAGGCCAGCAGCGCCACCTGTGCCGTGTAGGCCTTGGTCGTCGCGACGGCAATTTCCGGACCGGCCATCGTATGTGCAACGAAGTCTGCTTCTCGTTCGAGGGAGCTTCCCGGGACGTTGACGATGGCCAGTGTGTCGGCCCCACGTTCTCTGGCGAGCTTGAGCGCCGCCAGCGTATCTGCGGTCTCTCCGCTCTGCGAGATGAGGATGACGAGCGTCTTTGCATCCAGCAGCGGATCGCGATAACGAAATTCGCTGGCCACCTCTGCCTGTACGGGCAGGTGCGCCTCGGATCCGATGAGCTCTCTGGCGATCATCCCCGCATGGTAGGCACTGCCGCAGGCGACGATCGAGATCTTCCGGTAACGCTGCAGGTCAAATGTGCGTCCCTGTTTGCCCTGGATGCCGGTCTGCGCAAAGGTGCGCAGGGTCCGCTCGATCGCATCCGGTCCTTCACAGATCTCCTTCATCATGAAATGATCGTGTCCGTTCTTCTCGATGGAATGCGCATCCATCACCGCCTCCTGATAGCGGGGCGCTCGCTGCTGCCCATCTGTGTCGACCAGCTGGATGTCGGTCCCATGCAGGATGGCGATCTGCTTCTGTTCGAGGACGACATAGGTCTTCGTATAGGCGAGAAAGGCCAGGACATCACTGGCGACATATGAAGCATCCGCCCCTTTGGCGACGATGAGCGGGGAGTCGAAGCGTGTCGCATAGACCGTATCCGGGCATTCGTCAAAGAGGACGGCAAATGCGTAAGAGCCTTTCAGCCGTGTCTGTGCGCACTGCAGTGCCCGCAGCGGATCTTTCAGCCGCTGATAAGCCTCATCGATGCAGGCGCAGGCCACTTCGCTGTCGGTCTGCGTGTGAAAGCGATAGCCCTTCGCTTCCAGCTCCTTCGCCAGGAGCGCATGGTTTTCGATGATGCCGTTGTGTACGAGCGTGACGCTGCCCTGACGATGCGGGTGTGCGTTGCGTTCATCCGGTGCGCCGTGCGTTGCCCAGCGCGTGTGTGCGATGCCGCAGCTGCTGCGGATCGAACACTGTTCCAGCCGCTTCTGCAGCTGTGAGACCGTTCCTTTGCTTTTGATGATCTCCACGCCGCGCGCAGTGAAAAAAGCGGTGCCGCTGGAGTCATATCCGCGATATTCCAGCGTCTGCAGGCCGTGCAGCAGCACATGGGCCGCACGAAAGCCTGTCGAGCTGTATCCGACGATTCCACACATATATGATCGATACCTCCTGTATTGTGTTTGTGGTGAAAAAGCCGCAGGAAAAAGGATCCCGTCACCAGCGGGACAAAAATGGATGGATATGATCGCTGCGGCCGTTCATTCGACATCATGAAAATACGGGGAAAAGCCCACAGAAAACGTGACAGCGCTGATCGCCGCTGTCCGCCATTCCCGCCGTATTTGGATGATCAGCAGAATAGGGATCAGTCATGATGAAAACATCATGGGTGGGGAACGGTGTTTTGTAGCGTATGATCTGCCTTTTGTCATCCGTTCTTACGATTCACCTCATACCGTGACAGTACCCGCCGAGTCTTTCGATCACTGTCAACCTCGTCAACCACGTAGGTCCAGGCGCTCATTACCAGCAGTCACTCTCCTCCTTACTGACCGATAACTGGTTTATAGTATGTCATACTTCCATGACGGATACAAGTACATTTGAAAAAAAACAGGAGGAATGAAAATATTTTCATCATTTCTTCCTACAGAAAACAGGGAAAAAACGGCTTGATCATCGCAAAAAACAGAGGATCGCTGATCGGTGAAAATGAAATTACGACAATTTTATGAAAAGAATGTGAAAAGTTTGTGAAAAACTCCTTGAAATTACCATGTAAACATCTTATACTATTAACAACAACCTCTTTTTAGATGAGTGTAGGATGGGAATTCACAGTATAGAAAAGGGAGCGATTCAAATGAAGAAATTTCCAAAGATTTTGGCATCCTCAGTGATGGCGCTGTCTCTTCTGGCCGGCTGCGGCAGCGAAGGCGGCAATGCGGCTACTGCGGTAGAGCTCAACGAGGGCGATACGGTCAAGGTTGGTTTGAACTATGAGCTGAGCGGAGCGACCGCTACCTATGGTCTGGCGATGGAGAAGGGCAGTCAGCTGGCCATCAAACAGTACAACGAGCGGGAAGACAGAAAGTATACGATCGAGGTCATCTCACAGGACTGCAAGAGCGATTCGGTGGAAGCACAGTCGATCGCCAGCCGTCTGATGACGGAGGAAGGCGTGGCCTTCCAGGTCGGACCGGCAACTTCACCGGATTCCCTGGCGACGTATCCGATCTCTACGGATGCGCAGGTACCGGTGCTCTCACCGGCAGTTACGCAGAACGGCGGCATGCTGGATGCGAACGGAGAAGCCTATCCGTATGCATGGCGTGTCTGCTTCGAGGACAATGCGCAGGCGAGCGCGATGGCGGTCTTTGCCTATGAGAACCTGGGCAAGCGCAAAGCGGTCGTTTACAGCGACAGCGGCAACGACTATGCGAAGGGCCTGGCAGAGAGCTTCATCGAGAAGTTCGAATCACTGGGCGGAGAGATCGTCACTACGGAAAACTACATTCAGGGAGATACGGACTTCAATGCGGTCATCTCCTCTCTGACGGAAGAAGATTTTGATGTGCTGTATGTACCGGGCTACTACGGTGAGGCCGGACTCATCATCAAGCAGGCGCGTGCAGCCGGTCTGGATCAGCCGATCCTGGGACCGGACGGCATGGATTCGCCAAAGCTGGCAGAGCTGGCCGGAGCGAGCGCACTGAATGATGTATACTTCACGACCGCCTATACGACGGTAGATGCTTCCGATGAGCTGCTCAGCTTCATCGAGGCGTACAAGGCGGAGTACAACGAGGAACCGGATATGTTCTCCGTATTGGCATACGATGCGACCAACCTCGGCTTACAGGCATTGGAGGAAGCGGGCGCAACCGGTGAAAAGCTGAATGAAGCAATCAAGAACATCCAGTTTGAGGGACTGACAGGAAGCTTCGCATTTGATGAGGAACATTCACCGACAAAGCCGGTACTTGTCGTTGAACTGCAGGACGGTGTTCAGGTAAATCCGATCAAGATCGATCTGGACGCTGAATAACACGATGCGCATGTGGAGGAAGAGGTTTCTTTCTCCACTTTTTCATAACAGCAGGAAGGGGAGAGAACAGTGACACAGTTTTTACAGCAGCTGGTAAACGGGCTTTCGCTGGGAAGCATCTATGCGCTGATCGCTTTGGGCTATACGATGGTCTACGGTATCATCAAGCTGATCAACTTTGCGCATGGCGATATTTACATGCTGGGAGCGTTTGTCGCTTTTTATGCAACGAGGTATTTTCAACTGAATTTCTTTCTGGCGCTGATCGTGGCCATGTTGTTTTGCGGCGTGCTTGGGGTCGTGATCGAACGGATCGCGTATAAGCCGCTGCGGCATGCGACGCGGATCACCGCGCTGATCACTGCGATGGGGGTCAGCTATATACTGGAGTATGGAACGCAGTTTCTGGCCGGCAGCGATGTCAAGACGTTTCCGGAGGGACTGTTAGGCAATCTGACGCTGGAGCTTGGGGGCGTGCGCATCAGCATGCAGCAGATCATGATCTTTGCGGTGACGATCCTGCTGATGCTGGCGCTGACATACATCGTCAACCGGACGCGGATGGGACGTGCGATGCGTGCGGTCAGCGTCGATGAAGAGGCGGCGCAGCTGATGGGCATCAGTGTGGACCGCACGATTTCCTTTACGTTCTTGCTGGGCAGCGTCCTGGCCGGCGCGGCCGGAGTGCTGGTTGGCGTCTATTATAACTCCATCAATCCGCTGATGGGCATGACACCGGGACTGAAGGCGTTCATCGCTGCCGTATTCGGCGGCATCGGCATCATTCCTGGGGCGATGATCGGCGGTCTTTCGATCGGTATCGCAGAGACGCTGGTCATCGCGTATGGCTCCTCTCTGTATAAGGATGCCATCGTCTATGTCATCCTGATCCTGATCCTGATCATCAAGCCGGCCGGACTGTTGGGAAAACATGTGAAAGAGAAGGTGTAGAGGATGCTGAAGAAATATTTTTCAAAGGAAAATATCTGCTGGATCATATTTGCGGCGGTCATCTTTACGCTGATCACTTTTTTGATGAACGTCGGCGTCATCGGCAGCTATTATCAGATCACGCTGTATAACATCTGCATCAACGTCATCCTGGCCGTTTCGCTGAATCTGATCATCGGTGTCTGCGGGCAGTTCTCGCTGGGACATGCCGGGTTTATGTGCATCGGTGCGTACAGCGCCGCTATCGTGGTGCGCTCCATGAGCAATCTGTTGGGGTTTGCGCTGGGCGTGGGCATCGGCATCGTCATCTCGACGATCGCGGCGCTCATCGTCAGCATTCCGACGCTGCGTCTGCGCGGTGATTATCTGGCGATCGCCACGCTGGGCTTTTCCGAGATCATCCGCATCATCGTGCTCAATCTGAAGATCACCAACGGGGCCGCCGGTCTTTCCGGCATCGCCAAGCTGACGACATGGCCGCTGCTGTTTGTCCTGATGGTGGCGAGCATCGTCATCGTGACCAATTTTTCCCGCAGCCGTCAGGGACGTGCCTGCATCAGCATCCGTGAGGATGAGATCGCTTCCGAGGCGATGGGCATCAATACGACCCGCTACAAGACGACGGCGTTTGTCATCGGTGCGGCGTTAGCCAGTGTGGCCGGTGCGCTGTACGCCTGCAACTTCTATGTCATCAAACCGGATCTGTTCACGTTCAACAAATCGATCGATATCCTGGTCATGGTCGTATTCGGCGGCATGGGCTCGATGACGGGCAGCGTGATCGCCGCAGCCTTCATCGGTGTGCTGAACATGCTGCTGCAGAACTTCTCCAGCATCCGCATGGTCATCTACGGCGTCGTTCTGGTCGCCATCATGATCTTTCGACCGGGCGGTCTGCTGGGCACGAAGGAATTTACCTTTTCAGCGCTCTTGCATCGCAAACGAAAGGAGAAGGGTAGAAAATGACATTGTTAAGTGTAAAGGGACTGACGAAGAACTTCGGCGGACTTTGCGCCGTTTCCAATGTCAGCATGGAGATCGGCGAAGGGGAGCTGATCGGACTGATCGGACCCAACGGCGCCGGCAAGACGACCTTCTTCAACCTGCTGACGGGCGTCTATGAGCCAAGCGAGGGAACCATCGAGCTCAATGTCAACGGCAAGATGACCGACATCGCCGGGATGAAGCCGTATCGTGTGACCCAGCTGGGGCTGGCGCGTACCTTTCAAAACATCCGTCTGTTCAAGTCGATGACCGCGATCGAAAATGTCAAGATCGCCATGCACAAAGACATCCGCTACGGATCGCTTTCCGCCATCCTGCGCCTGCCTTCTTATTATAAGGAAGAAGAGCGCGTTGAGCGGGAGGCGCAGGAGCTGCTGAAGGTCGTGGGGCTGTATGAGAAGCGAAATGAGCGCGCGGACAATCTGCCTTATGGCGAACAGCGCCGTCTGGAGATCGCCCGTGCTTTGGCTGCCCGGCCGCGGATCCTGTTTCTCGATGAGCCGGCTGCCGGCATGAACCCGCAGGAAACGGCGAGCCTGACCCAGCTGATCCATCAGATCCGCAATGACTTCCGCATCACCATCGTTCTCATCGAACATGACATGTCGCTGGTCATGAAGATCTGTGAGCGCATCTATGTGCTGGACTACGGCAAGTGCATCGCCAACGGCACGCCGCAGGAAATCAAGAATAACGAGTTTGTCATCAAAGCATACCTCGGGGAGGAGATCTGATATGGCAATGCTGGAAATCAAGGATCTGCATGTGCACTATGGTGTGATCCACGCGCTGAAAGGTGTCAGCATGCAGGTGGAACAGGGAGAGATCGTCGCATTGATCGGTGCCAACGGCGCCGGCAAGACGACGCTGCTGCATGCGATCAGCGCCATTCAGAAGAAAAGCGGTGGTGAGATCCTGTTTGAAGGAACATCGCTGAACAAGGCAAATGCGAAGAAGATCGTTGAGATGGGCATCACACAGGTGCCGGAGGGCCGGCGCATCTTCTCGGGGCTGAGCGTATATGAGAACCTGCTGATGGGCGCGTTTTTGCGCAAGGACAAAGAAGGCATCCGCCGGGATCTGCAGAACGTCTATGAACGCTTTCCGATCCTGGGCAAGCGCAGCGCACAGGATGCCAGCACGCTCTCCGGCGGTGAGCAGCAGATGCTGGCCATGGGACGTGCGCTGATGGCACGGCCGAAGATCCTGCTGCTGGATGAGCCGAGCATGGGCCTGGCACCGATCCTCGTCAAGGAGATCTTCCGCATCATTCAGGAGATCAACAAACAGGGAACGACGATCCTGCTGGTCGAACAGAATGCCCGCATGGCACTGGCGGTCTGTGACCGGGCCTACGTCATGGAGACCGGCAATATCGTGCTGAGCGGCAGCGGTGAGGAGCTGAGCAGGAGCGAACAGATTCAAAAGGCATACCTGGGAGGATAAAACGATGTTTGTAAGAGAAAATATGACAAAGGATCCGGTGTGCATCACGCCGGAAAGCACGATCACACAGGTCGTGGACCTGATGAGCGAAAAAGGGCTGCATCGTCTGCCGGTGGTGAACGGCAAGCGCATCGTCGGTCTGGTAACGGAAGGCGTCATCTCTTCCAGCGGTGCCAGCAAGGCGACCAGCCTGAGCATCTATGAGCTGAACTATCTGCTCTCCAAGACGACCGTGGATACGGTGATGATCAAAAACGTCATCACGATCAACGAGAACGCCCTGATGGAGGATGCAGCGATGATGATGCTGAAGAACGACATCGGCTGTTTGCCGGTCGTGAATGACAACGGTGAGATCAGCGGCATCCTGACCCAGAACGACGTCTTCAACGCCTTTCTGGAGATCCTGGGCTATCGGGAGGAAGGCAGCCGCATCACGATCAGCGTCAAGGACGAATTGGGAGCGATCGGTGAGATCTCCAAGGTGTTCGTACGCAATGACTGCAACATCACCCATATCGGCGTATATAAGAATGAAAACGGGCTGGCCGATATCATCTTCCGCATCGATTCCTTCGATACTGATCGCCTGGAAGACGATCTGACGAAGAGCGGATACGCAGTGACCAGCATCCTGCATCACAAAAAGTAAAATGAAAGACAGGCAAGGGAGTCTGTAAGTCATTTCTTACGGATTCTCTTTTTTATTCCACCAAACACATACAAGTGTTTCCAAATCATGGACAAATTTGACTGAAATGTGAAAGAATTGCAAACAAATTGAAGAATTGTAAAAAACTATGGGATTTTCATGTAAATAACTTGCAGCGAAATATTGAAAATTTTCAAAAAATGGTGTATCCTTTACACTATACTAAGAAAAGGAACTGGTGATGTATGTTTAAGTATGTGTTAAAACGTGTTTTGATCGGCTTCATCACCCTGTTTGTATTGGGCAGTGCCACCTTCTTCCTGATGAAGGCGGTACCTGGTTCACCGGTCAGCGGTGAGCGCTACCGTACAGCAGAGGCACAGCGATTGGCCAGAATTCGTTATGGTCTGGATAAGCCGGTCTTTGAGCAATATACAGCGTATCTGGGTCGATTGGCGCATGGAGACCTCGGTGAGAGCTATATCAAAGAGGGTGTCTATGTAGACCGTACGATCGCTACGACATTCCCGGTAACGGCTCGCCTGGGCGGAATTACGTTCGTCTTTGCCCTGGTCGTCGGCATTACCCTGGGAACGACGGCTGCCCTTTCCAACAAGAAATGGGTCAACAATCTATGTATGTTCGTCGCGACGATCGGTGTCAGCGTACCTTCCTTCCTGCTGGGTATGTTCCTGATCATCATTTTCGGCGTGCAGCTGCGCATCCTGCCGTTTGTCGGCCTGCGGACCCCGGCCAATTATGTGCTGCCGGTCATTGCGCTGTCGCTGTATCCGATCTCGATGATCGCCCGACTGACGCGAAGCTCCATGCTGGAGGTCATGAAGCAGGACTATATCATACTGGCGCGCTCCAAGGGTACGCCGTATAAGAAGGTCGTCATCAAGCATGCACTGAAAAATGCGATGCTGCCGGTCGTTACGTATGCCGGTCCGGCATTTGCCTTCATGCTGACGGGAAGCTTCATCGTCGAGACGCTGTTCTCGATCCCGGGTACCGGACGTGAATTCGTCTCCAACATTTCAAACCGAGATTATCAGATGATCATGGGTCTGACGCTGTTTTTGGGCGCATTGATCATTACCTTTAATATCTTGACCGACATTATATCCGCGATCATCGATCCGCGCATCAAGCTGAAGTAAGGAGGGAAACGTATGTTTAAGAAGAAAAAGACAGATATTACGCCAACTCCACAGGCCGGTGCCGCGGCAGCCGAGGCAGTCTTCGAGCCGACGCCGGACATGTTTGAGAAGCTGGATGAATCCAGCAAGAACGCAGAGAAGATCGCTTATGAGAGCAAGACGTATTTCAAGGATGCCTGGGGGCGTTTCAAACAGAATAAGATGGCCATGGTCGGACTGATCTTTCTGGCCTTCATGATCCTGATGTGTATCTTGGTCCCGGTTTTCTCTCCTTATACGTATGACGGTCAGGATCTGAATGCCATCAATGAAATGAGTTCTCTGGCTCATCCGATGGGAACGGATTACCTTGGCCGTGACCTGCTGGTACGTGTCATGATGGGCGGACGCATCTCGCTCTCCGTCGGCTTTGCGGCGGCGGCGATCTCGATGTGCGTCGGTATCACATACGGCGGTATCGCCGGTTATTTCGGCGGTAAGGTCGATATGGTCATGATGCGGATCGTCGATGCGATGTATTCCATTCCGGATATGCTCTACATCATCCTGATCACGGTCGTACTGGAACCGAGCATGGGTTCGATCCTGCTGGGTATCTGTATTTCCAGCTGGATGGGCATGGCACGTCAGGTGCGCGCACAGGTCATGACGCTCAAGGAGCAGGAGTTCTCTTTGGCAGCCTTTGTCCTTGGCGCCAGCAAAAAGCGCATCCTGTTCAAACATCTGATCATCAACAGCATGGGCCCGATCATCGTTTCGGTTACCCTGCTGGTTCCAAGCGCGATCTTCAACGAGGCGTTCCTGGGCTTCTTGGGCATCGGTGTTCCGGCGCCGAACGCAAGCTGGGGCACGCTTGCCAATGACGCAAAACGATTTATGACGACACAGCCAATGCAGGTCATCTGGCCGACGCTCGCCATCTGTCTGACGATGTTGGCGCTGAACTTCATCGGCGACGGTCTGGGCGACGCCCTTGACCCGAAGAAAAAGTAGGAGGGGAAGTTTTCAATGGCAATGTTGGATATTAAGCACCTGACTACTGAGTTTACGACCGAGAACGGGGTCGTACGGGCCGTACGTGATGTCAGTCTGCATGTAGAAAAAGGTGAAGTGCTGGGAATCGTCGGTGAATCCGGCTCCGGTAAGAGCCAGACGATGTTCTCCGTCATGGGCCTGCTGGCACAGAACGGCAAGATCACCAACGGTTCCATTCAGATCGACGGAGAGGAGATCTCCCCGGCGGTCATCACCGAGAAAAAAGAATATGAGGCAAAGATGGACCGCATCCGCGGAAATGATATGGCGATGATCTTCCAGGATCCGATGACCTTCCTGAATCCGGTGCTCCGCATTCAGACACAGCTCATCGAACCGATCATCAACCACAACCCGGGCATCTCCAAGAAGGAGGCGATCGATCGGGCGATCGAACTGATGCGCAAGGTCGGCATTCCTTCACCGGAAACGCGGATCCGTCAGTATCCGTTCCAGTTCTCCGGCGGTATGCGCCAGCGTATCATCATCGCGATCGCTCTGGCGTGTGATCCGAAGATCATCATCGCCGATGAACCGACGACCGCCCTGGACGTTACGATCCAGGCGCAGGTGCTGGAGCTCATCAGCAACCTGAAAGAGGAGATCGATTCCAGCATCATCATGATCACGCATGACCTCGGTGTCGTGGCGAGCATCTGTGACCGCATTGCGATCATGTACGGCGGAAAGATCGTAGAAGAAGGAACGACCGATGAGATCTTCTACGAGCCGAAACATCCATATACCAAGGGCTTGTTAAGCTGTATTTCCAACCCGGAGGAGCTGGAGCGCAAAGAGCTGCATCCGATTCCGGGATCTCCGCCGGATCTGCTCAACATCGAGAACAACTGTCCGTTTGCGGATCGCTGTGAACATGCGATGAAGGTGTGTAAGATGGCCATGCCGCAGGCAGAAAAGTTCAGTGAAACGCACTTCTGCAGCTGCTGGCTGAATCATCCGTACGCACAGGGGAAAGGAGTGTAGGCCATGAGTGAAGAAAACAAAAAGGAACCCATCCTTCGCGTAGAAGACCTCAAGGTTCACTTCAATGCCGGCGGCGGACTCTTCAAGAAAAAGAAGATCGTCAAAGCGGTCGATGGTGTCAGCTTTGAGATCATGGAAGGAGAGACCTTCGGACTGGTCGGTGAAAGTGGCTGCGGAAAGAGCACAACGGGACGCGCCATCGTAAAAATCTATAATCCGACAGAAGGAAAGATCTATTATAAAGGGGAGGACATCACTTCGATCAAGGGAGATGACCTCAAGGAATTCCGTCGGAACGTGCAGATGATCTTCCAGGACCCGTATGCCAGTCTCAACCCGCGTATGACGGTCGGCGAGATCATTCGCGAACCGATGGATATCCACAAGATCTACAAGACGAAGGAAGAGCGGGAAAACCGCGTGCGTGAACTGCTGGAGGTCGTTGGCCTCAAGCCGGATCACATTCGCCGGTATCCGCATGAGTTCTCCGGTGGTCAGCGTCAGCGTATCGGTATTGCCCGTACCCTGGCCCTGAACCCAAAGTTCATCGTCTGTGATGAGCCGATCTCTGCTTTGGATGTTTCCATTCAGGCGCAGGTCATCAACCTGCTGGAGCATATCCAGAAGGAGATGGGGATCGCTTATCTGTTCATCGCGCATGACCTGAGCATGGTCAAGCATATCTCAGACCGTATCGGTGTCATGTATTTAGGTCACTTGGTAGAGGTGGGGGACAGCGATGATGTCTATCATCGCCCGCTTCATCCATATACACAGGCATTGCTTTCGGCTGTACCGATTCCGGATCCGAAAACGGCCCGTGAAAAACAGAGGATCGTGTTGGAGGGAGAGTTACCAAGTCCGATCGATCCGCCGAGCGGCTGTGTGTTCCGCACACGCTGCCCGAACGCCACTGAAAGATGTGCGCAGGCAAAACCGCCGACCGTACGGGTCGGAGATCGTCTCGTATCATGTTTCATGTACGATGAAAACTAGGAGAATCTAGGAAAGGAGAAAAAGGTTATGAAAAAAATCTTGGCTTCCACAGCTGCGCTCGCAATGGTTGCGACTACACTGACAGGCTGTGGAGGAAGCGGCGACATCACTGCTGAATCTGGTAAGAAAAACCTGACAGCAGCTGTCGGCGGTGACTTTGCATTGCCGGATCCGGCAATCGTTGATGATTCCATCACGGCAAACGTCCTGGCGCAGTGCTATGACGGACTTTACAAGCTGGACAAAGACGGTAACGTCGTTGCCAATCTGGCAGAGGATCTGCCGACGATCAGTGAAGATGGTCTGACGTATACGATCAAGCTGAAGGACGGTCTGACATGGAGCGATGGTACGCCATTGACTGCAGAGGACTTCGTATGGTCCTGGAAGCGTGCCATGACGACCGAAGGCTACTATACAAACTTCATGTATGGTTATATCGCCGGTACGACCGGTGAAGACGGCAACCCATATACGAACATGGAGGATCTGGATGCCAACATGGGCGTACGTGCCGTCGATGACACGACGATCGAGATCACTTTGAAGATGGCTGCGCCATACTTCACATCCATGCTGACGAACACCGTATTCTATCCGGTCAAGCAGGATGAGGTCGGTTCCGATCCAAGCAGCTCTGAATGGGCACAGAACGCATCTGCGGACGATCCGATCGTTACCAACGGTGCATTTGAGATCACCGGCGTCAACATCAAGGATGCCATTACGCTGAGCAAGAGCGAAAACTATTCGGATGCAGACAACGTACAGCTGGAGACGATCGAATTCAAGGTCATGGGCGATCTGGATTCTCAGACACAGGCATTCATCTCCGGTGAAGTTGACTTCGCTACTGCTGTCAACGTTGAGCAGATCAACAACGATGAGCAGCTGCAGGGTCATGTATATGCCGTCGATCCGTTCGTATGTAACTACTTCGTACTGGTCAATGCCGGTAAAGAAAACGATGGTTCTACGGATGGTCTGGCTGCTCTGAAAGACGTAGAGATCCGTCAGGCGATCTCCATGGCGATCGGCCGTACGACGGCACGTAACGCATATGGTTACGGCGATGACTATTCTTATGATCTGTATGCATTGATCCCAAGTGGTATTCCGGATGCAGAAGGCAACGATTTCTATGAGCAGGGCGGACATCTGATCGAAGACGATGTAGAAGCTGCCAAGGCGATCATGGAGTCGAAGGGATACAGCGAGGACAACATGCTGACGCTGACTTACAAGTACAACAACCTGGCAACGCATAAGGCAGTTGCTGAGGCAATGCAGGCATCTCTGCGTGAGATCTATATCGATCTGCAGCTGTCCGGTTCTGAGAAGGAAGCATTCTTCAACGACCGTGATGCCGGTAACTTTGAACTGGCTCGTCATGCGATGACGGCGGACTATCTGGATCCAATGTGCTATCTGTCCATGTATGTTGGTTCCACGACAAGCGGTAACACCGTGGATGATCCTGAATTCGAGCAGATGGTCAACGAGGCCAACCTGCTGAGCGGCCAGGAGCGTATGGAGAAGCTGCATGAGGCAGAAGCATATCTGATCGAGCAGGGTTACATCATCCCGCTGTTCGGATATACAGAGCCGTTCCTGAAGGTCAAGAACCTGACGAACATCAGTTCTTCACCAGAAGGTCACTACGATCTGACACACGCTTACTTCGAGTAAGACAGACGATCGAATTCCTGCGCCCATCTGCGGATGGGCGTATGAAATAAAGCACACAGGGAACTGTGTGCCTTATTTCATAATAAGGATAAAAAGGAGGAAGATCATGAATATCCGTAGTGTGAAGGAACAATATGAACTGCGCAATCAATGTCTGAAAGAGCGTCTGGAGACCATCTTGCCCCGGGTGATGATGGAAAGTGAAGCAGATCTGTGGCTGCATGCCTCCAAAGAGTACAACGAAGATCCGACCTTTCGTGCGCTGACACCGGCACAGTATCCGACAGCGAGAAGGATCACGATGTTTGCGTTCGTCAAGGATGGAGAGGATGTCATCCGTTATTCGCTGAGCATGCCGGATGAACATCTCAATGCATTCTATACGCCGTACTGGCAGTTTGGAAAAGAAAGCCAGATGGATGCGCTGAAGCGGCTGCTGGAAGAGGTCGATCCAAAGAAGATCGCCATCAACGCCTCAGCGGACTTTGCCTTCGGTGACGGATTGAGCATGGGCATCTACACTACCTGGCTGAAGGAGCTGGATGAAAAGTGGCTGGATCGCATGATCAGCGATGATCATCTGGCCATCAAGCTGATGGAACTGCGGACGCCGACGGAGCGAAAGCTGCTGCCGGAGGTCGTAGAGGCGGCCTTCTCGGTCATGAATGCGATGTATACGTCGGAAGTCGTTGAGCCGGACGTAACGACGACACAGGATCTGGAGTGGTTCATGATGCAGAAGGTCAAGGACATGGGCCTGGATTACTGGTTTGAACCGACGATGGATCTGCAGCGGGAAGGTAGTGACGACTCTCACATCACCGGCGTGATCCGACGCGGTGATCTGCTGCATTGTGACTTTGGCATTCGCTATATGAATCTGTGTACGGATACCCAGCGACTGGCATATGTCGCAAAAGAAGGAGAAGACGCCATTCCAAAGGATCTGGCCAATGGCATGAAGGTCAACAACCGTTTCCAGGACATCGTCCGCGGCTGTATGAAGGCGGGCAAGACCGGAAATGAAGTGCTGGCTGAAGCGCTGGCACAGGCGAAGGAAGAGGGGATCGAGGCCACACTGTACTCTCATCCATGCAACATGTACGGGCATGGCCCGGGTCCGACGATCGGGCTGTGGAACCAGCAGAGCGCGATCCCGGTCAAGGGAGACGTCGAACTGGACAATGATACGACGTATGCGCTGGAGCTGAATGTCAAGGTGCCATGCAAAAACAAAGATTATTATATTTATACGGAAGAAACTGTTTTATTGGATGAAAATGGTGTAAAATTCTTATATGAGGGAAGAGATCAGATCACGCTGATCAAATAAGGAGGAGCCTGTATGAGTAAGGGAACATTGCTTGTATTGACCGGAGCCAGCAGCGTCGGAAAAGGAGCGATCCGCGACTGCCTGCTGGAGGATGAAAGCCTGCATCTGTTTTATTCGATTTCCATGACGACGCGTCCGCAAAAGGAAACGGAAAAGGACGGCAGCGATTATTATTTTGTCGACCGCAAGACGTTTGCGGAGGCGGTGCGCGCACATGAGCTGTTGGAATATACGCAGTTTGACGGCTATTACTATGGTACGCCATTAGCGTATATCGACTTCCTGCTGCGGATCGGAAAGAACGTATTGCTGGAGGTGGAGGCGCAGGGCGTCGGTCAGATCAAGCTGCGCTATCCGGATGCACTGTCGGTCTTTGTCGTACCGGAAAGCATGGAAGAACTGGAGAAACAGATTCGTGAACGTTATAATGATACGGCCAGTGCGGATCTGCGTGTCAATAAGGCCAGCATGGAGATGGAGCTGAGCTCGCTGTTCCGCCACCAGGTCAAAAACAGCGATGCACAGAAGGCAAAAGAGGAAATTGCCCGGATGCTGGCAGAGCACAAGGCAAAGGCGAAGGGATGACCTTGCGCAGCGAGAATATTCAAAAGGGAGTCTGCTATCTGCTGTTGACTTCCTTTCTCTTTTCCTCGCAGCAGGCATTAGGAAAGGTGCTGTATTATCTCAGCAGCTTTGAACGGACGTTTTATTTTTCACTGGTGGCTGCCGTGATCATGGCAATGCTCTGCAAGAAGGAAAAGGTGCCGCTCATGGGGGCACAGCCAAAGTTGCTGTTCTTTCGTTCGCTGTTCGGGTTTCTGTCGACGATTCTCGTCTTTGCGGCCGCTACAGATGCGTATCCGATCGCAAACTTGTCGCTGTTGAGCTCCACCTCGACGATCTTTGCGCTGATCGCAGCAGTCGTCTGGCTGAAGGAGCGGATGAGCCGAGGACAGGTGCTTGCCATCTTCATCGCGTTTGGCGGCATCGTGCTGTTATTGAAGCCGACCGGCGGCTTTCTGGAACAGGAATCGCTGCTGGCGCTGGGCGGCGGTTTCTTCGCCGGTCTGGCGTATACGGTCGTACGCCGTCTGAAGGGAGAATCTCCGTATTCGATCACGTTCTTTTTCATGGTGTTCAGCGTGATCGTTTCATTTCCGCTGGCGCTCTGGCAGGGGATGCACCCATTGGGTCTTTTTGAGATCGGGATCCTGCTGTTGCTGGGGGCAGTGACCGCAGCGGCACAGTTTTTTCTGTCGCTCGCTTACAGTTATGCGCCCTCGACGAAGATCTCGGTCTATCTGTATTCCCAGAGCCTGTTTGCATTCCTCATCGGGATCGTGGTCTTTGATGAGGTGCCGGATCTGCTGTCGCTGGCAGGCGGTGCACTGCTGATCGGCGCAGGCATTCTGAATTTTATCGCATCGCGAACGATGCACAGGAGGCAGTTCTATGAAGTCTAAGATGAAAAAAACATTTCAGCAGTTTGAAGGCGGTCTGTTTTCCAGCGTGGAGAAAGCAGATGTCGGTGACGGTTTTGAAACGATGCGCGCCGCCGGTGTCGATATGATGAGCTGGGCCGATCCGTTTCAGCCGGATGATGCCGTTCCCGCACATGTACGGGCAGCGGCCCTGCGCGCCATCGAAGGAGCGGATGGGGAGCACTATACTGCACCGACCGGAAACTTGCATCTGCGCACCTGCATTGCGAAACACTGGGAAACACGCTATGGTCTGGCACTGGACCCGGCGCGCAATATCATCATCACCCCGGGCAGTGACAGTGCGCTCTATTTTGCAATGTTGCCGTTTCTGGAAGAAGGCGATGAGGTCATCGTACCGACACCCTGCTATCCCAATAATCTGCAGAACATAACGATGGCCAATGCCAGGGCGGTCTTCATGGAACTGAAGGCGGAAAACGGCTATCAGATCGACGGTGCGCTTCTGGAATCGCTGGTCACACCGCGCACGAAGATGATCGTACTGACCCATCCCAACAATCCGACGACGACCGTGTTCAACGAGGCATCCCTGTCTGCCATTCGGAAAACGGTCCTGACACACGATCTGGTGCTCGTCTGCGACCAGGCGTTTGAGGACTTCACCTTTGAACATCCGATGATCGCTCCGGCTGCGATGGAAGGGATGCTCCCTCATACGGTGACGGTCTGCTCGGCATCCAAGGGATTTGGTCTCAGCGGTTATCGTGTCGGATGGATCATTGCGGATGATACAGTGATGGATGTACTGTATGGATGTGCGGTCAGCGTGGTCGGGGCAACGCATACGGCATCTCAGCAGGCGATCATCGCGGCATTTGAGGATCCTTCGTTCATGGAAGCGTATGCACAGGCCTATGATGCGCGCCGGCATAAGGCAGTGGAACTGTTAGGGAATATTCCCGGTGTGGAGGTACAGCTGCCACAGTCCGGTTTTCTGTGCTGGGTCGATATCCATGAACTGGGCAGCAGCAGTGAGATCTGTGCCCGCCTGTTGAAGGAAGCCAATGTGTCGGTAAATGACGGTATCAACTATGGACCTGGCGGTGAGCGGGGCTTCCGTATCGTTCTGGGCGTTTATCGCGAGAATGAAAAAGTGTTTGATGCGCTGGAACGGATCGCGCGGGTATTATGGACGATTTCCCGGGAAAAGGGATTGGCCAAACAGGATCAATAAAAGAATAGCAGGATCGTTCCATCTGACAGGAAATGGAATGATCCTGTTTTTGATCAGCGGGTGCGGATGCATCCGCTTTTTTAAAAACCTGTTAGGTTATCCATCTTTTTTGCGGGAACAATGGTTATATCTGATGAAAACGAAACGGAAGGATGTCACTATGCAGAAGTGTCGGGATTGGATACGAAGAAAAGACAACCGGAAAAAGTTACTGTGGCCTGTCCTGTTTTTCCTCTTTCTCATGGTCGGTTCACTGCTGTGTCTGCCCTGGCTGCGGCAGCTGATGGAAAAGCAGGAGGGATGGCTGATCCTGGCGAAGGAACATGCGCCATGGGCGATGCTTGCGGTCATCGGCTGCATCGCATTGCAAGTAGTGCTCGCTTTTTTGCCGGGAGAACTGCTGTAACTGCTGACCGGTATCAGTCTGCAGCTGTTGCCGGTCGTGCTGCTCAGCTTTATTGGAGAGGAGAAGCAAGTGCTCTTTCCTCTGCTTCCGATCGGGGCCATCGACAGTGCAAATACGCTTCTTGCCCAACAACAGAGCGGTTTTCCGGTGTTCACGGTCATTCCGATGCTGTATCTGTTCAGTACGCTTTTGTTGTTATTCACTGCGATATATGGTTTTGTTCGTCATCGCCTTCGCTGATCGAAGGAAAAAGCCGTCGGGTCACCGGCGGTTTTTTTGTATGACGGGCATGCCGTCTGTCTGTGGTGAAAGTCCACAAGGGAGCTAGTTGCCGAGCAACCCCATAGCGACTCCCAAGGTTTGTAGCCGTGAGGCACAGGCGAGAAGAAGGGATAGCGAAATC